>NZ_LT906457.1:0-337500 GCF_900186965.1 Legionella spiritensis
GTGTCTGCAAATGTGTGGCAGAAGTGCTTGGGCCTTCTGGAGGAGGAATTTCCTCCTCAACAGTTTAATACCTGGTTACGACCGTTGCATGCTGAAATGCAGGATAGCAGCCTGATATTATTAGCTCCCAATCGTTTTGTAGTCGACTGGGTAAAAAAGCATTTTTACGAAAGAATCAAGGAGCTGGCCACGCAAATCGGTGGAGAACTGATTTCATCCGTTATTATTGAAATAGGTAGTAAAACTGCCAGCAGAACCGAGTTATCTGCACCTCTGGTCGATACGAGAAATCCGGAGAAGACCAGGCCTGTCGTCAAAAAGACGGCTGATTATAAAAATAGTTATTTGAATAAAAAATTTCATTTTGACTCCTTTGTCGAAGGTAATTCCAACCAACTGGCACGTGCCGCTTCCCTGCAAGTGGCTGAAAGACCCGGGGACGCCTACAATCCATTATTTATTTATGGGGGAGTAGGGCTTGGTAAAACCCATTTGATGCATGCCATTGGCAATACCATCCTGAAAAACAATCCCGAGGCGAAAGTTCTGTATCTTCATTCCGAACGTTTTGTCGCTGATATGGTGAAAGCCCTGCAAACCAATTCCATTAATGAATTCAAACGATTCTATCGTTCTCTCAATGCGTTACTTATTGATGATATTCAGTTTTTTGCCGGTAAAGATCGTTCACAAGAGGAGTTTTTCCATACGTTTAACGCGTTACTGGAAGGACAACAGCAAATTATTTTAACCAGTGATCGCTATCCCAAGGAAATTGAAGGCGTGGAAGAACGGTTAAAATCCCGTTTCGGATGGGGATTAACGGTCGCTGTTGAGCCTCCCGAACTGGAAACACGGGTAGCCATTCTTATCAGCAAGGCGGAACAATCCAATATTGAATTGCCGTATGAAGTGGCTTTTTTTATTGCCAAACGCATACGCTCTAATGTTCGGGAGCTGGAAGGTGCTTTACGGCGTGTGATCGCCAATGCTCATTTCACCGGCAAGCTTATTACCATTGACTTTGTGCATGAGGCGTTGCGTGATCTTCTTGCATTGCAAGACAAACTGGTGACCATTGAAAACATCCAGAAAACGGTGGCGGAATACTATAAGGTCAAGGTCGCTGACTTGTTATCAAAACGACGCAGCCGATCCATTGCAAGACCAAGACAAATGGCTATGGCACTGGCAAAAGAACTCACTAACCATAGTTTGCCTGAGATAGGTGATCATTTTGGAGGGCGTGATCATACCACGGTCATACATGCCTGCCGTAAAGTGAAAGAACTTGTTCAGAATGAAAGTGATTTTGCGGAAGATCATAAAAATTTGATGCGCATTCTATCGTCGTGATTGAGAGTAAGCATGTTTGAACTAACCATTGAAAAAAACAAATTATTACCTTCTTTAATGACCGTAGCCGGTGCTGTGGACAAGCGGCAATCTCTGGCTATTCTGGCTAATATCCTGCTTCATCTCACGGACAATCGGCTGGTGCTTACCGCAACGGATCTGGAAATAGAAATGTCCGCCTATTTAAATTGCGCCTCGTCTGAGTCAACGGGTAAAATTACTGTTCAGGCCAGGAAATTTATTGATATAATACGTTCGCTGGATGAAGAAACGAATGTCACGGTACAATTGTTATCCGGTTCCGTAGCCATCAAATCAGGACGAAGTCAGTTTAAACTGGCTTCGTTGCCAGCGGAGCAATTTCCTGTGAGCGATTTGGATAAAAGCGATACGGAATTTTCCATTAATCGGAATGATTTGATTCATTTATTTCAATCCACGCATTTTGCCATGTCGCAACAGGATGTTCGCATATTCTTAAATGGCCTGTTACTTGAAATTAACGGTCATACGTTGACTGCAGTCGCTACGGATGGTCATCGTATGGCTATTTGTAAATCCCAGTGTCATGAATCCTTGGGTGAGTATCGTTTTTTATTACCACGTAAAGGTGTTCAGGAAATGCTTCGTTTGCTAAATAATATTGCGGATGAATTGATAACGGTAACGGCGGGTAAAGGTCATTTTCGACTCGTTACGGAACATTACACGTTTTCAACGAAATTAATTGAAGCCAGATTCCCTCCTTACGCCAAGGCCATACCTACGGATCATGATAAATTTGTGCTTATTGATAGGGATCATCTCAAGCGGGCCTTATCACGTATTGTTATTCTCGCCAATGAAAAATCTCGTGCCGTTCTTATCCATTTACAGCCCAACTCCCTGACATTGATTGCCAATAATCAGGAGCAGGAAGAAGCGACGGAGTTGCTGGAAGCAAATGTGGATGGCAATGAATTGAAAATAGGTATTAACGCGAGTTATCTTTTGGACGTGCTGACCTTTTTTCCGGATGGGCTGGTACGACTTTCCATGTCAACCACCGATAGAAGCATCCTTGTTGAATCTTTGCAGGATGAAAATTATCAATATATTATCATGCCAATGAAAATATGACCCTTGCCCAGTTGCAGATTCATCATTTACGCAATCTATCCCAGGTACGTGTGGATCTGCATCCTGAAATTAATGTCATTACAGGTGTCAATGGCAGCGGTAAAACCTCTTTTCTCGAAGCCTTGTATTTGCTTGGATGCGGACATTCCTTTCGCTCGCGGGAAATATCATCACTGGTTTCGTTTCAACAATCGGAGTTGGTTGTTTTTGCCAAAACATGCGATGAGCAAACCATTTCCATAAGTAAATCATTATCGGCACCAACGTCCGTTCGTATTAATACGAATCCGTGCCTTAGCAACAGTGAATTGGCGCGTTTTTTGCCAATCCAGGTTTTCTATCAGGATATCTTTCAAATTATTGATGCAGGCCCTTCCGTGCGGCGAAGTTTGCTGGATTGGGGATTGTTTCACGTGAAACACGATTACCATCAGCTATGGAAAAACTATAAACGATCGCTTAAGCAACGTAGCATTTTATTAAAACAGCGTGCTCAATCAACGATGTTGGCTCCCTGGAATAAATTACTGGCAGAATTGGGAGAACAATTACATGTTATGCGTCAGGATTACGTTGATACACTGGATCAAACCTTTCAAAAAATGCTGCCTCGTTTAACTGATGTATCTTGTCGTTTGCACTATTATAAAGGCTGGGATAAACGTGGGGACGGAAAATCATTATTATCGGTGTTAAACGACACCATCGAGCAGGATTTGCAAAGACAATTCACTCATTACGGTGCACATCAGGCTGATATTCTATTTCAATGTGATGAGCACAAGGCCAGGCATTTTTTATCACGGGGTCAGCAAAAAATTCTGCTCTTTGCCTTGAAGTTTGCTCAGGCCTTGCTGCTTGATAAACCTTGTCTTTTTTTAATCGATGATGTTGCAGCTGAACTTGACGAACATCACCTTTACAGGTTGTTACAGTACATCAAGGATAACGATGGGCAGTATTTCCTGACTACTCATTCCAACCAGCCTTTGTTGAATTTGTTTGGCAACAGCAATTTCCAAACCTATAGATTAGGTACCTAGGTTCTGTGAACCAAAATTTTCACATCTGCAAAAAATTTTGGTTCACAGAGCCTAGTACTACCGTGGTAAGTTCTGTCATTCCCGAGAAATCGGGAATCCATTCACGTTAAAATAGATCTCCGCCTGCGCAAAGATGACAATCAATGAGTAAAAATGAGTACATGCAATGAGCATAAATGAGCTCAATCAATGAGTAAAAATGTGTACATAAATAGGGATCCTTTGCAAAATACCACTAGTAGTACCAGGATCGTTTCCATATACAGCAAGACAGAATCAATAAAACGCTGTGACAGGTTCTATGTTTCACGTGAAACAAATACCGCTATAACATGAAACATGATGTTTACAGAACCTAAGGTATTCCTGTCTTTCATATCCTCATGAATCATATAATACCCTGGGGAAAAGTGGTATAATGTATTATTTGCTGCAGCGGAATCAGGAACAGAGGAATTCTTTATGTCGGTTAATGCTAGTTATGATTCGTCCAATATTAAAGTCTTGAAGGGACTGGATGCGGTCAGAAAAAGACCGGGAATGTACATTGGCGATACGGATGATGGAACCGGCCTGCATCATATGGTTTTTGAGGTGGTTGATAATGCCATTGATGAAGCGTTGGCAGGGCATTGCAAGGAAATTAATGTCATTATTCACGTTGATGAATCGATCACTGTTAAAGATGATGGTCGCGGTATTCCTGTTGACATTCATGAGGAAGAAGGGCGATCAGCGGCGGAAGTGATTATGACAATCCTCCATGCAGGCGGCAAATTTGATGATAATTCCTATAAGGTTTCCGGAGGTTTGCACGGGGTAGGCGTTTCCGTAGTCAACGCGCTTTCCGAAGAACTGCATCTCACCATCCGGCGTAATAATAAAGTCCACGAACAGCACTACCGTAACGGGGTACCAGACGCACCGCTGGCTGTCACGGGTGACGCTGTTGCAACGGGAACACAGGTTTGGTTCAAGCCCAGCGCCAACACATTTTCCAATATTGAATTTCATTATGATATTCTGGCTCGCAGACTGCGGGAATTGTCTTTTCTTAATTCCGGGGTTTGTATTCATCTTCTTGATGAACGTACCCAAAAACAGGATACATTTCGGTACGAGGGGGGAATCAAGGCTTTTGTCGAGCATCTTAATCGTAATAAAACGCCTATCATGCCGGTTGTTTTTTCACTAAATGCAGAAAAAGACAACATCAGCGTTGAGTTATCCATGCAGTGGAATGATTCTTTCCAGGAAACCATTTTCTGCTTTACCAACAACATTCCACAGCGCGATGGAGGAACCCATTTGGCTGGTTTCAGAGCGGCTTTAACCAGAACGTTGAATACGTACATTGAAAATGAAGGGTTTGCCAAAAAAGCCAAGATAACTACAACCGGTGATGACGCGCGTGAGGGATTAACAGCGGTATTGTCGGTGAAGGTACCTGATCCCAAGTTTTCTTCACAAACCAAGGATAAACTGGTTTCTTCCGAAGTAAAAGCCGTTGTCGAATCGGTGGTGGCTGAAAAATTGAATGATTTTCTGCTGGAAAATCCATCTATTGCCAAGTCAATTGTTGGTAAAATTATTGATGCGGCCAGGGCACGCGAAGCGGCACGCCGCGCAAGAGAAATGACACGTAGAAAAGGTGCTCTTGATATAGCCGGACTTCCCGGTAAACTCGCAGATTGTCAGGAGAAAGACCCCGCATTGTCGGAATTATACATTGTTGAGGGTGATTCAGCCGGCGGTTCTGCAAAACAGGGCAGAGACAGGAAATTCCAGGCTATCCTTCCTCTGAAAGGAAAAATTCTTAATGTGGAAAAAGCCCGTTTTGATAAAATGTTATCCTCTCAGGAAGTAGCAACATTGATTACTGCGTTAGGCTGCGGGATTGGTCCTGATGAATATGATCCCGATAAGATCCGCTATCATCGCATTATCATCATGACCGATGCCGATGTCGACGGCTCGCATATTCGCACCCTTCTTCTTACTTTCTTCTATCGGCAGACGCCTGAGTTGATAGAGCGTGGTTACATTTACATTGCCCAGCCTCCACTTTATAAAATCAAACGTGGCAAACAAGAACAATACGTAAAAGACGATGACGCACTGGCAGACTATCTGACTCAGAACGCGCTGGATGGCGCGGAATTTTTCCCGTCCAGCGACGCACCCGCTATTGCCGCACAGGTACTGGAAGAGCTTGTACGGCAATATCGCCGGGTTGAAAAAATCATTAAACGTCATTCCAGACGCTATGACGCAGCCATATTGAAGCGGATCCCCTATTTGCCCGCACTTAATGAGGATGACTTTGCGCGTCAGGATGCTATGGCAAACTGGACAGAACAATTGAGTCGAAGTCTGCAGCAGATCGATGGAAAATCCCACCAATATAAGGTCTTTGTTTACCATAATCAGGAAACGAATCAATATCTTCCGCAAGTAACCATTACGCAGCATGGTATTGAACATGAACATCGATTTAATATCGAATTTTTCCAGTCCAAAGATTATAAGGATATGGCCAATCTTGGTACCAAACTGGTTTCCTTAATTGATGAGGGTGCCTTCATAAAACGCGGTGATAAAAAACAAGAGGTTGAAACGTTTGAAGAAGTGCTGGAGTGGTTGATGAATGAAGCCAAGCGTGGCCAGACCATTCAACGATACAAAGGTCTCGGTGAAATGAACCCCGATCAACTCTGGGAAACAACCATGGATCCGGACGTACGCCGCATGTTGCAAGTCAATATTGAGGATGCGGTTGCCGCCGATGAAATATTTACTACGCTCATGGGCGATCATGTAGAACCACGCCGTGATTTTATTGAAAGCAATGCTTTGGAAGCCGGAAATATTGATGTATAAACAGCAATGTTAATGGTTTTTTTGCGCAATTTTTTGCAAAAAAAACGGTAGCCCGTAAGGAGGCCTGCGGGCGTATTGCGGGTTTGATCTCCCAATATTGTTGCAGTAGTTCAGGTAAATACCTGTTCGAATGATATCCCGCATTACGTCTTTGCCTTCATGACGGCGACGGCTACCAATTTTTGGATGAGATACGTGTACAGAGACTAAAATTTTATGGATAAATAGTGAAGAAACGCTTTTGATTATTGTGAGAAAAAATGGAATAGCGACCTATGTTGCCAGTCTTCAAAAAAAGCCGCATCCTTGCAGCGAAGCACATCCATTGTGCTGGTCCCTTTTGTTGACTTCCTGTCAGACAATCCATGTCATCCTGTATGATCTAAGTATCGCTCACGAAAGACAAAAAGTCTTGCAGGATTATGATGAGCACTTTGTAAGATATTTCTCAAAACCATCGGGGTTTAAGGCATGGTTGATGTGGAAAAATCATGAGAATAGCCATGTACTTCACTCTTCGGATTTTTTATTGTTGTCGTAGATGGTCTTCTGCTAAGCCGACGCAGCAGTCCGAATGCGTAACTGCCATGATGCTTCCCTTGATTCGTTGTTGGTTGTCGCAACTCATCGTTGGCTTTCAGAAAAGTCTCCTTGTCATCATCCTTGTCTTTTGATGAGACATAATCGTTTCTACTCAATGGATTGTCATGTCGTTTTGATTGCTTGCTTGAGTTAAAAAAAGTTGACTCAAAAAAATCCACAATCATCTTCGCACCCCTATAAGGTATCATGACACTCATATAGGGAAAAATCACGCAAGTCGCTACGGTAAAAAATGCCAGGGCAAGTAGTGTTGATGGAGCCAGATACAAAAGCATAAAACCAAAACCAAGCAATACTCCTGCAGCGCCAACGGTAACCATTTTCAGAGGACTAGGTTCAGGGCGATTAAAATCCAGAGGAAAAAGCTTGTCCAGTATTTTTTTAGACGTTATTGCCGCACCGCTTATAGCCAGACCAGCAACAAGAACAGGTGAAACCAAGGCCATAAGCGCTAAAAAAAGGGCGGATAACACCAGGCTTAAGAATATCCCCGTTGGAAGAAGAAGGGCGGTAATCACACCTTGTACTATTACTTTTGTACGGGCCATTTAAAGTAAAATTTAAAGACGTTATGTATAAAATAATAACACACAGTGCGTGCTTTTAATAGTAATTGGTTGAACTAAAAAAAGGTGCCCAAAGAACAGGCACCGGAATGGAAAGCAGATGAATTAAAATGGCCAGCAAGGAAGGCAACCGGGTGTTTTTTTATGATCTTTGTCTTCCTCCAGTAAACGATCTTCTTCGGAAGCGGAAGACTTTGATGATTTACGCGCCCGCAGTTCAGCAGATTGGAAAAATGTCGATTCCGGAGCGTTACTGGCTTTTAACGTTTCTCGCCTTTGCTCTGCCAGTTTACCGAGACAGGTACTGATGGCTCTAAACGGATGATCTTTCTCGACCGCTGAAGACGTAACTGTTTCCAGCATTCTGTTGATGGCGGAAGGTTTATAGCTTTTGGATTCCATTAATCTATCTGCAATCTCGGATTCCTTGCCGGACAGCCTGCCCTCTACAATACCGGGGAAATCGACCAACAATTGCTTCATGTTCTCCAGTTCACTCAGGGCATCATCGATAGAAGCGTCGTCGGTGAATTTCATAAGATAACGATTTAATTCAAATGCGCTGCCCACATCGGTTGCAAATTGGCTCCCTTCAAATACTATTCGAATATTATTCAATAATTCTCGTTGAGTCTTTCTATCTTCCGGGGTACATAAAACCAGTCGTGTAGCAAGGGCTTTACTATCCCTGTTAAAAAGATCACAGCTTAATTGATGAAACTGATGGAATAAGGCGCCTTCATTGAATTCTTTCCCGAGCAAATATTGCTGAGGATTTTTATTTCGGCTATCCAGCATGGCCTGGGCACGTTGACCGATTTCAAGACCCTTTGACAAAAGGGCATGAAAGCTGTCTTCACTTTCTGCATGATGCCGCAGAGATTCATTACTATGAACCAAATCCTTCAGTCCATTTTTATCACATTGAAAGATCATTTCGGAAATCAGGGCGATCTTTTCATGACTCTCCATCTGGTCTAATGCTTCCGCACTTTCAACCAGGGAATCATCTTTGAGAAGTTTCTTTGCCGCAGCAGGGATATCAGTTAATAATTCATCTTTGATATACTTCATGTAACACTCCTTATCATTTTAAAGCAAGCTAAAACAGCTGGACGACAGAAGAGTGTAGCAGGCTGTTTCCCTCTATCCAAGCATCCGTATTTTTTGTTTATAAATTATCTTTTTGAAAAATAAAAATGCAAACTAACCAAGAATTACAAAACAAACAGGTCTATACTAAAAATGTGTGGTTGCCTTAATAAAAAAAATAAGGAGAAGGCAATGTCAAAAAATCATTTATTACAAGATCCCTTTCTCAATGAACTGCGTAAGGAAAAGGTACCTGTTTCAGTTTTTTTGGTTAACGGGATAAAACTTCATGGACTGGTGGATTCGTTTGATCAGTACGTCGTCATGTTAAAAAACTCGGTTACCCAGATGGTTTATAAACACGCCATTTCCACCGTGGTGCCGTCGCGTATGGTTAAAATACCCACTGGTGAGGATGAGGAAAATGTGGCAGACTAGCGTCCTTTTATTGTAGTGGAATTGCAATTTTGTTTGAGCGCCCGCAAGGTGGAGAACGTGCTGTTTTGGTGCAACTGGCCTTACCCGGTATTGATGCCGGCAAGGCCCTTGCTGAATTTCAGGAGCTCGCTCTTTCAGCGAATGCGGAAGTAATGACTTGTATATCGGGGTCTCGGGCCACGCCTGAGGCGAAATATTTTGTCGGCCTTGGCAAGGCAGAAGAAATCCAGGCTGCCGTTAAACATCACCAGGCCGAACTGGTTTTGGTCAATCACGAACTGTCCCCCTCGCAGGAACGCAATCTGGAGCGTTTATTGCAATGCCGGGTTGTGGATCGCAGCGGTTTGATTCTCGATATCTTCGCCCAGCGTGCCCGCACATTTGAAGGGAAACTTCAGGTGGAACTGGCGCAATTGCAGCATTTGTCCACCCGTCTCGTGCGGGGATGGACGCACCTGGAGCGGCAAAAGGGAGGAATAGGGCTTCGCGGCCCCGGGGAAACCCAGCTGGAAACCGACCGCCGTCTTTTGCGTGATCGTATTAAATACATCAACAAACGTCTGGAAAAAGTCCGGCGCAGCCGCGATCAAAATCGTCGCGCGCGACGTAAAGCCTCGTTATGTACTGTCTCGCTGGTCGGCTATACCAACGCCGGTAAATCAACGCTTTTTAATGCGCTGACCGCCGGTCACAGCTACGTCGCGGATCAATTGTTCGCCACCCTCGATCCGACCATGCGTAAACTGGATCTCCCCGGCTCCTCTCCGGTCATTCTGGCCGATACGGTAGGTTTTATCCGCGATCTTCCCCACCATCTGGTGGAAGCGTTTCGTGCTACCCTGGAAGAAACGGAACAGGCGGATTTATTGCTGCATGTCATTGATATTTCCGATCTGGACTGGCGGGATAATGTTTTCGCCGTCGAGCAGGTACTCAATGAAATCGGAGTGGACAAGTTGCCGGTGATTCAGGTGTTTAATAAAATTGATCAACAACCGGATTGGCAAGCGAAGCTTAATCAACAGGAAAACGGTTGCAAAGTCTGGGTGTCTGCAAAAACCGGTGCGGGCCTTGATTTGCTGGTCAAGGCCATCGCCACAGAGCTTCATGGTGTTATCATCGAGGAAACAATCCTTGTCGAAGCCCGGAACGCGAAATTGAGGGCGCAGCTTTATCAATCAGGCGCCGTTGTTTCGGAGTACGTAGACGATAAGGGAGACTGGCAGATGACAATCCGGCTAACCCAGGCTCAAAAGCGACGATTGTTTCAGGAACCTATGATTCATGGCGATGAAGGGGAAGGATAGGTTCTGTGAACAACATTTCTTACGGTTGCAAAAAAGTGTGTGGTTAGTCCTGTAGCCCGTCATGAAGGCGAAGCCGAAATGCGGGAAAACGTGCATTTAGGCACGCACTTGTTCTCCCGGGACAATATTGGACCATGAAACCCGCAATACGGCTACCGTTCTTTAAGATCATATATAATACTATTTGAATATATATAAATCATTCGGTACCCTGGTTACGGTTTTCCGTCATGGCTTCGTCAAGTGAATCCAGTGTTTGGCCGCCGTAAAGGGTTGTAACCCATTGTCCCTGTGGATTGAATACAAAGGTAGCCGGTACGCCCCGTATATCGCCCAAATGCAAGACGTTGCCCGGATCCTGCCGTAAACTGGGGTAAGTGATGCCGTATTGTTTAATCAGTTTCATTTGCTCCGGTACCGGCAGGGCATCGTAGTTAACCGCAAACAAGGCCACTTTTCTCTTTCTGTTTTGATAAAACCGGTTTAGCTCTTTAATTTCATCGAGACAGGGTTGGCACCAGCTCGCCCAGTAATTTATGAACACCCATTTACCTTGCAAGGCGGCAAAGGAAATGCGTCTCCCGTCTATATCAGTCAGGGTAACACCGGCATGGATGGCCGTGTTGAAGGCAAGAAACAGCAATAAAAGGGGTAATCGTTTAAAAAATGCCACGACAAATTCTCCGTTAGGTCAGGCTCTGTGAACCAAAATTTTCACAGAGCCTGGGGTGTGTCCTGATCTAAAAATTGGCAGGTTGGGTTGCTAATTTGATAACCCGCTCTGTCAAAATTAAAAAGTATCAATAGATTTTGGTTAAATAGTCATCATTTTAGCATGACTCGCACAGAAATGGACAAATTACGAAAGTCCTTTTCTGGCAGGGGATTACAGGCGATTACTTGCTGATTCCACAACCGTTTCGTTGTCCATAACAGGTTTTTCCGACCTGGATGGATACATACCATGGCTGGCGAGACCATATCGATGTGGATTCGGACTGGCCGATTTACGCCAATCGATGATAGTTTCACTCTCCCCTGGGGTTGTTTCACAAGGTGGCGTGGGAAGAGGCTTGCGATGGGGATTGCGCTGCAGCTCATCCTCTTCAATGCGAATCCGTTCATCTGCCGTTAAAGGTTGTTCCTTGCCTTCGAAGATAAACGGAAGCAGTCGTAATTGCGCAACAAGCTTGAATGCGGATAGTTTATTGCGCACCTCTTTATAACCACAGGCTTTGGGATTGGCGCGTATCGCGTCAAGCTCCGACGGTGAGATTACCGGAATCCGGTTTAAAGGATTGCGAACGTATATTTCGCCATGATCGCCCGGAACAAATAAAGGTTTGGGCTGACGAATGTTGTCATCGAGATCAGGCAAATATTCCAGTCCGCCGTATTGTTGCGGTTCAGGAATATCCTCCCCGTTTAATACCCGCTCCAAATCCTGTAAGGAGCATTGCATTCCGGCAATACAGGCCTTTTTGTTAAAATAATTGCGGCAGATATCAAAATCGTCATCTCCGGTCGCGGGTGTCGTTGGTGCGTTTTTGTCCGGTGTTGGATCATAAATTCGTTTGGTATTTACTCCGATCCGGTTTAGTTCATTATGAAAATTATTGGCCAAAATTCCGCCCATTGTTGTGCCGAAACGTTGTGGAAGCAGCACCCGCAAATCCCCCATCATCGCCATATGACCGGCGGCAAAATGATCCGAGAAATAATGAAAGGTAAAACATTCGATACCTACAGCCAGAGCATGATAACGATGGGCCAAATCCCTGATAATTTCGGAGGTAAGCGGGCTGTGTGCGGATTCAAGCTGTTTCCATATATCCCGAATTTCTTCGTGTTGAGGTTGATAATCCCCGTTTTCGGCAAGTTGATACAGTTCGTAAGCGATGCGGGTGGCATTCAGCGCGAGATGATGGCCGAGGGTATAAACCCGTACGGACCAGGGTGTGAAGTGGGTTTGATTACGGTTTAAGAGTTCGCCATAATTTTTTACCCGCAGGTAAATCATCAATTGTCTGGCGTAATCATTTAGTGTTGTTGAAAAAGGGATGTAGCTGGCCTGGCTAATCGTATATATTTTGTCGATATCCTTGCGGCGGACATCCGGTGCGGCCAGATTGTTGTAGGCATCCATTAACGCGTTTTGCTCTTCCGGAAGAACAGGTTGACGAATTAAATGGCGGCCAAGCGCCTCCGTACTGTCAAAATCATGGCAAGGCGGTAGATTAAGCTTCATATCCCATTGGTAGGATGTGTAATAATCTCCGGCCATCGCCACAATTTCTCCGGTCGACAGTTCTATATCCATGGGTTCGGGGAGGGTTTGGTCAAATCGCATTAGCCGTATGCGAATTTCTCCCTGTTCGCCGTAATAAAGATAAGGATTGTTGTGCTCCGAAAGATCTATGCGTAAGTGGTTTCCGACTTCGGTGTGTTCCAGTGTATTCATAAGACGTTCCTTTTCCCTGGATTTATCCTGATTTTTCAGAATAAGCGAAAGCGTTATGTCCGGCAATGAGGTGAGAAACAGGCCGCTGGTCAAAACAAATCATTTTGACTAAGCTAGAAAGGGACGGCTTCGATTTTGTCACGTCGTCACCCTGGAAAATTTCTTTTGCCATTGCGAGGCAGTACCATGGTTACCATCACAATCAGTCAACTCCTGACCGGCACTCTGATGCGGGAAGGCGCCGGCGTTAAATTACACCGCTACATAGGTGCCGATCGACAGAATCCTTATGAGCCTTTTTTGCTGTTTGATTTTTTTGACAGCTCCGATCCCATGGATTACCTGGCCGGATTTCCACAGCATCCGCATCGCGGCTTTGAAACGGTGACGTATCTGCTTGATGGCCGGATAACCCATCAGGATAATCATGGTCATCAGGGAACGATAGATGCAGGCGGCGTGCAATGGATGACCGCTGGCAGCGGTATTATTCATTCCGAGATGCCGCAGCAGGGTCTTAACGGGCGAATGAGAGGGTTGCAACTCTGGCTGAATTTACCGGCTGACCGTAAATGGACACCGCCTGCCTATCAGGAGTTTACGGCCGATCAATTGCCAGTGGAAACATTGGCCTCAGGTGTTCGTATCAAGGCTATTGCCGGAAAAACGCCGGCAGGGATGCCTTCACCGGTGAAAGGTATTGCGACCGACCCCTTGTTTCTCGATATCAGCCTGCCTGCCGGACAAACCTTCACACAACCGGTTTCTCCCGGCCATCAAGCCATCCTGTTTGTACTGGATGGGACCGTGTTTATTGAGCGGCAGTCAGTCGAAGCCCAAGTGCTTGCGGTTCTTACCGATGGTGATCAGATCACCATCAGCGCGGATGAAAACCCTGTTCACTGCCTGCTCGTCACTGCTAAAAAACTGCGAGAACCGATAGCGCGCCTCGGGCCTTTTGTCATGAATACCCACGAAGAAGTCATGGACGCTCTGGACGATTTTCGCAACAATCGTTTCTAGGTTCTGTGAACCAATTTTTTCCGCTCGAAAACAAGACAACTATAGTTGCGCAACAACTAATAATTTCTTGTAGCCCGTCATGAAGGCGAAGCCGTAATGCGGGATAACGTTCCTAACTGGCACAGCAAACCCGCAATACGGCTGCAGGCCTCCTTACGGGCTACGGCCTTTTCGCAAAAAAATGGTGTCAATTGGCCGCATTTGCAGCTGTGAAATTTTTTGTTCACAGAATGAGGACACGCCCTAGGTTCCGTGAACAAAATTTCTAACGCATCCATATCAGCGCTCCGGCAAAGTGAATAAACCCTAAGAATGCTGAAATGGTTTTATCGAAACGTGAAAAAACCCTGCGGAAATGCTTTATTTTTGAGAAAAAAGTTTCGATTAAGAACCGCTCTTTATAGACCTCGTTATCAATTTTTCTTGGACATTTTACATGCTTTCTCGATGGGATCACCGGACAACAATTATGACTCTTCAGGGAGCTAATGAATGGCTGTGAATCATATCCTTTATCAGCAAGTACTAATGTATTGCGCTGTTCTTTTAGCAATTCAGCCGCTTGAGTAATGTCGTTTCTGTGTCCGCCTGTTAGAGTAAATCGAATAGGGTTACCTAACCCATCAACCACAGCATGTATTTTGGTAGTAAAGCCCCCTTTACTACGGCCCAGTGCCTGAGCTTCGTTTCCTTGTTTGCTATAGCCTGATGCGCAAGCATGAGCACGCACAATCGTTGCATCGATCATAACGGCCTGATCATCAATATCACTGACTGAACACATTAATTCAGACCAAATGCCTCGATCAGACCAAGCTTTATATCGTCTGTGAACCTGGCGCCAATGCCCATAATAATCAGGAAGAAGACGCCATTGACATCCCGTCCGCAATATATACCAAATCCCTTCTATAAATCGGCGCAATCTCTTTTCTTCTTGTGTATGAAGACCTTTTATTCCTCGCAAAAAAGAATAGAGTCGGTTCCATACTTGCTCTGATATGTTATTATTCATTTTGGCAGTTTTTTAGTGATTTTTCGACGGCAAATCGTATTTCACTATAGAAACTGCCTTTTTTTCAACTAATTAGAAATTTTGTTCACGGAACCTAGTACTGTTTCCATTTAGTTTTGACAGGTAGCATTGCACAAAGTGTGCCATTTCTTGTCATTCCCGCGCAGGCGGGAATTTATGCCTGATATAGCACAGAGCCAATTTAGCCATAGATTCCCGCCTGCGCGGGAATGACAGGCGCCTGCCAAAACCAGATGGAAGTGATGCTAGTGACTTGCCAATATTTTGTTCTTAAAAAAATCAAACTGACTATTCCGTTGTTTGTCATGCGAACCTTGGGTTATACTTCTTTCTCATCTCCATAACTCAAGGACGGTATTGGTATTTTGCAATGGACTGCTCAGAATTAATGAATAGAATTCCATAAAATTGATGTTGAGAGCTTCATGGCGATTTCCCTGATCATTGTTTCTATCCTGTTACTCACGCTGGTTTGCGTGGCGGCCATGTTTTATCGCCTGAAAAAACAGCCTCGGGTTGACTTGTCGCCACTGGATTACATCAAATTGACCGCCAGCGGTGTTATTGCCTTTATAGCCGATACGCTTGGAATAGGAAGTTTTGCTGTTAATGTGACGCTGGCCAAATTATTGGGAACATTTCCCGACGATGAATTGCCTGCGGTCAATAACGGCGCCCAGGTCATACCTGGTACTATCGAGTCGTTATTTTTTATGCAAATTGTCGATGTCGATCTGGCCACCTTGTTAGTACTGGTTTTTGGTACTTGCCTGGGTGGCGTTATCGGCGGTACGGTGGTTAGCCGTCTGAGTAAACAATCTATTCGTCTGGCCATGATGTGCTGTTTTACCTTGATCATCGTGTTGCTTGTCTGTCATCAGCTGCGTTTGATGCCTGTTCATGGTGAGGTGGTCGAATTGCACACTTATAAACTGGCCATTGGCTTTGTGGCTATGATGATTTGCGGCGCATTAACCTCGGTTGGTATCGGCTTGTTTGTTATGGTACAGGCTGTGTTATTTTTATTGAATGTCTCACCGATGGTCGCGTTTCCGATTATGACCACGGCAGGCGCCATGCAACAACCGCTGACAACCCTTGTTTTTTTGCAATATGATAGAATTCCGTTGAAAAAAACGCTCGTTTTGAGCCTGGCCGGAATCATTGGGGTGATTATAACTATTCCGATATTTAATCATCTGACCGTAACCTGGTTACATTCGTTACTGCTTTTGATTTTAATTTATAATCTTTATGCGATAAGCCGAACTTATTTCCGCCTAAGGCCAGGAATTCAAGCCGAGCAATTAGCCGCGACCTGATAAGTAAAAAGTGAGCTTTAAGGAAGAAGTCTATGAAAAAAATAGCGGGTTTATTGGCAGGGTTGATGTTGAGTTTGGCCTGCCTTGCTGCGAACAAACAGTTTGACACCATGGTTATTTTCGGCGACAGCCTGTCGGATAACGGCAATATTTATCGTTATCTTTGGTATTACCTGCCGGCGTCTCCCCCGTATTTTGAAGGTCATTTTTCAAACGGGCCTTTGTGGGTAGAGTATTTATATGGCCATTATTTTCCCGGCGATTATCAGGAAGGTTTTCAGGATTACGCTGTTGGTGGGGCCGGGGCCGTTCTGTCCTACAAGGAAAATTTACCGTTTACCCTGACGTTTGAACTGGATAACTATTTGTATTGGCATACTTATGGCCGCAAGGAGACCACATTATACGCCATCTGGATCGGGGGAAATAATTACATTAACGGCCCAACCAATATTGAACCGTTGACCGATGGTGTTACGGCGGCCATTGGAAATGTTATTGAACGTTTGATAGGTTATGGCGGCAATAAGTTTCTTATTGCCAATCTTCCGGATTTGGGAAGTTTGCCACAGGCCAGAGACAACCAGACCCAGCAATTGCTCACGGATTTAACGCTGGCTCATAATAGCAAGCTCGCTTATCAGGTTGAGGTATTACGGGCAAAATATCCCGAGGTTACGTTCATTTATTTTGACACGTATCGTTATTTTAACGAAGCCATTGCCAGTCCCGGTGATTATGGTCTTAATAATGTCAGCGACCCTTGTTATCTCGGTGGTTACACGGGCTGGCTTAAAGCCATGTTGCCGGATGATGATCAGTTGTATCAGGCGATGAAGGAGCAGCATCCTGATCTCACGGAGCAGCAATGGTCTATGATAAAATCAAATCCGCAATTGCATGAAGCGGTGGTAACCGGATATGTCTACGCGTTATTTCCTGAACACGCGCGGGAAGAACCATTGCGCTGTGATGATTATTTATTCTGGGATCGCGTTCATCCGACGACGTTTATACATCAATTATTGGCTGAAAAAGCCGGGGAATTGATAGACGAGGCGGGTTTATTGGCTGTTATGCCGGACGACTCGTCCGGCCCTGGCAAAGGTTAACGAGATGGAAGAGCATAAGAGTAAATCGCAAAAAAAACGCGATGCGGAAGCATTGCAGAAATTTGGAGTCAAACTTATTGATTTGAACGTGTCGGATCTGGAGAGATTACCCCTTCCTGCTCCGCTGCGACAGGCGATTATGGATGCTAAAACCATAAAAGGGCATGGCGGAGTAAGACGGCAATCGCAATTAATCGGCAAATTGATGAGGGCGTCTGACAGCGATGCTATTATTGCAGCCTATGAAGAGCTTTTGGCGGACAGCCGATCCCAAACCGCTTTGTTTCATGAAATAGAGCATTGGCGTGATCGATTAATTAACGGGGATAAGGACGCGTTAACCGAGTTTGTCAATCAATATCAACCACAAGATGTGCAACAGTTGCGTCAATTGGTTAAAAAGGTGGCTGAAGATCAGCAAAACAATCGCAATACAGGTGCGTCAACAGCACTGTTTCGTTTTTTAAGGTCCTGTTTATAATGAATTATTCCTTGTTTGTCAGTTGTGCCAAAGGACTGGAATATCTACTGGAAGAGGAACTGAAATACCTGGGTTTACAGGTTAACCGTGTTAGTCCCCAAGGTGTTTTTGGTACAGCGACGCTGGCGGTTGTTTATCATTTATGTGTCTGGTCTCGCCTGGCCAATCGCGTCCAGCTTATTTTATTCAGCGGCGAAGCTCATAATGAACAAGCCTTATATCAATTATGTACGCAGTTTCCATGGCAAACCGTGTTTACGGTCGATAAAACGCTGGCCATTGAGTTTCACGGTTCGTCGGCACACATCCGCAACACCATGTTTGGCGCGCAGGTTGTCAAGGACGCGATTGCCGATCATTTCCGCCGTCAGCAAGGTCATCGACCTGGCATTGACAAGGAAAATCCACAGATTCGCCTGCATGCCCATCTTAAACAGGATGTGGTCACGGTCAGTTTTGATTTAACCGGATACAGTTTACATCAACGTGGTTATCGTACCCAGGCTGGCGGTGCGCCGCTTAGGGAAACAATCGCGGCCGCCATGCTTATCCGGGCAAAGTGGCCGCATTGGGCAGCCAGGGGATATTCCTTGCTGGATCCGTTTTGCGGTTCCGGGACTCTGGTTATCGAAGCGGCCATGATGGCGGCGCAAATAGCGCCTGGTTTGCTACGCCATGATCAATCCTTGCTGCACTGGGTACAGCATCAGCCGTCCTTATGGGAAAAAATCAGAGCACAGGCTCTGCAACAGGTCAAACCGCCTAAAATTTCCATCAAGGGCGCCGATCAGAATAAAAAGATGATTGCTCTGGCGCATACTAACGCGGAACAGGCCGGGGTTTTGCCTTTAGTGGCGTTTGACAATCTGGCAGTTGGGGACAATCGCCCGGCCAGCGGCAAGGGTCTGGTGATCTGCAATCCGCCTTATGGCGAGCGGATGGGAGAGGCGACCCAGCTGATTCCTCTCTATCAGCAATTGGGTCATACGCTTCATGCCCATTTCCAGGGTTGGGAGGCGGCTATCCTGACGGCTAATCCTATGCTGGCCAAAGCTCTGGGCCTCAGATCCGACAAACAATACACGTTATATAACGGACCGTTGGAATGTAAACTGTATTACCTGACGCTAAGCGAGGATAATCGACTGAAAGGTACTACCGGAGGTTCGTTGTCGCAAGGCGCGCAAATGTTCGCCAACCGATTAAAGAAAAACCAGCAGCATTTGCAGAAATGGGCCAAACGCCAGCAAATCAGTTGTTATCGGGTTTACGACGCGGATTTGCCTGAATATGCGTTTGCCATTGATTTATACAATGACCACGCCGTTTTGCAGGAGTATTCCGCGCCTTCCTCCATTCCGGCACACAAAGCGGAAAAGCGCAGTCTGGAAGTCATTCAGGTTGTTCCGTCGGTTCTTGGTATTGCAGCGGACAATCTGGTGATTAAAAAAAGGAAACAGCAAAAAGGCAAGGAGCAATATCAGAAACTGGCGCAAACGAAAAAGACCATGGTGGTGACGGAAGGACGGGCCAAATTCATCGTTAATCTTTATGATTATCTGGACACTGGATTGTTTCTCGATCATCGGCCTTTGCGTATGCGATTTTCCGGGTTGAAACCGGGAAGTCGTTTTCTAAATTGCTTCTGTTATACGGCCACAGCGAGTGTGCATGCCGCGCTTGGAGGCGCTTTAACGACCAACGTTGATATGTCCAAAACGTATTTGAAATGGGCGGAAGATAATTTTCGTCTAAATCATCTCGATCTCGACAG
This sequence comes from Legionella spiritensis, assembly GCF_900186965.1. Taxonomy (NCBI): domain Bacteria; kingdom Pseudomonadati; phylum Pseudomonadota; class Gammaproteobacteria; order Legionellales; family Legionellaceae; genus Legionella; species Legionella spiritensis. Next base: position 19,614 of record NZ_LT906457.1, read on the forward strand.
ACACCAGTTCGTGCACTACGATTGCCTGCAGTGGTTAAAAATAACGCCTGATAAGTTCGACGTTATTTTTATGGATCCACCCAGTTTTTCCAATTCCAAGCGTATGACGACCACACTGGATGTCCAGCGGGATCATGAGATGTTGATTCAAGGTGCCATGGGCGTTTTGTCTTCCTCAGGTGTCTTGTATTTCTCCACCAATCGGCGACAGTTCCGATTGGCGGATCCGCTGTGTCAGCGATATGAGGTCGAGGATATCAGCAAGGAAACCCTGGATCCCGATTTTGCCCGTAATTCGCGCATCCATCGGTGTTTTGTCATTCGCCACAAACATTCATAACCCTGTCGCTGAAAATCAAGCGTGCATAGCCTGACCGTGACGCACTCAGGATATCGAGTCTTTGCCAGATTTCTTTTTGCGTCCCCTCGCTTTTGTTTTTGGCGTGGTATCCTCGATTTCCGTGTCCTCGGAGGATCGTGTTTCTTCACCGCCATGCAGGGTTTCCTGGAGAGATTTCATAAAACCGGCCATGAAGCATAGTTCGGCAGTCAGGTAGAGAGGAGCAATCAGTGCCTGCTTCATATTATCCATAAAGGCCGGTTTTCTGCCTTCAATAAAATGGCCGCTTAATTGCAGAACCACACCGAGCACAAGAAAAATCACGAACAGCCATAATGCGGAACGGGTGGGGCCGGCGTAACTTATCATGGAACTAATCCACAGTAATAAGGCCAAAACCGGTAAAAGCAGCAAACTTAGCCGCCAGTTCAATCGCAGGTAGTATAGCCATAGTATTAAAGTAGCAATGCTGGCTAAGGTCGTATCAAACACATTAGGCATTCTCAAATGAAAAAAGCCCAGAAAAATCATCACAGCGAAGATGAGGATGGGTACGCCAACGAGATGAGTATAAAAGGTTGCTGCTTGCTGGTGGTATTGCGCGTAAAAACGTGCCTGTTCTAAAAAAGGTTTCATCCTTAATTCCTTGTGGTGCTTTTTATTTAAAACCTAGCACAGTTTGGCCAAAACTACCAAATATCAAGGGAATAGATATCACTATTGATACCCTGCTGCCTCAATATCTACTGCTCTATTAATTTTTTGATAATATTTCTCCTTTATAATCCATTAATAGTTGAATCATCGTGATGGGAATTTAAGATGCACTATTCTGATTGTTATTCCTTGCTAAAAAAAGCACGAAATAAAAAAAACGCAATCCAGTTGGATGCGTTTAAACAACGGATGGAACAATTAGAATCTGAAGTGAATCAACAAGGTTTTTTTCAATATGTGAAAAAGAATAAAAACAGTGGACGAACACTGGTTGAGTTACGGCAAATTTATGATAACGAATGTATAACCCTGGTTATCCATGGTATCGAAAATCTTTTGCAAGACCCTTTATTCAAGGACATGGGAAGTCATCGTTGTTTAACAGACGTACAAAAAATTTTACAAGATATTAAAAAAACGGCGGAAGAACAACATAATCATATCCGGGATGAAGATGCTTGTTTTTATTCATTGATTCGCCAATACGCCTCTCATTTTTTACCGTTTGAGCAATCGTATGATCCCTTTAAGGGATCTGATTTTATCGGGTATTGCTGGGGGCATACCCATCGTTACGGCAAGCTGGTTTCACAAGAATCCCTGGAGCAATTATCGGTTGCTTCTGATCGCGGGCTATATCACAGGTTCAGAGCAAACTGGACTTATGGAGATACTCTGCTTCGTCGTAAGGACTGGTATTTTGTGATGACGCGAGAAGAAAAAATTCGTAAGACCCTATGGGCTATGTTATCAAAATTGGATGATCAATCTGTTTTCAATTTTAATTTTTTAGTGAGTGGTGCTAATTTTCATTCTACGGGCCTGAGAATGGTGGGTAACGGTATAGAATACTATGAGACTAATTATGGCCTGATCCGCTTTGATAGCCGGGAAAACGCGGTCAATTTTTTAACGTACCATTTGCTTAACAAGGTTCAACATTCGCAAGGGGAAATATGTTGGGTAAAATTACCTTATCCCAATAAGCCTTATCATGATCCGCTGGTGCATTTGCCAGCGGCGAAGATAGAGCGGCAACCTGATGAGACAATGAATCATAACAACAAGGCTCTGGATGACGCGATTGGTTGTATACAAGCGTATGGCCAACAGTTAAAAAAGAATACACGCTCGGTGAAAGCCCATATCAAAGCCAATGAAATTGAAAAACTGGTGGAAAAATTCGCATCAAGTGCCGTTGAACATATTGCTGGCCATACCAGAAATATTCTTGCCAATAAAAAACATAGTTTGATGTTAAATCGAGGGACGGGGCTGTATTTTTTTAAATGTCATGGCAAGAGTCGCAGCACCACGCAAGACTTGCTGGAAGATATTTATCGGGCAAGCCAGCTTATCTAGATCAGGTCAGCTGCTGCCAGCGAAAACAGGACGTGACGTGATCATTGACCATGCCAACGGCTTGCATAAACGCGTAGCAAGTGGTTGGGCCCATAAAAGTGAAACCGTCTTTTTTTAATTGGCCGGCCATTTTTTCAGAGTCTTTTGTGACGGCCGGGATTTCGGACAGGGTTTGTCTGTTTGTTTGCAACGTTTTACCATTGGTAAATTGCCAAAAATAGTCGACGATGTTTTCCTGCTCGGCTAACCGTAGAAAAGTCCGGGCGTTGGTGCGCACAGAGCGTATTTTTAACCGGTTGCGGATAATGCCGGGGTTTTCAAGCATGACCGCCAGATCGGCATCGGTTGCAGATGCCAGCCGCTCCGGTGAGAAACTGTAAAACGCCTCACGCATGGCTTCTCTTTTTTTTAGCACCGTCAGCCAGTTCAGTCCGGCCTGCATGCCTTCCAGAATGAGCATTTCAAACAGCTTGTCCGCTGAGGTCACCGGCACCCCCCATTCCCTGTCGTGATAGGCGATATACAGCGGATCATTGCCACACCAGTCGCATCGTGTCATAGGGTTGGTATCTCCTGAGCGATCACATGATAACCTGAAGCAGGTTATCATGTGCATCAAAACCGTCGATATTATTTATGAAAATAATGGCGGAAACGGGCTTTCGATAACGAGCCGGAAATTTCGACGGCATAGGCTTGCATGTTAGCGTCACTCAGACTGTAGGCACAATAAATATTTCCGTCCTCGTCTTGTTCGGCCGTCGGTTGGCCTGATAATGTGGTCAGCGACTTATTACCGGAGACAAGCGCGGCGTTCTCGTCTTCTGCCTCAACCGGGCCTATACCGAAAAACCAGAAACCTTCTGTATTGTACTGGCCGACGTCATAGGCAATATACATGCCTGGAAGCAGTTGCTCTGCCATGGACAAGCCCTGGGCTTTGATGGCTCCGGCATCAGGACAGGCGGGTAAATTGGGTGTCGCTGCCGAGATGGCGCCGGCAAATAGGAACGAACCGGCAAGTGCCGCTATTTTGGCTGTAAACGTCATGTAATAATCTCCTGTTAGTGCAAAATGCGGCGCCAGCGTAACAAGGGCTAAGTGATCATGCAAGGAAAATTTACGGCTTTGCCAGTATTCATGGCGTCGGTCAAAGTTGCTCAAAAGACCATTTGGCGAAAATAAACAATACGTTCCCAATGTTGGTACCGCCGGGTACATAAGCGGCAGAGAGAGACGCCTGACGGTAACCGATGCTGATCCAGGGGGCGGCTCCCGGGAATGGGTAGCCATTAAAGATGTCCGAGCGTTGGGTCAGAAAAACGGAGTAGCCTAATCCAAGGCGCGCACTGTCCTTTATGTGCGCTGTTTTAAGAAACGCATACCCGGCAATGGGCTGGACATGGTTGTGGGAATCCAGAAACGCCATCGCATAAAGACCGTGCCAGTCGCCGTCTTCATCGTCAAATCCTTTGCCCAGGCCAAATCCCCATGCCTTTTCATTGTAAATGGTTTTACTTAATTTTTCTTCGGTGTAGGTGTAACGATTGTGCCAGGCGTAGAATGGCAGGTAGACTTCCGTATGGCCTTCGTTCCAGATTTGATGAAGGCGAAGGCATGATTTTTTGAAAAGAGACGGCGTGCCGGAACACGCCGTCGATGCGGCAGCAAAAACCGGCACCGACGACAGACACAATAGAAGGGCGAAACGTAATTTTTTCATGCAAATTTCAAATTTTCCAAGGGTTTGCTTTCTATTTTTTAATGGTATAGTGTTTTTAAAAAGATGTTTCTAGAAACGTGCTGGTTCGTTTCTTGCCTGCATAACTCGTTGTTCATCTACGTCAGAGGCATACTAACATGGACTTGTTTCGCAAAAAAGCTATTCAGGATTCAATTAATGGTGGCGTTTGTCTTGCCCAATGCCTGACGGCTTTTGACCTTGTTTTTCTGGGTGTTGGAGCCATTATCGGGGCCGGAATTTTTGTGTTAACAGGTATTGTTGCCGCGACACAAACCGGGCCGGCTATTGTTTTTTCCTATGTTGTAGCCGGACTGGCTTGCGCGTTTTCAGCCCTTGCCTATGCGGAACTGGCGGCGGCCATCGGCGGCTGTGGCAGTGCCTATGGTTATGCCTATGCCGGTTTCGGGGAGCTCATTGCCTGGATTGTCGGCTGGGATCTCCTGTTGGAGTATTCGATAGCGGTATCGGCCGTATCGGTGGGCTGGAGCGGGTATTTCAATGATTTGTTGATGGCGTTAAAAATACAATTACCCAATTATTTATTACATGGCCCTATTGACGGCGGCGATCTCAATATTTTACCCATGGGTATTATTTTTCTGTTAACAGCCCTTCTCGTTCTGGGTGTTAAATCCAGCGCACGAACCAATAACATGATGGTCTTTGTCAAATTGACAGTGATTGCGCTGTTTATCGTTGTTGCGAGCGTCAACGTTGATACCAGGAACTGGACTCCATTTGCGCCTTATGGCTGGAAAGGCGTCATGGAAGGCGCGTCGTTGATTTTCTTTGCCTACATCGGTTTTGACGCGGTTTCCACGGCGGCGGAAGAAGCCATCAATCCACAACGTGATCTGCCTCTCGGCATTATAGGATCGCTGATCATTTGTACGATTCTTTATATCATCGTTTCCGGTCTGCTAACCGGGATTGTGCATTACTCGTCCTTGAACGTCGCATCGCCTATCAGTTACGCGATGTTACTGCTGGGTCACAAATTGGTGGCCGGTTTGATTGGTGTGGGAGCGATCGCGGGTCTGACTACGGTGATGCTGGTTCTTTTTTACGGGTTAACCCGGGTATTTTTCGCTATGGCCCGGGATGGTCTGTTGCCCCATTTCTTTGCCCGCACCAATCCGCATACGATGACCCCGGTGCGTATAATTGTGTTGTGCGGGATTCTCATGGCTTTAATATCCGGTTTGGTGCCTATTTCCGATTTGGCCGAATTGGTCAATATCGGAACTTTATTCGCGTTTATCACGGTGTGTACCGGGGTCATTATTTTACGTTACACCCATCCCGAGTTGCACAGGCCGTTTCGTACACCGTTTATGCCCGTGGTTCCTGTTTTAGGTGTATTAAGCTGCCTGTATCTGATCATTAACCTGCCATGGTTTACCATACTTCGTTTTGTTATCTGGATGGTGATAGGAATAGTGCTGTATTTTAGTTATGGACGATTTACCAGCCATCTGAATCGCATTGAAGAAGCCTGATGAGCCGTTTTTTTCAAGAGGCGGAGAGGACGTGATCGTAAAACAGACCAGACAAACCTCCATTGCCCGTTTGCTGAAAGAAATTACCAAAAATCCGCCGAGTGATACTCATTTGACATACAGGCAGCTTGTAAACCTGTTTGGCGAGCAGGCGCTAGGGTTAATGACCATTCTGTTCGCGTTGCCTACGGCTTTGCCTTTGTCCGTTATTCCGGGTGTTTCGTTTATTTTTGCCTTGCCGGTCCTGTTTATCTCTTTGCATTTGATCCTGGGGAAGCAGGCGTTGTGGCTGCCAAAATTTTTGGCAAGGCGCACCATAGCAACCCCAAAACTGTTGTTGGTAATTCATAAAACGCTGCCTTACCTGATTTATGCCGAACGTTACCTGAAACCACGATGGTGGTTCTTTTCCCAGCCGGTTATGGAGCGGTTACATGGTGTTATTTTACTCTTTCTTGCCTTGTTGTTGCTGTTACCTATTCCATTGAGTAATTTCATCTTTTCCGTATTGATTATTTTGTTTGGGCTGGGGATTGCTGAAAAGGACGGTGTTTTTCTGGTTCTTGCCTACCTGGGTTTCTTTTTGTATGTGTTTTTCCTAACGACCCTGACTCGGGGAATTATTGCCTTGTTTTCCTTTTGAATGACCCCGGTTTTTACAAGCCTAAAACCAGGTCAGCATGATCGCGGCCGCAATGAATCCGGCCACAGGGACGGTGAGCAGCCAGGAGAGGAAAATACGGTATAAAAGAGGCCAGTAAGTGCCGGAGAAGCCATTGACCACCCCGACTCCGGCTATCGAGCCTGTGACGGTATGTGTGGTTGAGACCGGGATCCCGTATTCTGTTGCGGCAAAGATCATAATGGCGGCACCCGTTTCAGCGGCACAGCCGCGCATGGTATTCAGTTTTGTAATTTTGGTTCCCATGGTATGCACGATGCGCCAGCCGCCTGCTAAAGTACCCAGTGCAATGATGGCGTGACAGGAAATCACCACCCAGAAAGGAACATAAAACGAATCGCCAAGCCAGGATGCTGAAAACAGTAACACCGCAATGATGCCCATGGTTTTTTGCGCGTCATTTCCGCCATGGGTCAGACTCAGCATAGCCGATGAGGCGAGTTGCAACCCTCGAAACAGCTTGTTGTGTTTATCCTGGGGACTGGATCGGGTAACACGGTTGAAAAACAACATAAGCAGACAGCCTGTTAACATCCCGACGAGCGGTGAAATAACGATACCGGCGAGAACCTTTAGAAAACCGCTGAGCTGCAAGGAAGAAAATCCCGCTTTAGCCACAGCCGCACCGGCGAGGCCTCCGATTAACGCATGGGATGAGCTGGAAGGTATACCGTAATACCAGGTAGCCAGATTCCAGAATATGGCACCGATTAGCGCCGAAAAAATCAGCGGTGTGTTAACGACTCCGCTATCTATCAAACCGCTGCCAATGGTATTGGCGACGGACAGATTAAAAACCAGAAAGGCGATAAAATTAAAAAAAGCGGCCCAGATCACCGCTTGCAGAGGCGTCAGGACACCAGTCGTCACTATGGTGGCTATCGAGTTGGCCGCATCATGAAACCCATTGATAAAATCAAAAATAAAAGCAATCAAAATCACCAGCAGGATAAATAATGTGGAGGATGTCATGAGCCTTCCTTACTATTTGACGCCCGTTGACCTTTGACTTCACGATTGTCAGTCAGCTACATTTTCACCTCAATCTACGAAATGTCAACAGACCCGGATTTCTTTGTATCCTGTTCGTTTGGCACAATTTTCACCTGAGTAATTTTAGCGCCCTGCGTATTTTCAACGGTGGCTGAAAAATCAGGAAATTCGATGGTTTTTCCTTCACCGGGCACACTGCCTAGCCTGTATAATATCAAACCCGCTATGGTGGCCACTTCTTCCTCTTCTTCTGTCGTCAGGAGGATCTCTTTGCCCAGCGCACGTTCCAGAGCATAGAGCGGGCAATCTCCCTTCACGGTTAAAGAGCCATCTCCGTGTTTAATCCAGGTGTCTTGCGTTTTATGAAATTCGTCCTTGATAACACCAATAACCAGATGTAATAGATGATCAAGGGTAATGAAACCTACCATGGTGCCATGGCGTCCGTAAACCAGAGCGAAATGGGGCATCCCGCCTTGAAACTGGCGTAACAAGGCCAGAGCCGGCAGTCGATGCGACACTTTCGGTATGGGTCGAATCAGGGATTGCAGCGGTAGTTGCTCATCATCCTTGTAATCATTGAGAAACAGCGGCACATCCTTGACATGCAGCAGGCCAATGATCTGCTTTTTTTCCTGATCAAAAACAGGATAGCGACTGAACCGGTGATGATTGGTGGTTTCTGTGAGTTTCTTTTTGGTGATGGGACTGTTGATCATGACAATATCATCAGAAGAACGCATCAAATCTACGGCTTGCAGATCGGCCAATTCCAGGGTGTGTGCCAGAATACTGCTTGCCTGGGGTGTTAATTCGCCGTGCATCTGACTGGAGCGTAATATCAATTTGATTTCATCGCTGGTATGGTATTGTTCCGTGGGATCAAACACATCCAGACCTAATAATTTCAAGAAGAAATTTGAACAGAAATTAAGTAACCAGATGGCAGGGTACATCATCCAGTAAAAGACGTATAAAGGAACGGCCGTCCATAGAGAAATTTGTTCGCTTTGCCGGATGGCCAGAGATTTTGGCATCAATTCGCCAATAACGATATGTAAAAAGGAAATAAGGGAAAAGGCAAAAAGAAACGAGATAAACTCAATGAGAGCGGAGTTCGTGATCCCAAAGACAGGTAACAGGGGGCTTAGCAGACGGGCAAAGGCGGGTTCACCAATCCATCCCAGCCCCAGGGACGCCAGGGTAATGCCCAGTTGACAGGCGGATAAATAAGCATCCAGCTGTTGATGAATCCTGGCAAGAATAGCCCCTCGCAAAGGATATTGTTCGGTAATCAATGCGACCCGGGTGTTTCGTAATTTGACCATGCCAAACTCGGCGGCTACGAAAAAGCCGTTGAGTAAAACCAGTATCATGCCGAAGAAAATCAGCATCAGATTAAATAGGGTCACAGGTAGTAGCTCGTTTTAGTCATCAATTTTGAAACCATTCCCATCAGATTTTTAAGTGCCTTGGGCAACTCTGCCGCGCCGGCGTTTTTAGCTGCTTCGGCATGATGTGTTTCATCTTCGTGCATCTGCTCCAGGATATGGCGGGTTCTTTCATCCTGCTCTGGAATTTTTTCCATATGGCGCCGCAAATGGGTACTGACCTGCCTCTCCGTTTCGGCGACGAACCCCAGACTCCAGCGATCACCCGCGATGCCTGCCGCCGCGCCTATCAGGAGTGAACCGATATACCAGAACGGATTTAATACGCTGGGGCGGCTGTCCAGTTCCCGCAAGCGCTGTTCACACCAGGCCAGGTGCTCGATTTCTTCTTCAGCGGCCTGGGTCATTTGTTCTTTCACGCAGGTAAGTTTCGCGGTTAACGCTTGTCCCTGGTAAAGAGCCTGGGCACAGACTTCTCCGGCATGGTTTACGCGCATTAATCCGGCAACCTCTTTTTTTTCCCGCTCGGTCAGCGTGTACTTCTCGTCGACTGTTTCTCCCGGTACAGGGCGGGTGCTCTCACGATGAGGCGGCGGCAGCATGGTACGCAGGGCGGTATCAAACTCTCCGAGTACGCGATCAACCAGATTATAAATGGGCATGATATGGTTTAACGTATGAATTTTAGCCTTATGTTAACGTGATTGGGAGGAGGTTTGAAGCGGAATATTGTTTCATGACGTACTACAATTCAAGGTAAGTAGAGTATTTATGGATAACTGTCATGCCGGAATTTAATAAAGGTGTATTAAAACGTCTGAAAAAAACGGACGATAAAGATAAGTCCAAAAAATCAGAACAATCGCTTGATGAATCATCGCTGCGTGATTTACTTCAACAAAAAATAGTCGAGACAGAGGAATATAATCCTTTGGCTGATGGTGATTTTGATCATTTTGATCCTGACAAACAATAGGTTTCGTGAGCCGAAAATTTGAGGTTGGATTTTCTGTGCCTAACCCGGCGTACCAACTTTTCGCAATGTGATAACGCTCCCCCGGTTACTTACCTGTTCTACTGGCAAAATATTGGAGCATGATCCCCGCAATACGGCCGCAGGCCTCCTTGCGGGCTACGGTTTTTTTGTAAAAAAATGGCGCCAGAAAATCCTGTTCACGAAACCTGGTCGCTGAAAGCGTGATCATTGAAAGATATCATTGACGACATCGCTGACGGAACCGGCCGCCGGTTTATCGTTGTCCCCGTTTTCCGTTTCCTCACCGGTTTCCGTATGAGCCAGAATCTGATCAAGACGTACGATGCGATACCCTTTTTCCTGATACATATCAATGATGTCACCCATGAAATGGCTGTTTAGTAAATTGGCGTGAATCAGTAAAATCTGGCGGCTGACTCCCGGATGTTTTTTTTCAGCTTTGGCCTCTGCCCGCAAGGTTTGCTGCCAGATAAAATTCAAATAGCGTTTTTTCAGATAATTGAGGCGTTGTGGTCTCTGGCGGTAAGGAATGGCAAACAGTTGGCTGTTAAAGCGGAAATCCTTGCTGTCGACGGTTACCGGAGCAATGATGTAACCGCTGTCTGCCAGAAATTCATAAACTTTATCACGGCGTTCCCCTTTGCTTTCCGCAAGATATGGGTAGCGAAAATATTTGGGGCTCGTCATCAGGGGGGTCAGAATGTCGTCGGCTTTCGCGACGTCCTCAATGTATTTTTCCGCGCTGACGCTGTTTAAACTGCGATGCGAATAGGTATGGTTTCCCAGCTCAAACCCCTGGTTGCGAAACGCTTCCAGCAATTCCCATTGCCCTTTTTCAATGGAGCCTGCGATAATAAAACCGGTAGCGGGCACCTTGCGATCGATTAACGCTTGCATGATGTTCATGAACCGATCATGCTCCCGCTGTAATTTTCTGGGATCATGGTTGGCTGATCCAACAAAGGGCAAGTCATCGATGGTTATGGCTATTTCACGGATCTCGGCGAAAACCTGGCTCCATGTAAGCAGACTAACTAACAGAACGAATAATTTTGTTTTCATTACAAATCCTGTTTGCTTGGAAAAATGTATTATTCAAGCAAGTTTTATGCACAAAATGGCTGGAATAAAAAAATTGCGCAAGCATCCGGTGCGCCTTTCATTTATCCTTACTGTGCGTAAACCTTCCCGGAGCTTGTCCGGGACAAATATTATTTTTTCCGGGTGGATTGTGGTATGAAAAACTGGAAATTATAGTTATAAATACGAACAAACGTTCCATCCGATTCTATTTCATTGAGAACTCGGTTAATCTGGCGCATTTTTTCTTCATTGCCGGGCGTGGTGGCAATACCCATGCCATTTCCTACCTGGAATTTCTGATGAATAATATCCACTTGATTCGGGTGCTGATATTTTAAAAACAAGGCGGTGATGTTATTCATAAAAATAGCGTCAACCCTGTCGTTTTTCAGATCGAGGGCGAGGTTGCTAAATAATTTATAGGGAACAACGGTTAGCCGGTTATTGAAGCGCTCCCTGAGAAAATTAATATATTCCCGTCCTTGTAACGCGCCTACCCGTTTGCCGTCCAGATCGGTTATTTTTTTTACATGAGAATTAACCAGTACCAGAAAATAGGCATAACTGGGAAGATAAGGCTGGCTGAAGAGAAACGCTTTTTGTCGCTCCGGTGTGATGATAAGGCCGCCTATGGCAAAATCAATTTTTCCTGCCGCAAGGGCAGGAAATAACTTATTGACTTTCATAGGGACGTATTGGCATTGCCATGTTAGCCGGGTACAAATAGCGCTTATGATGTCAATATCAAAGCCCCGGGCGCCTTCCACTTTATCGTAAACGCAGTATGGTGGAATAAACAAAGGGATACCAATGCGAACGGCGGCTACAGCCGGGTAGCAGAAACAACAGCACAGAAAAATCATGAAGCGAAACCGTTTCATTATCAATCTCATGTTGAACTCTGTTGCCTAAATTATAGACCGGGTATGGATATCGGGGTAAAATTGTTCTGAAAAGAACCTGCAACCTGGTTCATTTTTTGTAACGAGTAGACCGTCAGATGAGTATTTGTATCTTAAAAGGTAAAGACACGGAATCCATTGACAGCGAAGATTACCCCGGCATCAAAGCGTGTTATGAAAACCTTGTTACCGCCTTGATCGACAAGGGATTCCCGCGAGAATCCATCCGTATTTATTTTGATGATGAAAATCGTCAGATCCATTTTGATTATCATATGGATGAGATAGACGCGCTGGTTATGTATGCCGGGTTTGAAAATAAATTACAGGGTAGTTATACCCGGTATCCCTTTTCTGAAGCCTGGCAGGGACATCGTTATGAATTTTGGCATTATCGATCATTGGAACATTATATTGCTGAAATTAACGGGTTATGTGAAAAATTTGCAGTTTTGTCGGAACGTCGGGTATATCCCCGTTCGATATGGACATTCAAAGATAAGGATCATGCTTTTTTATCCGGTGCGGAACGAAAAGGTGCTATAAAAAATGCCCTGCAAGAGCTAAGAAAGCAATGCCCTGTTAGACAGGGCATATTTGTTAATGAAATCCATCATCATCAGTTTCCTAAAAAGTTCCTCATAGAGAATCTTGATTATTTTAAAAAACTTGGAATACAAACCCTGTTCTTTGAATTTCTTCTGTATGACAGGCATCAATCGTTACTGAACGCCTATTTTAATAGTGAAAGCGACGAACTTCCCGCGGAACTGGCTTGCTATCTTCATTATAAGGATGTTGTAAGCGGGTGCTGCTTTTCTGGCTATACCGAGATAGTCAAAGCCGCCAAAAAAGCGGGTATTCGTGTTGTTGCCCTGGATTCCTATGCGAGTCTTCTTTCAACGGAGAGCAAGATTAAACGAAACTATTTTGACAATGAAGAGTCTGTTCGTTTGCGAAGTTTCAATGGCCTGGCTGCGGAAATTATTGAAAAAGAACATGGTGATAAACCTTATCTTGTTTTCCTGGGTCTCGAGCATGGTTATGTCAATGGCCATTCGAGGTTCAGAACTACTAAAAGCGTTGCTGAACTGTTGCCCCACACCTGTTCGGTATTCTTTTCTGATAAACCATTAAGTATAGAAGGCTCGTATAGTCGATACAGCCCTTTCTTTAGCGACGGAAAAACTCCGGTTGTTAATTATTCCCGCGACAAAAGTGCCGGGGCGGATATTGCCGAATCGTCGTGGCCAAGCCATGTTAGTTGTAAACTATAGGGCTTGCGCCGCCGGCTGTAAATGGCTAAAATTGGACAAGTTTGCCTAATTTTTTTATTATGACCATTGCATTAAAGACCAATGAATATCGGGATATTGCCGGTATTGTCACCGGAAAACTTAATGAATTGTTTCCAGGGCACCAGAGGCTCATTAACGCCTTCATGGGGCCTGCCATTATTGCCCAACCCCTGAGAATCTCCACTCCTAAAACGGCGATCAATTTCAATGAGTCGGAAAAAAGCGCCATTAAAACCCTTAGGGCACAAATCAACGAGGAACAGGACAAAGAGAAGCGCTACAAGAAACAGCAGCGACTGGAAAGCATGATTCTTCTGGGACAGATATTGTTCGCACAATCAGCCTGCCGGTATTTTCTGGAACAATGTCAACGGAATAATGCAGGTAACCTGCTTATTCAGCAATATTTTCAAAGATTACAGGACATTATCGAAAGAGAAGGTGTGGCATTTCAATCGTCCCGTCTTGACGCACTGACCCGCCGCAAGGAATTCAGCGATATCTGGGCAAAAACAGAGCGAGAAATTCGTGCCGCTGATCTCCCTGTAGACGCTCGTAATCAGTGGTTGAGGAATCTGTCGCATATGCGTGGATTTTATTATCAGGTCAATGATTTGAATTTCAAATACGCTCAAACACCATCCAGGTCTTTTTCAAAAGTGGTTAATGAACTGGAAGATTTCGGATCCAAAGTCGCTCTGTGCGCTTCCATTATTGCCATTGGAGCCACGGCCTTGTCTTTTATCCCGCCTTTAGCCCCAGTCATGGGGGTGATTGCGTTTACCGCCGCTCATGTGAGTCTGATGATTGGATTGCCCCTGGCTTTGAAAAGAATGGGTACCATACTGTACAACATGATACGATTCGGCGCCGCCCCCACCGTTGGTGAAGTGATAGGTACGGCGTTGTTAGGAACCAGCATGCTGCTGGCCGGTTTAAGCGGCATTGCCGCTCAGGCCGTGTCCATGGGTTTTATCGGTCGCTGGGCAGAGATCACCACGAGCGGGTTGAAGGCGGCCAACAACCTGACCAAAGCGTCAATGGGGATTGCCGGACAAGTGGCTCAATCCTCTCAACACGGGCTAATGGATGGGATCCCTTCTCATCCCGTGCCTGTACATTGAGGGTTGTTGTATATCCGGCGTCAGGAGTTGATGTTCCTTAATTCGGAATAACGGGGGCGGCAGGGAATAAAACCGGCCTCAAATCAGGTACCGTTTTGCCCCTTCCCTGATTTGGGTAATAAAACGTTGATAGGGTGGCGCGGGTAGTTGCCAGTAATGCCAATACAAAGGCTGTAACCAGCGTTTGCCCGGACAGATTTCCGCAACAAGACCGGCGGCCAGCTCATCATGAATATCAATTCCGGGTATCAAGCCAAAACCGTAACCCTGGATGGCGAATTCCTTAAACGCGCTTACCGACGGCACCATGTGGTGGCGATCGGGTGTCCACGTTGTGTTGAAAAAATGATTAAAATACTGTTCGTGCAGGCGATCGCGGCTGTCAAACACCAGTAAGGGTGCTTTGCGAATATTGTCTTTAAGCGGTTTATTATTGGAGAAAAAGCGGCGGATGAAGGAAGGTGAGGCCACGAGCAAATAATCCATGTGTCCTAATGCCACACATTCGCAACCCGGCAAGGATTTCTCATAACTGCCTACGCACGTTGATACGGTTCCCTGACGAAAATAATCAATGGTCAATTCCTGATCGTCGGTAATGATATCGAGGCTGATGGTTTCCAGCAGCCGGAGTTCAGCGATAAGAGAGCTAAACCAGGTTTCCAGGCTGTCGCGGTTAAGGGCGATGGATAAACGGGTCGGGATATCCGGATTGATTTCCTGCAGGACGTGGGATTCAAGCAGTTGCATGCGATGCAGCAGGCCAAGCAGTTTTTCGCCCAACGGTGTGGGGTGGTAGGGCAGGGTTCGTACCAGCAAGGGCTGCCCCATCTCGATCTCCAGCTGCTTGATACGCAGACTGACCGCCGGTTGGGTGATAAACAACAGTCTTGCGGCGGCGGCAAAATTTTGTGTCTGAATAACGGCGTCGAGCGCCTGCAAACCTCGGTGATCAATTTTCATAAGTAAAATTTATGGATAATCAAAATTATTAATTTTAATAATAATGCAAAATTGGTGATAATTGCCACAATTTATACGACGTGCAGGAAAATCATGCTGGTCTATCTCAATGGCTTAATACTGGGACTATCGTTGATCATGGCGCTTGGCCCGCAAAATGTTTTCCTGATTCGCCAGGGCGCCATGCGTAACCACCCGATCCTGTCAGCCGTCATTTGTTTTTTCTGCGATGTGATTCTGGTATTGGCCAGCGTGGCCGGTTTGCATGGTATTATGTCTCGCCATCCCGGTTTGCAGCGGTGGATAACCTGGTTCGGGGTCGCGTTTCTTTTATATTACGGCGGTTCGGCGTTAAAGCGGGCCTGGCAAGCCGCAAGCACTCGGGGAGCTGCCGGATCAGAAGCCAGTAACCGCTTGCAAATCATTTTTCTGGCCCTGGGATTCAGCCTGTTAAATCCGCACGCCATCATCGATTGTCTGGTGATCATCGGCACCGGCAGTGCGCAATTTCCCGGCCACCGACAGGCATTCGTGCTCGGTGTGGCGACGTCCAGCCTGCTTTGGTTCAGTTCACTGACCTTAACCACCCGCTATTTTTCCGATGTGTTATCCCGCGCCGCCGTATGGCGGCGGGTGGAATTGTTAAGCGGGTTGCTCATGGTCTTTTTGAGTATGAAACTGCTTGGCAGTCAATGGTGAGATCAGAGGCGTTTGCCATGAATCCTTTCCATGACCTCTTCGGACGCATTTGAAACCTGCGCGGACACGCCGGCTTTCAATGTTTCAAGAGCGTCCCTGACGCCGTCTTCTCCGTACAATTTGTATGACCAGCTTGTCGTTTGCACACCACTGGCGAATTGGAGCAATTGTACTTCCTTGTCTCTCGTGAAATGTTCGCGAGAGTATAGCTTACCCGGTTTTAAGTCGTCCTCATTCCAGGTATGGATGGTTTCGGCTTTTACCCATGGCCCTAAGGTGGTTATCAGTTCCAATACTTCCTTGACGCCCAGTTTATACCAGAGATTGCCGGTGTCCTTGCCCATCGCCCACTGATAAACGACTGTTAAATCTTCCAGAGCTTCGCGATATTCTTTGTCGTATTGTTTGCGAACCGTAGCATTATAGGTAGCCCAGCAACCAGCCGCGAGAGTGACTGTGACCAGGGGAAGAACCCAGCATCCAACGTAGCCGGCCGCACTTACCGCGCCGGACACGATGATATGATAATCCACGTTTTGTAATGCCTTCTGCGCATCTGAGAAACGCTTTATCTGATTTTGCAGGAACTCCAGATGACTGGCGGATTGATAGTCAAACCCCCCTTCCGGAAGGGTGACTCTCCCCGGTTTGGGTGCTGAGATATTGCTTCCAACACAATAGCTCCAAAATGTTACCGCACTATTCAGGACGCTACTTGCAACTCCTCCACTATCTCCAGGCATAACACTTCCCTCCATTGAACACGTCAAAATTTCGATTGTAATCACATTATTAAGCGGATTGAAGAAAATAATAACAAAAAAAAGTTTTTTTTCGTATGGGGGGAAATAGAAAGGGCCAATCGGTGTGTCGCCAATTGACCCAGTGGAATGACACATAGCAAGTCCAACCTCGCGGGGTTGACTATCTCATAACAATAGGTTAATTGTCAACCGTTTTACCGGATTGCATTTGTTGCTATCGGCCGGATGCGTTACACTGTTTCTTTTGGCATACTTCATTCCTTATGTTTTACGGCGACCAAATCCGGGATACCCGGCAGTTTTTTTATACCAGCTGGCACAAGCATCGGCAAAAACAAGCTCTAATGCCGCTGGAGCGGCAAATCGTTGCCGTGATTCTCGATCATCCGGAATACCACGCCATGCTGGATAAACCCATGCCCGATAACGAGGCGGCCTATTTTCCGGAAATGGGACAAACCAATCCCTTTCTGCACATGGGTTTGCATCTGGCCGTGCGCGATCAACTGGCTGTCGATAAACCGACAGGGATTGCCGATCTGCATCGGCAATTACTGCAAAAATACCAGGACGCCCTGTTGGTCGAGCATCTCATCATCGATCAGTTTGCCGAATGCCTCTGGAACGCCCAACGCCAGCACAGTTCTCCCGATGACGTTGCGTATCTGGCAGCCATTAAGCGGTTGGTTTGAGCGGTGTGTTTTTTTTATAAAATTAAAACAATAACTTAATTGCTAATTTTTTTTAAAAAACAGAAAAAAAAGAAATTTTCTGCTACCCTTAAATTGGATTCATGTCCTTAACCTTAATTTTTGCAAGGAAGAAAGCTATGAAAAATTCAACTATTGCTGTAGCTACGCTCTTGACGTCATTGTCCGCAGTTGCTGTTGTGCCTGCTGCCTACGCAACCAGCACAACCAATACCCAGCTAACTGCCTGTGCAGGCTGTCAGGGTTGTAAAGGCTGTAAGGGTTGCAAGGGCTGTGCAGGTTGTAAAGGCTGTGCAGGTTGCAGCGGATGCTCCGGTTGTAGCGGATGCTCTGGTTGCAGCGGATGTTCCGGTTGCAGCGGCAACTAAACCTCTTGTGAAAGCGGCAAATTATTCGCCGCTTTCATTAACTCGTTCCCTGTCTCATAGCAATAATTATATATTTACCCATGACAACGAATTTTAAATTACCGGTATTAAGCCCAACAAAAAAAACGAAGATGCTGCGCTACGCCAGGCGAATTTTACAGGCTCAGCACACTATCATGGTTGAGCGGCAAAAAAATATTCTTCACTACACCTTGCAGGATCAGGAACAGCATGTTTCCATGGCCCATTACCCGAAAGGTGATCGTATTGATCATCAGACCGGCGCACAGTATTTCTACCACTGTCATCGCGAGAATTTTGACAGTATGGAGCACGGCCATTTCCATTGTTTTTTAAGAGACAAGGGGATCCCCGAGCGCATTAAACCGACGCCGTTGCCCGACTGGGATAAAAACATGAATAATCCCATGACTCATATTGTGGCCATTGCCCTGAATTGTTACGGGCAGCCGATTCGTCTGTTTACCGTGAACCGTTGGGTCTCTCAGGAGGTCTGGTACGATGCCCGGCATGTTCCGGGATTTGTGAGTCGCTATAAAATGACCTTGAAAGATCCCTATTGGCAGATTCTGGACCAATGGGTGGAAGGCATGCTGCATTTGTTTGCTCCCCAGATCGCCTGGTTGCATCAGCAACGCGATAACATCCTGGAACAATATAAAAAGACGCATCCCGGGCAAAACGCCTATGAAAGCCATGATTTGGAGGAGGTGTCTCAAATCGCCATTGACTTACAGGCGCAGATCCAGTGGCTGCTTGAAAGTGACATGGAGCCGGTTGCGCGTCATGACAAGCCGCAATCCGCCCATTTTCCGTAAGTTTTTTGCAAAAGCTCAGTTGCCCGTAAGGAGGCTTTCAGCCGTATTGCGGGTTTCATGTGCCAGGAGATCAGGCGAATACCCGGGGGAACGTTCCCGCATTACGGCTTTGCCTTCATGACGGGCTACAAGAAACTATTATTTGCAACTGGTAAAAGACAAGTGTACAGAGCCTAACTTGCTTCCTGTAAGGCAGACCGTTCATCGTTGTCGAGAGATGTTTTCGGCAGGATTCTCCGCGGAATAAAAAACGGCATGACCAAAATACTGACTGCACAAAAATAGATAAACAAACCGGTATGTCCGAGCGCTTGCATGAACATGGGCGCAATAAATGGGCCAATCATCGCGCCTATGCTATAAGCCAGTAATAACCCCTGGGTTCCGACCACAATATCGCGTCGGTCCAGAAAATCACAGGCGTAACTGACGCTGACAGGATATAACGTGAAGGTCAGGCCGCCCAGCAGGATCATCAGGAAAAAGAAAGCCGGTGAGGCGGTGTTGTGGATCGCCATCACCGCAAGGCACGTGGTCACCGTCGCCAGACAGATAAGCATTAACACCAGGCGTCGGGCCATCCTGTCGGAAAGATTGCCTATAGGGTATTGCAAGAGCATGCCCCCGAAAATAATGGCAAACATATATTTGGCTACGTCCGCTTTGCTTCCTGAAATATGAGTCAGATAAGTAGGCATTAATCCGTAAATGCTACCCATAATCATGCCCGAGCTTAACGCACCCAGTAAACCCGCTTTGGATTGTCGCATAATCGTACCAAGACACAGAGTGGATGGTTCGTCGTATTTGGGTGGTACCACCCAGGAAACATAAAGAGGAATGACAGACAGCAGGCACAATATGGACGCCAGAATAAATAGTAACCGGGTTTGCGGATCACCGATATTTAGAAAAAACTGCCCGAAGCTTTGAGCGCCATACAGGCTTATCATGTACAAAGACAGCACTTGCCCGCGATTTTCGGGGACGCTGACGGATAATAGCCAGCTTTCTATGACCACAAACAGTCCTGCTGTCGCAAAACCACCGACAAAGCGCAAAAACAGCCACAATTCCAGGTTGTAAAAAATGCCGTGCAACAGACAGGTGACGGCTAGCAGGAAGGAAAAAAGAACATAGGCTCGAATGTGCCCCAAATACAAAATAAAGCGATCAACCCGTAGAGAACCCAGAACCAGTCCGGCGTAAAATACTCCGGTCATGGAACCAATCATCATGGTAGAGGCGTGATTGGTCGTCATTTTCAAAGCGAGAAGGGTTGAAAAAAAACCGGCGCCCAAAAGAAATATAAACAGGCTTAGCAGAGGAATGAATGTGATCCGAATGTAGGCAAGCATGTTGGCACGAACCTGAAAATGGGCCGCGAATGTAAGTGGACAAATTATACCAAATTTGTGAAATAAATGACAACAACAATTTATTATATTGCGTGCGCAGTATATTAGGTTCTGTAGTATAAAAAAATCTGCCTCAATCACGTATTGTTACTCTATAATTGCGTTAAACTAAAAAACTTATTTATTCACAAGGGTGTCGGATGAGTGATGAACAAAAAACCACCCACTTTGGTTTTAAATCAGTCAACTGGGATGAAAAGGAAAAAAAAGTCGGCGCCGTGTTTCAATCCGTCGCCGAAAATTATGATCGGATGAACGACTTGATGTCATTGGGAATCCATCATTTATGGAAACGATTTACTATCGAGTTAAGTCAGGTGCGTTCCGGACAGGCTGTGCTGGATCTGGCGGGAGGCAGCGGCGATCTGACCCGTTTAATCAGTAAGAAAATCGGGCCGAAAGGCATGGTGGTGCTGGCCGATATTAACGCGGCCATGCTTGAGGTAGGTAGAAATCGTCTTCTGGATGAGGGATTACTGAACAATATCCGGTATGTCCAGGCTAACGCCCAGAAGTTACCGTTTGCCGATAATACGTTTCATTGTATTGTTATGGGTTTTGGTCTTCGCAATGTCACTGATAAGGACGAGGCGCTGCGCGCCATGTATAACGTCTGCAAACCCGGCGGTAAAGTGATGATACTCGAGTTTTCAACGCCTGATATGCCGGGGTTAAAACCGGTTTACGATTGGTATTCTTTCACGGTGTTACCCAAACTTGGCGCTTTGTTTGCGGGGGACAGTGCCAGTTATCAATATCTGGCCGAATCCATCCGGCGTCATCCTGATCAGGAAACGATGAAAGTCATGATTGAAAACGCGGGGTTTGAGGATTGTCACTATCATAACCTGAGTGGCGGTATCGTTGCCTTGCACATAGCGTATAAATATTGAGGCGACCATGATAAAAAAATACTCATTAAAACTACTTCAGAAAGCCATAAATCATGCGTTGGCACTGGATGAATCCAGCCCGCCCAAACTGGATCCCCTGCAAGGTAAGGTGCTTGAAATCATTATCGCACCGTTAGGGGCCAATTTTTTTATTACCTTTGATGAGCGGCGGCTCATTCTTCTCGATCGTTATGACGGTCATCCTGATACCATCATTCACAGCAATCCCCTCGGCCTTATCCGCCTCAGTATTTTACCCGCTTCCAGGGCGCGGTCGCTGTTTAATGATAAAATTCGACTGTCCGGCGATGCTGAGCTGGGTTATGAAGTTAAACAACTCTTTGATGAACTGGATATTGACTGGGAAAGTCATTTGGCCCGATTCACCGGAGACGTGGTGTCCCACCAAATCGGATCAATCGTTCGCAAGGGTATTTCCTTTAAAAATCAATGGATGGATTCCATGCACCATAATGTATCCAATTATTTGCATGAAGAAGCGCGCCTGTTTCCTTCCCGCGAGGAAATCAATGATTTTTTTAATGACATTGATGAATTGGCGCTGGATGTTGAACGTCTGCAGGCAACCATTAACTTATTAACGGCTTCCCATGAAATCGATTAGACAATTAATACGGCTTTTGTACATCAATACCGTTCTGGCCCGCAATGGCCTTGATCAATTGATTGTATCGATTCATCTTTTTTCCCCTTTTCGTTTTATTGTGTACTTAAATCCCTGGAACTGGTGGCGAAAAGAGCAATTGACGCGCGGACAGGCCATACGAAAAACGCTGGAAGAGTTAGGGCCTATATTCATTAAATTTGGTCAGGCGTTATCGACGCGACCGGATATCTTACCTCCGGATATCGCCCGGGAACTCTGCAAGCTACAGGATAAGGTACCGCCATTTCCCAGTGATAAAGCCCTGGCCATTATTGAAGAGGCGTTTGGCCAATCCGCTTTTGATATTTTTGCCGAATTTGATACCAGACCCCTGGCTTCGGCTTCCATGGCCCAGGTCCACGCGGCCACTTTGCAAACCGGCGAAAAAGTCGTTGTTAAAATTTTACGTCCCAACATGCTTAAAATCATTAAGCAGGACTTAAGTATCATGCACACTATCGCGTATCTGGCAGATCGCTACTGGTCAGAGAGCAAGCGGTTAAAACCCAAGGAAATTGTCGCGGAATTTGAACAGAATTTGCTTGATGAACTCGATTTACAGCGGGAAGCCGCCAATGCCGGACAACTCCGTCGCAATTTTAACAATTCTCACTTGCTATACGTTCCGGAAATCTATTGGGATTATACTCGTGAAAACGTCATGGTGATGGAACGCGTTTATGGCGTGCCGGTCGCTGATATAGAAACGTTGCGTGATTATGGGGTCGATATTAAAAAGCTGGCGGAACGAGGCGTCGAGATTTTTTTCACCCAAGTGTTTCGAGACTGTTTTTTTCATGCGGACATGCACCCCGGTAATATTTTTGTCTCGACCAAACACCCTGATAATCCCCAATACATTTGCATTGATTTTGGCATCATAGGAACGTTGAGTGACAAAGATAAACGTTATCTGGCTGAAAACCTGTATGCCTTTTTCAATCGTGATTACCGCCGTGTCGCGCAATTGCATGTCGAGTCGGGATGGGTTGCCCGTACAACCCGGGTCACCGAATTTGAGAGCGCCATCCGTACTGTCTGTGAACCAATTTTTGAAAAGCCGTTGAAAGATATTTCCTTTGGTCAGGTTGTGATGCGATTGTTTCAGGTGGCCAGGCGTTTTCACATGGAAGTGCAGCCGCAGTTGGTGTTGCTGCAAAAAACCCTGTTGGCCATAGAGGGACTTGGGCGTCAGCTTTATCCCGAACTGGATCTCTGGACAACCGCGAAGCCGTTTCTGGAGAAATGGATAAAAGAGCAAATTGGTCCACGGGCCTTTGTCAAACAATTACATGACAATCTGCCTTTTTTCACGGAACAATTACCACACATGCCGCGCCTGTTGAACGACATCCTCATTTTGTCCAAGGAACAGAAAATGCGCGACTTGTCGCACACTGAGCAAGATGATGGTAATCAAAATAACCGGAATTACTGGATCAGGGGTTTGGGTGTCGGTGTTTTTACCGCTATGATGGCGTTAGGTGTTTTTAATTACCTGGAACTTATCAAACCGGATCGATTAACACCGCTGGCCATTGGCGTTGCGTTGATTGGTGGCCTGATTACGTTTATCAATAAAACAAAAAGGAGTTGATATGGGACTAAGCGGTGTCAGCCCGTTGTCATTATTGCTTATTTTACTGATTATCGTCGCACTGTTCGGCGGCAGTAAACTGAAAAATATCGGCTCGGATTTAGGTAACGCCATTAAGAATTTTAGACGTTCGCTGAATGAAGAGGATGATCCGAAACCATGAGCGCCGGTGAGTTATTATTGACCTTGTTCGTCGCGCTCATTGTATTTGGCCCCAATAAATTACCCATGCTCGCAACGCATATGGGAAAGCTCTTTCGTATTCTTAATCGTTGCCGGAATCGACTCGCTGATTTCTGGCAGGAGCAGCTCAATGAACAGCAGCTACAGGACAATACCCGCAAGGCAGAACAAGCCGATGCCCTTTATAATCATGACAAGCCTTAGGAAATGTCCTGGCAATGGAAAAAACAGTAGCCCGTAAGGAGGCCTGCGGCCGTATTGCGGGTTTTATGTATGGGAGAACAGGTGAGTATCCGGGTGAACGTTTTCCCGCATTGCGGCTTCACCTTCATGACCGGCGACAGGAAAAACAACCTATTTCCTAAAATAGAAATCAGCAAAATCAGCGAGTACTTTTTCGATGCCGGCGACGACTTCCTCATAGCGTTCATGCTGAACCAGAGATGCGCTCAGTTTAATCTGACCGCGATGAAGGTGCATGAGTTGCTTGCCATGATGGGTGAACCGGTGATTATTAAACGTATCCAAAGAGCGTTTCAGCTTTTTATCCAGCCTTTCCTCCACCGCCGCTTTAATGCGTTTTTCACCATATCCTTTCGCTATTTTATCCGCGATCTCCAAAAGTACCTGGGTATAAATCGTTCCTTTATTGGCGATGGCGCGAATAATTGAGGCCGATTTTGCGGATACGTGGGACAAATCACCAACCGCCGTCCAGATTTCCTCGGGAACTTGTGAAAATGCCAGAAAATTACTTAATGTCGTGGCGCTGATCCCTAATTTCTCACTTAATTGTTCCTGATTTATTTTTTCCGTTTGTAGCAGCGTATTATAAAACATGCCCTTGGAATAGTCGGAAACATTTTCCTTTTCGTTTTCAGATACCAGAACGGAAACGGCTTGATTGAACGTCAAATCCCTGAGAATGGCTTTGATGGGAATTGCGTGTTTCTTACATGCAGACCAGCGGCGAAATCCTGCAATGACAATGTATTTGGCCTTGGCGTCGCTTTTTGGTTTGAATTCATCAGAGGTTTTGACCACGACAATCGGTTGGCATTGGCCTTTGTGTTTGATGCTTAAAGCCAGTTCATCAATGTTGCCGATTTCAAAAGGTTTCCTGTCCCTGAATTCCCAAGTGTCAATTTCCGAGCAGTCAAGTTGAATGATCCGCTCTACGAATCCAAGCTCGTTTTCCACGCTTTGCATGCGTTCACACAGCATATCCGATAAAGAAAAGTTCTGCATGACTCTTATCTCCAGGGTAGAACCACTACATCACCATTTATTGTTATATCGTTTGCTGACGCCATATACTTTAATAATCAGCCAGAAATTTTGCGCCGTCAAGACTAATATTGCGTCATTTTGATTTAATTTAACGCTTCCTGGTTGTCGTTTTTTAAAGGGGTTAACGCCCATCCAGACGCGTTGCGCAGGCTCTTCTGTATGAAACCGGGGTTGTTCCATGATAGACAACAATGCCCAGGCCATACCGTTTTCCATGAAACACCGTGCTATAGTTGCTAGTAACAGGTTTGAGTCAGAGGATACTATGGGGCAACGAAGTCTTACCTCGGATTTGCATATAATTACGCAGCAACTCAGTCAAATTATTGATACGCCCATCGAGGAAAGCCTGACGCGGCTGGTTGCGCTCACCAGGCATACGTTTGCTGTTCCCGTTGTTGCTATCAGCATGTTTGATGAAAAGAGACAAAAATTCAGCTTGCTGAATACCTGTGATTTTTTTGGCAATAAAAGGGATCTCTTGGGCTTTGATCTGTACATTAATGACGATGTGCTAATTATTGAGGATACCCGCAAGGATTTGCGTTTTGAGAAAACCCCCTTATTTCTCGACGACGTGGAAATGCGTTTTTATGTAAGCTGTCCTATCTATGGTAAAAAAAGGCAAAAAACAGGGGCGATTATTTTACTGGACAGCGAACCGCGATCATTTTGTCTGAGCGATTTAAGTAATTTGAATGAAATTATTAAATTGATCGAGATGGAAATTAATAATTGCCGTTTATCCAAAGCGCAAAAACTATTACTAAAAGAAGTTGACTATAAAGAACGTCTTGGTTTTACCGATCAGAAAACCCGGGTCTGGAATGTCGCGGGCTTCAGAAAGATACTGGCTTTTCAACTTGCGGAAAGTATTGAGAGCGGTGTCGGTTTCGGATTACTGGCTGTGGACATTGATCATTTAACACGGATTAATGAACAATACGGTGTTGAAGTCGGTGATGAGCTTTTAAAAACCCTCTCCAGAGTTTTGATGAGAACCTGTCGCAGCGAAGACACGATTGCGCGAGGGGATTTTTCTGATTTTATAGTGCTTGTTCATACGGATTCCATCGTCAATATTAAAGGTGTGGTTGATAGAATATACGAGAATTTGGCGGGACTCTCGCTGGATAGCTCTCATGGAAAGATCGAATTAAGCGCGACACTGGGCTATACCGGCTTTGATCCTGAAATAACCCACCCGGATCTCCTGCTTGCCCATGCCGAAATTGCCCTGCTTAAGGGGAAACGTGCCGGACGTAACCGTGTTCATTGTCACATTACCAGTGAACGCGATTAGTACACACCCTAAATAGACGCTCCGCCCTGATTTCCGGGAGGATGGATCCCGAGGTTGTGATAGTTATCGATTTGGGAAAATAAAGCGAATAACGAGTGATTCGAGTCGTATTCTCCTTCCGGACTAGATTGTGGTTCCACTTCACTAAGAAGTTCGCCCGGGGTTTTCCCTTTGTTTGCCAGAGAGTGTAATACGAGCCCGCGTAAGCCGGCGCCCCATGATTCTACAAAGGAGCGTTGTAAATTGATGGTCAGCGATGCTTCAAGTTCAGTGATTCGAGTCTGGTCAAGTTTTTTGAGCGGATAGGTAAGTTTGGTGATTTTGCTTGTTTTCAAAGCGGCAAGAAGCGCCTGCCACTGTGCTTCATCCAGTTTTTCAAGGGGGTTTCCTGTCAAGTGAAGTTCCCGGATGTCGCTTTTGGCGATGGCCATGAATAAACTATGGATGTTTTCCGCAGACAGCTGATGCAGGTTATTCATAGCCAGGTTGAGATATTTTATTTGGGTGCGGGGCAAAAATTCACAAACGACCTGCAATTGCTCATGAGACAGCTTTCCTAAAAAATTATCGGCCAAATTGAGCCGCTCCGGCGAATTTGTGCCGAGCGCTGTTAAAAAGGATTGTAGTTGTTGCGAGGAAAGTTTACTGAAACAGTTGCTGCCCAGGGAGAGTTCTTTTGATTGCAGAACAAGCAATAATTCGCAAAAATAGTTAAAGTGGATATCGGTCAGGGCGTGAAGCCGGCAATTCGATAAATCAAGTAGGTTAATATCCTTGCAATAAGCGATACAGCCCAGCAAATGCCACTGTTCCCGGCTAATGGTGGTCAGATCGATATCCGCGAGAACGAGTTTGCCGCCACTCAGTTTTTTGAGCAGTGTATGAGCGAATTGACCCAGGGTTTTTTCCTCCAGGGGTAAATGCCGGGAAAAGGAATTATCACTGCATCGTTGCAGGATGGCGGTGAAAATCTCGATATAGGAACACGACGTCTGTTTTAACAGATCCGTCAGTTCGTTTTCACTTTTGTTGTCAAAAGCAAGAAAATGACTGAGCAGCGTATTAATATAATCTTCCGGTTGCTGACTCAAGTAGCTTGTAATTTCTTCAGTACAGAGT
Organism: Legionella spiritensis; assembly: GCF_900186965.1. Lineage (NCBI taxonomy): Bacteria > Pseudomonadati > Pseudomonadota > Gammaproteobacteria > Legionellales > Legionellaceae > Legionella > Legionella spiritensis. The sequence continues at coordinate 46,559 of NZ_LT906457.1, forward strand.
TCATCATTATCGTTTTGCATCGTAATTTGCCTTGGCGGCCTATTTTTGCTCACAATAGTATTGCAAACAAATATTCATGACGTCAATAACTATCACCAAACGGGTTATCTTGTGCGGTATGCGGAATGTGTTTTTTTATATTACATATAGAAGTATTTTTTTACATAACGCCATATTTGTGTATAATTTGATCATGTAGGCAAGAATTTAGATCATTATGCCAAAATTATTCACGATTAAGGAGTGGGGCGCAAAGGGAATAAAAAACACCGTCATTGCAGATGAAATGAGCAATGTTTATAAAAATTCAACTATTTATGAGCGTCTGGATTCTCTGATCGCATTGTATGAAGCCTGCGCAAAACAACAACCTGCCAACGAGGCGGTTGATGAGTTAAAGCGGCAAACAACTGCGTTTATCGCCATGATTACCAATACCAGAGACGTGGCGGGCGTCATTGAGCAAAGGAAAAATTTACGTGAATTGTGGCCTGTTTTTTTACCGAATACAGCTCTCAGACATCTTCGTCCCTTCAAGCTGGCATCGGAAGAGGACGGTGTGCAACGAAAACATCTGGTTAAACAAAGGCTGCTTGAGCATCTTCTTGCTTTAAAACAAAAAAATTTACTAAAGGTGAATAAAGAAGATAAAAGGCAGGATGAATTGCATGGCGTGACCATGCTAAGCGATCTTGAAAAAGAGGCTTTCCGTATTTTCCCGGCCGATGGTGCACTGTGGACTTTGCGTCAACCCTCGGATGAAGACAGTCCTCTTGAAATAGTACCCTTTGATACCGGGCATTGTATTGCCCATGGTCGCGATAATGGCCGTGCCATTTTTGTGCTTAATCCACAGGGTGAGTTATTTGCAGGCAGCACGGAAGAGAAGCGGTTTCATCATTCCAGCTTTGAACGTGGCGGATTTGTAGCGTACGGAGGAACCATGGAGGTTGAAAAGGGACAGCTTAAATATATTGATGATTACAGCGGACATTACGGGCCAAAAATAAAGCAATTCTTCAATCTGATTAAAGAGTTTCATGCCCGAAAGCTGATTCAGGAAGACACCATTATTAATTATAAATTCCGAGAATCCGCCGGCTTAAAGCTTGGTGAGGAATCCACGTACTTAAATACTCGCGGTTTCCTTGGTTTACCGTCGTTAAAAAAGGAGAGGGGCGAGATCAAGGCGTCGGAAGTCAAATCAGAGGACATTGATCACTTTGAAATATTATCCAATTTTTTATATGACGCCGTTGATGAAGAATCGTCTCCTTCCTGGCGTATATTTGCGGTAGTCATGTATGAATTTTTAAAAGATAAATCAGGGATCAGTGACAAACTTGACGGTTATATCGATGATGTAAAGGGTTTATTGAGCGAGCTTTCCATTCCGACCGATTTTGCAGAGCATAACCCTGAAGAATACGAAAAATACCTGCGGATCATGAACGAATTGATTACCAGTAATAAAACCCTGGAAAGAGCACTTGGCGGTACCGACTGGTTACCGGTTAATGTTGATAAAGGGATTCAAAATCAATAATAGTTCTCCGTTAGCTCCCAGTGGCGCATCGGATATAAATATTATAAAAATCAACAATATGTCTTTTATTTTCTCTGGTTTTTCGCAAATTTAACAATTCACTCTTTGCATTCAGTGGTTATATGGGTTAATTTAAAAGCATAGATAGTATTTCTTGCTCGGCTAACACAAAAAGCAAGGAAGCCAGATTTAAACAATCGCGGTGTGCATGCTTAACTCGTATTAAGAAGCCTGAAGCGGTTGAAGAGGCATCCACTTTATATACCAGAACCGTAGCAAGAATACTATCGAACCTCACTTTAACCAATTAACCAAATCTCGGTTCAGGTCGATGGCAATAGGGCGCCTTGGCGTGTTTGGCATAATAATTCTGGTGATACCCTTCCGCCGGCCAGAAAGGACCGACTTCCAGCAATTTCGTGGCCACATCATAGCCACGCGCACGTAATAATTTCAACAACGCTTGTGTGTCCGCTTTTTGTTCCGGGTTATAATAAAAAACCGCGCTTTGATATTGCTGTCCAATGTCGGGGCCTTGTCCCGTGCGCTGGGTTGGGTCATGAATCTCAAAAAAACGTTTCAAAACGGCGTAATAATCCAGTTTGCCGACGTCAAATACCACTCTGGCCGCTTCATAATGGCCGGTGTTGCCCTGACAAACCTGTTCGTAGGTCGGATCAGGAACATGGCCGCCGGTGTAGCCGACTTCAACGTTTAAAATGCCTGGCATGAGACGCAGGAAATGGTCTACTCCCCAGAAACAGCCCCCCGCTACGATGGCTTCTTCCGTATCCAGCACCTCGCTGTCCGGGACAAAATCAATGGATGCGGAATTCACGCAGTGACGAAGATTTCTGGTTGTGTACTGTTCTCCGGTGAATACATGGCCAAGATGCGCATCGCAACGACCACAGATAATTTCCGTGCGTAACCCGTCGGGATCCGGTTGTTGTCTGACAGCCTGAACAATGTCATCGTCAAAGCTTGGCCAGCCGCATCCGGAATGGAATTGACTGGCTGCGCGAAAAAGCGCCAGGCCGCATCGCCGGCACAAATAACTGCCCTTTGCGGAGGGTTCGTTGTATTGACCGCTATGGGGATATTCCGTTGCCTTGTCACAAATGATTTTGCGAGCCAGAGGGGTCAGGCTCGCGGTTTTATCCAGATAAGTCGTCACGGAATTCTCCTGATAGCGTCCGCGGTTATTTAATACGGTTACATATTTTATCGGCCATGTAACCAATGGCTCCTGCATAATAGATAGAATTATTGTAGCGCAAAATCATTTTGTAGTTCGGGTAAGCCAGAAATACCGGGCCGCCGTACGGTTGCACGATGCTGGCATTGAGATTCTGGTATGGTAGGGGGCGCCCGTCTACTGTGCGTATGCCCATGGCATTCCACTCGCTGACCGGTTTGACGATATTCTTGCCTTCCAGATCCATATTGAAGTGACGGGGAAGTTTCACATGGATGGCCCATGGTTCGCCTGTACGCCAACCGTTTTGCTTCATATAATTGGCAATGGAGGCAAACACATCGGCTTTGGTGTCCCAAATATCCTTGCGGCCGTCGCCGTTATAGTCTACCGCATATTTCATCCAGCTCGACGGCAAAAATTGCGGTTGTCCTGATGCGCCGGCCCATTCTCCTTTGAATTTTTGCAGGGACACATGGCCGTCATTGACAATATGGAGAGCCATAAACAGTTGTTTGCGGAAGAAATCACTGCGCCTGGAATCGTATGCCAGCGTGGCCAGCGATTTAATCACTGGAAAATTACCCATATATGTTCCATAGCTCGTTTCCATGCCCCAGAATGAAACAATGAAACAGGGATCCACGCCGAATTGCGCAGCCACTTCATCGATCAACGCTTTATTTCTCGCGTAATTCTTACGCCCCATCAGGATCCGATAATTGTCGGCGCGTGTGCGCAGGTATTTTTGGTAGGTCAAACGGTGTTCCGGCTGCGAGCGAGCCAGGCCCTTCACGCGGCGGCTTGGTTCATGAATGCCTGCGAACGCTTCGTCAAACAAGGCCGGGGATATACCTTGTCCAATCGCTTCCCGCCGGACTTCGGCCACCCAGCTTTGCCAGCTTTGCTGATTGGCCGCCGCAAGAGGCGCTAATATCAATAGCAACGGGATCGCGAGGCTGAATCGTAATTTAATCATAACATTCCCCTTATTATTTTTTCTGGCTTTAAAGTCGCTTTAACCAGTTTTTTATTAAAAAATAAACATGTTCAGGTCCCATATAGCCCTGCATCGGCAAAAACATTGCTGCGCTTTAATTTTAACATTCTGGATTATTTCTGTAGTATAGACGTTAAATGAGGCCATATGTTGTCGAGAATTCGCTGCTGAGCCTGTTCGTTAGGATGCAGGCCGTCCTGTTGCATGAATTGATTATGGCCGGCGACGCCTTCCAGAAACATGGGTACCAGTGCTGCATGGTACTGCCTGGCCAGTTGTGCATAGACATTGTCGAATAATTTGCGATAGGCAGGGCCATAATTGGGCGGAAGATAGGTTCCTAACAACAACGCTTTTGCCCCTGCCTGTCGGCTCATGTCGAGCATTTTAGCCAGGTTTTGTTTCATTGCGGCCACAGGCAGCCCGCGCAGACCATCGTTAGCGCCCAGTTCGATGATAATGATTTCAGGATCATATTTTGGTATGGCCATTTTAAGCTTCTGCAAGCCATTGCTGGTGGTATCACCGCTCGTGCTGAGATTGATCAACCGATAGTCAGGGTATTGGTTGTTGAGGCGTTCTTTCAGCAGGTTAACCCAGCTCTTTTGAATATCAATACCATAACCGGCACTCAGACTGTCTCCCAGGACAATAATGGTTTTTGCCTGCAAGGATGCTATGCTGAAAAAAAACAATAGAAATAAAGCACGGAATTTCATGGCGCTCCATAATGTTATGATGACACTTCAGGATGTCTATTATACGGTACAAAGTGGTGAACAATTATTACCTATATTGAAAGATATCAATCTTGCTATCAAGTCCGGGGCCAGTATCGCAATTACAGGGGCGTCCGGTTCGGGAAAAAGTTCACTCCTTCATTTAATGGCCGGCCTTGAGCTCCCCACGTCCGGACAAATTTTTTATGGGGAGGAGGACATCACCCTGGCCGATGAAGATCGGCGGGCACAGTTAAGGGCACGAAAAATCGGATTTATTTTTCAATCCTTCCAGTTACTTCCCAATCTCACCGCCCTGGAAAACGTGTTATTACCACTGGAAATCAATCAACAGGCCGACGCGCTGACGGAGGCGTTATCCTGGCTGGATAAAGTGGGTCTTAAGCAACGAGCCAGTCACTATCCCTTGCAATTATCAGGCGGAGAACAACAACGGGTTGCCATAGCCAGAGCGTTCGCCATCTCGCCTTCCGTCCTGTTTGCCGATGAGCCAACCGGAAATCTGGATAACCGGACAGGAAAAATCATTGCCGATTTGTTGTTTGATTTAAATCGCCTTCACCAGACTACGCTGGTTATTGTGACCCATGATGAGGCACTGGCCAAACGATGTGTCGAGCATTGGCCTTTGATTGACGGAACGGTCAAATGTTAAATTTGCCCCTGACCCTGAAAGCCACCCTGCGAGACTGGAAGAGCGGGGAGCTGACGCTCTTGCTGATGGCGTTGATTATCGCCGTAGCCTGCGTTACGGCGATCAGCAATTTTACCACGCTCATCAACCGCCAGCTTGAACAAAGTACGGCTAATCTTCTGGGAGCGGATGCGGTTGTAGTCAGCAGCGTTCCCATTCCTTCCCGGTGGCGAGACGAAGCGGCACGCCTGGCTCTGACTCAGACGACAAGTGTCACATTTTTAAGCATGGTGGAATATCATGGCCACTTGCAATTGGCGCAAATTCATAGCGTATCCGCTCCCTATCCGTTACGGGGAACCGTGAGGGTCGCCGACAGAATTTCCGATAAGACCGGTCACCCCGCTCAAATCCCTGCGGCCGGAAACGTCTGGCTGGAACCCAGGTTATTGTCCCTGCTTTCCGCCGACATCGGTCAATACATCACCATTGGCGCCGCGAGATTGCGAATCGCCGGAGTTATTCTTGAACAACCCGGGCAAATGGGTAACTGGTTTACCATTTCTCCACGTATCATCATGAATCAGCAAGACATAGCCAAAACCAAAGTGATTCAGCGCGGCAGCCGAGTGACCTATTCCTGGTTGCTTCGCGGGGCGAAAAAAAACGTAAGCGCGTTAAAAAAGGATTTGCACAATAAGCTGACCAGCCATCAGGAATGGACCGATAGCCAAAATAACAATCCGACCGTCGTGCGAGCGACGGAGCGCACACTGAGTTATCTTCATCTTGGTACTTTAATGAGTCTGGTTTTAGCCGGTGTGGCCATTAGTATGGCAACCTTGCGCTATTGCCAGCGTCATATCGGACAGGTGGCGTTATTACGTTGTTTCGGAGCGTCACAATCACAGATCCTCGGGATCTATCTCGGTAGTCTGTTCTTGCTGGGCAGTACTGCCTGTCTTATTGGAGCTGCCATCGGGTATGCACTCCAGCCGGTTTTGCTGAACTGGTTAGGCGGTTTGCTTCCCCCTGTGTCGCGGCACGTTACGTTCGCGCCGCTGTTTTTCAGCCTGGCTGCCGGGATGACGCTCTTACTGGGGTTTTCCGCGGGGCATGTCTGGCAATTACGCAAGATAAGCGCTATCACGATGTTTCGTCAACAACAAGTGGTTTGGCAAAACAGTACCTATGTCACCTATGGATTTGCTTTATTATTACTGGGCGTACTGGCTCTCATTTATACCGGATCATGGATGATCACGGGTTTCGTCCTGTTTGCCTGTGTTGCTTTCATTGCGATGGTTGTCGGCAGTTTATGGCTGGTGTTCGGGCTGCTTATGGGCCAGAAACAACGCTTGCCGCTCAACTGGCGTTTCGGGTTCGTCAACATAGGACGCAATCTGGAAAACAGTGCTTTACAGATCATTGGTATTGGTCTGGCGTTAACGGCCATGTTGAGTTTAACTATAGTCAAGAATGATTTGTTGCGAGACTGGCAGCGCCAGTTACCTCCCGATGCCGCCAATTTTTTTATGATCAATATTGCGCCGGATCAGATCGGTGACATAAACCGGTTGTTGTCGGCCAATCGTATTCAACACGCGGCTTTTTACCCGATAGTCCGTGCCCGTTTGACCGCTATTAATCATCAATCCGTTCAACAACGATTTGGTGAGGAGGCTAAAAATATCAACGCCTTGCGCCGGGAACTCAATTTATCCTGGACGGACAAACTTCCGCCCGGCAATGAGATCACCGCGGGACGCTGGCAGGTCAGGGATCCGCATAAAAACTGGGTTTCTGTGGAGAAAGGCGTGGCGGAAAGATTGGGTTTGAAACTGGGTGATCTTGTTGGTTTTCAATTTGGTGACGGGCAACTGACGGCGGAGGTGACCAGTATTCGTCGCGTGGACTGGAGTTCGTTTAATCCGAATTTTTTTATGTTATTCAAACCCGGTTTTCTCGATGATGCTCCCCGGACGATGTTGACCAGCATGTATGTCCCCCCGAGCCGTCAGGAGATCCTGATTGAAATGACCCGGCAATTTCCCAATATTACCCTGATTGATATTACTCAAGCCATTAACAAGGTTCGAAGCGTCTTAACCGACGCCGGTAACGCAATTAGTTTTATTACTTTTTTTGCCTTGCTGGCGGGGTTGATCATTGTGGCGCTGGCTATTTTATCTTTCAGCAGTACCAAACAGCAGGAAACCCGGTTGCTTAAGGTATTGGGCATGCGCCAGTACGCCTTATTGTGGATCCGGACCAGCGAGGCGTTTATCCTTGGTGTTTATGCCGGATTGCTGGCATCCATCACCGCCATTCTTGTTAACCGCTATTTAGCCGAGGTGGTGTTGAACATTCCCTTCAGTCCGCCGTGGCACTTGATCCTGACGGTTCCTCTCTATACGGCAGGTATCACCGTTGTTATTAATTTTCTGATCCAGAGAAATCAATATCAACACCGAAAGCAAACCGTCATTTGATGACGGCTTGTCGCGACAGATCCGTTTACACGACTCGAACGTTCAGCATATCAGCAAGATTGGGCTGTGAGCAGAGGAATCGATCCGGTGTCTTGTTGTCGGAGAGCAGGGTTTTACAGATTTCGGGCCCTGTTGTAACGCCTGTGCCTATGGCGTTGCCTGTTATTTCAAGCACCAGAATACAGGATTGTCCGGTGTTTAAAACAAACGGCGACGGACAGACGCCGGGCAAGTTGGTCAATTGGGTGACGCCTGTAATCGGAACCATCGTCAGGGTGCGCAACAACAAGGTATTATTGGTGATCTGATAGGCGGCGTTGACCGTCTGATTGATGGTGATTTCCGTGGGCGGTGTCAGAACGGGAATGATGGAAAATTTAGGCTGACTGCCGGCCTGTGCCGTAAACGCAAGCAAGACAAACAACACGCCTGAAATGACCCGGAGCATATTATGATGTCGATTCACTGCAATTCTCCTTAAACGGTGTAACTTAAACTAAATTGCAACTGTTGCGTCATGGGCGGTGTAAACTCTATGCCCCTGTTTATCGTCTGGCCAAAAGCCGGGCCTAGCTGGGTTTTACCCCAGTAAGCGAATTCATATCCGACGCCTACCTGCCAATGCCGGTTAATGGCCATTTGTCCGCCTGCCCCTACGGTAAATGCGGCGGTTGTTAACGTTTCGGAAGAGAAAGGTGGCGCCGGAACTTCTTCAATAATTTTCGGCGTTATCGTAAAGCCATAGGCATGGTTGAAGGAGAGTGCGACGCTGGCGGAGAGATAGGGTTGAATGCGATAACCGAAATCACCCAGGAGTTTTCCCTTTAGCCCGACGTGTCCGTGGTTCACATTGAAATGGTAGTAATAATTGTTGAAATTGGGATCATTGTCCTCGAGAATATCGCCATTGAGATGGACAGTACCACTGTAAGCCACCGCGATACCCAGCTGACCATACAGTTGTCTGGCAATCTGGCACTGCAAGGCAAAAAACAGCTCGGCACTGGTCAGGGCTCTCGGGTCTCCGTCATTGATATACGTTTTAACGACATCCGGCTGCAAGGCAAGTGTTTGTTCGGATGACGTAGCATACCAGGCAGGGCCCACGCTCAGCGTTATAATTTTTTCACCGTTTGTTGCATAAACAGGCCCCCCGCCGCCGGCGAACGCGGCAACCGACAGACCATAGATGGCGGCGAACAATATCCCTTGTTTTATTATCCTCATTCCCTGCTTCCCTATTTTTGAGAGGAATTCAAATGGTTTATGTTCTGTTGACCTCCGTAAGATGTCAAGTAAAGTTTGCAGCGTCATTATCTCACGCATGTAAATAGGAGATGAACACAAAGGCAAGAGCGTGTATGCTAAAGAACATGGTTACCGGAATAATTAAGAAAAATGGCGTTACTGCAACTCGACTCGGGATTACTCCATTCCGCTGTAGTGCATGCCTGTTATGAATTGGTCAAAAACCGTGAAACCTTAAATGCCATCAATGTCTTTCCGGTGGCTGACGGCGACACCGGAAATAATATGGCTGCTACCGCAAAAGCTATTATTACCTATTCTTCCCGGCAAGAGACCCTGGAAGATACCTGCAAATCGATTGCCGATGCCGGTATTCTGGGGGCGCATGGCAATTCAGGCATGATTTTTTCGCAGTTTTTCAATGGCCTTACCGATAAGATCACGCTTCCCTTCACGTTATCCACACGCGAGTTCGCCAGCATGATAGCCAATGCGTCAACAAGTGTGCGAGCCGCCATAGCCAATCCGGTAGAAGGCACGATTCTTACAGTCATGGAAGCCTGGGCGGCCAGTTTGCAACAACTGGCCGGACAGGTTGGCTGTTTCAATCAGCTTATGAAGCAATCCATCCACATTCTGGATGAGGCGTTGCAATCGACAGTCAACACGTTGAGCCTTTTAAAGGAAGCGAATGTTGTGGATGCCGGCGCCCTGGGTTTTACCTTTTTTGTGAAGGGATTTGCCGAATTTTTGAATGATCCCAGGCCGCATGTTGAAAAAGCGGATTTTCCGGCGTTTGAACCTCATCATGATGACGAGATCGTCAGCAGTGAGCCGCCCCAAATGCGTTATTGCACCGAAGCCATGATTGCCGGGGAAAACCTGGATAAATCCGCCGTTACCAGTCTTGTTCAGGCGCATGGCGACAGTATTGTACTTACCGCCAACGCCCGTTTGTGCCGGCTGCATATACATTGCAACAAGCCGTGGCAGGTTTTTTCAGCACTGGATGCCGCAGGTAAAATCCAATACCCGAAAGTGGATGATATGCTGCGCCAGTATGAAACACTGCATCAGCGTAAACACCCGATAGCGCTGGTTACCGATACCGGTGCGAATATTCCCCAGGATATTGCCGATCATTACCAGATTCATTTCATTCCCTTTAATATTCAGGTAAATGGCCACGATTTATTGGACAGATATGGTCTGGATAGCGAATTATTATATGAAAACCTGGCCGGGTTGCCCGTCTATCCGACCACGTCTTCCCCGTCGCCTGGCATCATTACCGAAAAACTTCGTATTCTTTCCCGGCATTATGAGCATGTGCTTATTGTCAGTGTCGCCCAGGCTTTAAGCGGGACACATGATGCTATTGTGCAGGCGACCCGTTCTTTCTCCAACGTGCATGTCATCAATTCCCGGCATGTGTCAGGTGCCCAGGGACTTTTATTGAATCACGCTGCCGAATTGATTGCCGACGGTTATTCCATTGAGGCAATCAAAGAAGCGTTGCAGGCTAAACGGAGCAAAACACATATGTTTGTCATGGTTAATCAATTCGACTCCCTGATCCGTTCGGGGCGGGTCAGTAAGTTAAAAGGTAAAATCGCCCAGTTCTCGCAAGTCAAACCGATTCTTTCCCTTGACCCTGACGGACGAGTCATTATCTACGACAAGACGTTTAGCGAAACCAAAGCGCTTGTAGCAATGGTGCAAGCCGTTCGTGATTTGTCGCAACCGGACGGGCTGGATAATTATTGCATCGTTCATGCCGGAGTTCCTGAAAAAGCGCGGGAATTTGCGATCATGACCACGGAAGCGTTTGGCCATGAACCCGCCTTTATTGAACCTGTATCCACCGGCATAGGATTGCATGCCGGAAAAGGATGCCTTGCCCTGGCGGCCATGACGCATTAAGCGGTTGTTGCCGTGCAAGCACCTTGCTGACGGCGCAGAATCCAGCCCAGGATCAAACCGTAGAGTGGAATGAATGATATCTGGCTAATCAATAATTTGAATATCAGATCCACGCTGGCGATTTCCAGCCAGTGCCGGCTTAAAAACGCGTTGCTGCCATGAAAAAACGCCACAAAAAAGAAGAAATAGGTATCGAGAATGTTGCCGAAGACGTTGGCCGCGGAAGGCGCTATCCACCATTGCTTTTTCCGGCGAAGTTTTTGAAACAGGGCAATATCTCCCAGTTGACCCAGAATATATGCGAGAAAACTGGCCAGAGCAATACGCAAAGCCAACGGATTATTGGTCATTATCATGCCGCAGGTAAACCAGTTTGCAATCAGAAATGAACCGGTTAAGCCGGGTATCATGGCCATAAATACAATTTTTCTGGCTGTTTCCGGACCGTGCAGGCGAGTGGTCAGATCAGTCAGAATAAAAATGAGCGGGTAGCTGAACGCGCCCCAGGTGGTGTGATAGCCAAACAATGTCAGCGGGAATTGCACCAGAATATTACTGAGGCAGATGATAAAGATATGGCTTGCAAGCAGAGCAATGTTTACGAAACGTCCCATAATCGCCGATGATATCGAGTAAAAAATATACAATTATAAGCGTTTCAGGGCGAATGGCAACCATCGTATTAACGATATAGAAAATTTTTGTGCTATTGTGTGGCGCAATAATCATGTATGACTATTTTTTTAAGGATTGAAGATTATGCCAAAATGGTTTAGCAAGTTAACCGGGAAAATGACTATTCCTCCTTACAACCCTTCCTCGACTCATCTTAATACCGAGCGATTGAACGGTTTTGCGGAGTTTGCAGGAGCAAGCACGCAGTTGTTGACTTCGCCGACAGCCGTCATTCCCTTTAAATTTGGTCAGGTAATAAGTTCCGGTTATACGCTGTTTGCGGAAAAACCGTGCCGGCCTGAAAGAGGCATTCATTTTTTGCAGGCGATGATTGCTTTGTGCCAACTGATTATGGCCTCCATGTTGTTTTTTCAGGATGAAGACTGTAAAAATGATGAAGAGATACTTTGCAAGTTACTGATTTATTTTTCGTTGTTATATGATAGTACACTGGCCTTTGGCTGGGGAGCCGGCGAACTTTCAAAACAATCCGAACAACCCTCATCAACCCCGAAAATTTCCGAGATTGATGAGGACGAAGAAAAAACGGATGATGATGAAACGGCTGAGGAATCCGAGGTGGCTGTTAGTTCTCACGACGAGGAAGCGATGGAAGAAAGGGCGCCATCGAGTTTTTCACCCTAAGATTCGCAGGTTGGGTTGTCTATAGGCAGCCCAACCAACCTGTCCAGCGGTCAAAATGACATTAGTCCTGAACGTTGGCCAGCCAGAGATTAATTCCCTCAACTAAGGTCGGATGAGCAAACATCACGTCGCGTAACTGCTGGTAAGTCATATCCATTTGCATGGCCAGTTGGACGGTTCCCAGTATCTCTCCGGCTTCGGCGCAAAAAATGGTAACCCCGAGAATGCGATCGGTTCCGGCGTCGATAACCGCTTTTAAAACACCGGTGGTTTCTCCCTGGGTCCTGGCCCGCGGAATCATGGCCGCTGGAATTTTAGCGATTTTTATGTTGTAACCGTCAGCCAGTGCCTGGGCTTCGGTCAAGCCGATTCGCGCCAGCTCCGGATCGAGAAAAACCGTATAGGGGATCAGGCGTCCCTTCGCGCTTTGCTTGTGGTCAGGGTTATTCAGGTTATGTTTGACCAGACGATAATCATCAAGCGACAGATGGGTAAACTGGGCACCGCCCTTGACGTCACCCAATGCCCAGATGCCGTCTACGGATGTTTCCAGATACTCATTAACCTTGATAAACCCTCGTTCATCAACGGCGATATCCGTTTTTTCAAGACCGAGATGTTTCGTATTGGGGGTGCGGCCTACCGACACCAGCACATCGCTGCCTGTAAGTTCCTCGATGGTATTTTGATGACTCACTTCCATGACAACATGGCCTTGATCGCGGCGAACATGATTGATGGTCGTGTCTAACAGAACCCTTACCCCTTCCTGCTGCAACATATCCAGGACGTTTTCGGCAATATCCTTGTCTTCCCGGCCAAGGAATACGGGCATGGCTTCGATAATCGTGACTTGCGAGCCGAAGCGGCGAAATAATTGGGCGAATTCCAGACCGATGTACCCGCCGCCGATAATCAGGAGATGCTGAGGCACGCGATCCACGTCCATTAAGGATTCATTGGTATGATAGTTTACCTTGTCGAGCCCGGAAATTGGGGGAATAAAAGGCAGGGCGCCGGTGTTGATAAAAATACGTGGTGCGGTGATGTGCCGTGGTTTGCCATCTTTTCCGGGTTTATCCGGATGCACTTCAATGATTTTCTTGTCGACAAATTGTCCTCGTCCAAGCATCAAATCCATACCGGAGTCGATAAACTGCTTGAGATTGGCTTCTCTCATTGCAGCGACCACCGCCTGTTTACGGGCGCGAACCGCACTGAAATCCACGGGGTCGAGATGAGCTTGTAAACCGTAGGCCTGGGCCGTTCGGCAATAGTGGGCTATTTTTGCGGATTGAACCAGCGTTTTTGTGGGAATACAAGCCACATTAATACAGGTTCCGCCAATTTGATGGTCTTCGATCATTGCGACGTGCTGGCTGCTTTTGGCCAAATCCATGGCCAGAGTTTTTCCGCCCTTGCCGCCTCCAAAAATGATAGCGTCGTATTGTTTCACCATGATGTATCCTCTGATAATTTCAAGACCCGGGATGGGGCTTTAAATAATTATAGTGCAGGTTCTTTGAACCAAAATTTTGGATAAGATAAGTGTCCGGAATTCGGAGTTTGTTGACAGCTTTGGCTGGAACCCAATAGTATGAAGCCTGACATGCAAGGAGTGCCTATGTACAAGTTATTAATCCGTTCAATGATCCTGTTTTCCATTCTAGTCCATCCGGCCGCCGCTGATCGTGTCGCCATTATTGGCGGGGGAGGTGCGGGTCTGGTGACGGCCTGGTTAATTGAACAAAATCACGACGTGACGCTTTATGAATCCGAAAATCGTCTTGGCGGCCACATCAACTCTATTGAAATCAAGGTGGATGGCGAGCCGGTGATCATCGAAGGAGGCGCTGAATTTTTTAACGAAACGTCCTACCCTCATTTTTTGAGGTTGCTGCGTTTTTATAATATGCCTTTAAAGTCTTTCACGCTGGTCACTACCTTTTACGATACCCACGGTGGTGATGAAATTATGTTGCCGCCCTATCACGACGGCACCGTGGAATGGAAATCGCTCAAACCCTATAATCTCCGCCGAGCCTTGAATTTGAAAACCGTGATTGATAAAGGACACCATATAGTAAAACAGCAAGACGTGAAGCCAACACTGCAAGAGGTGGTTGATGAAACGAGCGTCGGTGATAAATTCAAGGATACCTTCCTTTATCCGTTTCTTGCCTCCGCCTGGGGTGTGACAACCGGAGATATTCGCAAAGCTTCCGCCTATAATTCGTTGAAATACATGGTGGAAGGCAATGATAGCGGGAATTATAAATGGTTTGAGGTAAAAGGTGGTTTGTCACAATACATTATTACCGTCAAAAACTCCCTGGCCCGCACCCGAATCAAGTTAAACAATCCGGTTTCCGGTATTGTCAGGGATCATGGGGTGTTCGTCATTACGGATAAAGAGGGCCGCAGTCATGAATACGATCACGTGGTTTTGGCGACCAATGCCAATGTGGCTGCCAGCCTGATTAGCCATTTACCGGACATGAAAGACCTGGTCAGGACACTGAATAAGATCCGGTATTTCGATACGAAAATAGCCATTCACGGTGACAAGCGTTTCATGCCGGCCAGTAAAAGCGATTGGCGTTTGGTTAATATTCGTTACGATGGTGTTCAGTCTGCGACAACCATGTATAAAAAATGGAAATCGAAATCACCGGTTTTCAAAAGCTGGGTAACCTATGATGTGCGGGATCCCAAGGATAAAGGTCCGGCCATGCCTGAAAAACTGTATGCCTTGCTGAAATACAAGCATCCTCATAATGATCGTTTCTATTTTGAAGCGCAGGAAATGGTAAGACAAATACAAGGCCATGGTAATTTGTGGTTTGCCGGCATGTGGACCTATGATAACGATTCTCACGAAAGCGCTATCATTTCGGCGATGAATGTCGCCGAGCACCTGGCTCCCGGCTCAAGACGCCTTGAAATTCTCAAGGGCGCTCCTACTCTTCGTTGCGCGCCTGCAAAAGCTCCTGGACGGGTTTCGGTAAATACGACTGTGCCCTCAAGGTGAGTGCTTTCTCATGTTTTTGCCATAACGTACCCAGATAAATAAGAAACGCGCCGATGATGGTTAGGGCGACCGGGAAAAAAGTACTGTGTGCGAAGACTTGCCAGGCCAGATGACCAAGGTAGCAGGCGCATCCCAGAGCGCCGAAAATGACGAATACCTTGCGAACCAGCAAGACTCCAATACCAATCATCACCAGATTGATACACAGGTAAAAGAAGCGGCTCAATTCACTGTCGGAACTTTGCGAAGACAATCCCCCCCAGAAGGCCAGCACACCGAAAATATATAACCAGAAGGCGTAATCAAGCGCGTTACGGGAGCGGATATCCACCCAGAACGCCAGAAATATCATGGCAAGTCCGAAATACATGGACACCATGGCTCTTAACTCAAAACTATATTGACTGTGTTGACCGAGCATGGCCGCTATATCCATGGACATGTACCATAAGGTTACGGCAACAGGCATGAGCATGAAGGGATAGCGGTAAATCCAGGCCAGAATAATGCCGACGGCAAGCGTCCCCAGTTCCATAAAAATCCAGTGCCATTTGATGTACGCATGATAATCGCGATACACGCTGCTATCCGGCCACCAGCCCATAGCCAGTTGCAAACCATAAATAGCCAGGGGAGTCAGGCACACGACAAAGGTCGCGCAGATCCCCGCCGGGGTTTTTAGTTGTTTTTTATGAAATACCGAGGTCAGTGATAATCCCAGGATGCCATAAAGAATGGACAGATAAAAAAGTCCCCATCCGCCGAAGGTTTCCCACCCCAGATTCATGAATAAGGTCATGGCACCGATGGCGATGAGTCCTCCGAAGTAATAAAGTACGTTAGTTAGATTAAACTCTGGCGCAAGTTCGTCCTGTTCGTGTAGAAAATCAAGTAATTGGTCCGCCTGTCGTGCGTTAATAATTCGGGCATCGACTGCTTTATTTAAAACAGATCGTGAAATTTTCATTATTCCCTCCACGCCATGCTCACCGGAACGACAGAGATTAAGCGGGTTTGATCCTATTTAAGAGTATAGATGGAGATTGAAGAAACAATATGTATTTTGTACAAATTGGTCCGGCGAGAATGTTTACTCGCTACGTAAAGACACCATGGGTTCCAGCCTTGACGCACGTCTCGCCGGATAAAAGCCAAAGAAGATTCCGGTCGCCACGGATACGACAAAACCGGCCAGGGGAGGCAAAAAATAAAATGTAAACGGCCAGTCACTGAAATAAGCGACGATACGGGTGAAAATCAATCCTGAAAGAACCCCAAGCACACCACCGAGAAGAGAGAGCATCACCGACTCCACCAGAAACAGCGCCTGAATTTCACGATTTCTTGCCCCGACGGCTTTGCGCACACCGATTTCCTTTTTGCGTTCACTGACCGAAACCAGCATGACATTCATCACCCCGATACCGCCTACCAGCAATGAAATGCTGCCAATCACCGCCAGCAGCAAGGTAAATATCCGCCCCTGATTCTCCATGCTGGCAATGATTTGCTTGGCGCTGCGCGGAAATACTTGCAACCTGGGCGCCCGGGTCTGGATAAATTGCTTGATTCCGGCAATGACGTTATCGATATTGCTGTCGGGTTTCAGTAGCAACACGGCGTTATTGATGGTGCTGTCCTTATTGACCAGCGGCATTCCGGCAATCGGGATAATCACCGACTGGTTCACGTCTTCGTTAAAAAACGCGTTTTCCTGCCAGGGTTTCGCAACTCCGATGATGGTATAAAGCGACTGGCCAATACGTAATTGCTGACCAATGGGATCCTCCATGGTGACCTGGCGTAACTGTTGCGCCAGTTTATCTCCAATGACACAGAAATGCTCAAAAGATTCCACGAAAGACACGAAATGGCCGCGTGCCAGTTGAATATTGATGATTTTTGCCAGGGATTCATCCGCGCCAATAATAGCGCCTTGCAGCTTATGGCCTTGAAAGCTCATGGATTGATAAGCGGTTGCGTAAGGAGCAATCCGCAAGACGGCGGGAATTTGTTCAGGAATTTGCCGCCATGTTTCCAGTGATATCACATTGTCGCCGCTATGAGATTTGCCATGTTCTTTCTGGAAAACGGAGACGGCCAGCAAATCGGTACCGAGCGCCTTAAACTGAGCCAGCGCTTTTTCAGTGGCTAACTGGCCGCAGCTGATTAAGGCGACTACCGCTGCTGTGCCCACTAGTATACCCAGTATCGCCAGAAAGGAGCGTAATTTGGCGGCTCCCAAATTAATCAGGGCCTGCTGGGTGTGGCCAAATAACGTCATTGGTGGCTCTCGGCAACAACCTGGCCGTCGGCGAGGGTAATGCGCCTCGCGCAACGGGCGGCTACCTGTTCGTCGTGCGTCACCATGATGATGGTTCGTCCTTCGCGATGCAAGGCAAGAAACAGATTCATGACGTCGCTTCCTGTTTTCGAGTCCAGAGCGCCTGTCGGTTCATCCGCCAGAATTATTTGGGGTTCCCCCACCAAAGCACGGGCGATAGCCACACGTTGCTGTTGCCCGCCGGATAATTGATTGGGACGATGCGTTGCAAAATCCTGCATGCCGACCCGTTGCAGAGCAGTCATGACCCGTTTTTCAATATCATCGGACGCCACATTGCGGTAGATCAGGGGTAGGGCCACATTTTGGCGGGCGGTAAATCGTGGTAGTAAATTAAATTGCTGAAAGACAAATCCGATGTGACGGTTGCGTAACAGCGCCGCTTCATCCTCGTCAAGTCCGGCAATATTGCGCTGGTTTAACACATATTGGCCCTCATCGGCTTTATCAAGCAGGCCAATGATGTTCATTAACGTGGATTTTCCGGAACCGGATGCGCCTACGATCGCCAGCAGTTCCCCTTCGGATACCGTCAGGGATACCTGTTTCAAAACCTGGCTTGCGACATCTCCGATGCGATAGGTTTTTACCAGATTTTTTAAAACGATAAGTGTGTTATCAACCATATTCGACCACGTCACCGATGTTTAAACCGTCTTCGATCACCACCTTGTCCGCTTGCGCCGCCCCGGTTTTGACCAGACGTTTTTCCAAAGCACCCCGGGATGTGCGTACCATAACCATACTGGCGCCTTTTTCCTGTTGTACTGCGGCAATGGGTACCAATAGCTTGTCATCGCTGTCTATCCCGAGTTCGATGGACGCACTCATACCCACTTTAATCCATTTTCGTTGTTCCCCGGTTAATTGTTTTACTTCAACTATGGCGTTAAAGGAAGGCAGTGTGCCGCCGGTGCTCATGGATGCCTGGTTATTGACCGCAATCAGTTTGCCATGCAAAACCTGTTTGCCCATGGCGACGCCGGTAATGGTGGCATCCATACCGGTATGAATTTTATCAATATCGATTTCCGGTACGTCTATTTCAACGCTGATCCCGCTCAAATCACCAACTAGAGCAATGACCTGTCCCGATTTGACGCTGGTGCCTACGGATGGCCTGCCGGTCTTTTCATCTCCTGATTTGGGGGGATACAGCAAGACGCCATCGGCCGGGGCTTTCAGGTAGATTCGGTTATGCTGAGTGGTTAACGCCTCGCGGACTTTATCAAATTCGGCGAGACTTAAGTCGGATAAATGCTGCGCGGTTTTATCATCCATTTTTTCAATCATTTCCGTCAGCTTGCGCGTTGCCTGCATTAAGGAGATCCGTGCGGTATCGAGACTGGATTTTTCACTCAGGTAATTGTTTTTGGAAAGCAGTCCCGCCTCCCAGAGCTCCTGTGTTCCGGTAAATTTTGCCTTGGCGACGTTGAAGCTGTCTTTGGCTTTTAAATAGTCCGTCAGCGTGTCGTTGTATTGTTTTTGTAACTCGCTGGAATTCAGAATCATCACCACATCACCTGCCCGCACCATTTGGCCATAGTGATAATTCATGGTTTCCACGACGGCGTCTGTAGGACTGGTCAGGGTGTTTTCCCGCAGGGGCTGTACATTGCCGGTAAAATACAAGGATTTATGGATGGATTCCTTTTTGACCACGTAGGTCATGGTCGAATCTTTTTTCTCCTCATGACCTTTTCCGCAGGCTGCCAGTACCGCTGCAAGACTTATAAAAAAGAAAACGAGCAATTTGTTTTTCATTCGCCGTACCTGAGTTTGATGTGCCAGTGATCCAGGGTTGTTCCCAACACACGCTGGAGATCGGACAGTTGGTTAAGATACGCTATTTTGGCACTGATTAAACCCGCCTGTGCCTGTAGCAATTGATTCTGAGTGTTATTTACGTCGAGAGCGCTGGCGATTCCGGCCTGCTGTTTTTTCTTTTCCAGCTGGTAGGATTGCAGAGCCAGTTTAACCTGCTTTTCAGCCAGTTGATAGCGTTTGGCCAGGCTCTCGATGTTATTGATGGTGTTGGTGATTTTGGTAATCAACGCCCTTCGCATGGCAATCGTATTCAAGCGGTCTTTTTCCAGTTTGACTTTGGCATTGATGAGTTGGCTGCGGCGGTTGAGATCATTGATTGGAATGGTGACTGTAATTCGCGCGGATTCGGTGATGTTGCGCCCGTTATAAATGCCGCTCAAGCCGTTGTTACCGTCTACGTCCGTCACTCGCCCGCTTTGCACATTGGCACCGACCTCGATTTCCCATAATTGCCTGTTTTTGGCTACGGTATAGGCGCGCTCATCGGCTCTAAGCAGCATTTTCTGCGCCAGGTATTGCGTGTTGTGCTTGAGGGCCATGGTAATGGATTGCTGCAAATCAGGAACGGTTACCTTACCGACCTCGACATCGCTGGGTACGGAAAGACGCGTTTCGGGATCAAGTCCTATCGTTTGCAACAAATCCTGGGCGGATGTTTTAAACTCGTTTTCCGCCTGTTCCACCATCAGGCTCAGGGATTCGATCTGGTACGACTGCTGAATATTGCCGGTGGGCTCCAACTGTCCGGCCTTAATTTTTTTTTCATTGATGGCAAAGGTTTTTTTGGCTTCCTTAAGTTGCCGCCGTTGATTTTCCAGATTATTGCCGCTGAGAATCAAGGTCCGGTAAGCGCCGATAACCTGGGTGATCTGATCGCTGACGCCTTGCCGTAAATTGATTTTATTGAGCCATTCCGCGTCCCTGGCATTGAGCAGGGATGCTTCGTTTACGGCTTTGCCAAAGCCGTTTAACAAGGGTTGTTTGATGCCAAGGTTCAGAACCGGGCTGTAATTATTGTAGGTGTTGACGTTATTATCCATATTAAGGGACAGTGTCGTTCCCAATTTGGTTTTCATATGCACTTCCGGGGTGGCCAGGTAGCTTTTACTGGTATTATTGCCTATGCCGCTGAAATGGCTTCGATCAACGGCGGCGGAGCCGGCCAACGCGTATTGCAGTTCAAATTCGTTTTCGGCCAGACGCAGTTGATAGCGTTGGACGATGCGATCCAGTTCAGCATTTTGAATGTTGGGGTTATAGCGTAATGCCAGCAAAATGGCTTCCCGTAAACCCAGGCGTTGCACTTTTTTATGAAGGGCTTTGGGGGATGTGGGTAGTTCGACCCAGTGCTCGAGCATGTATTCGGGGTTCTCGATGGCTTCCTTAAGGCGTTGCTCCGCCTCACCAAGACGGGTTGTTTCCAGTGGTGTAATCCAGCGTTTCAATGAGAGACTTTCCGGCGTTTGCCCGGACGAACCGGGAGCCGCCGCCTGACCTGCGGCAATATGAAACAATAATAAAATACAGGCCGGCAGCAGTTTCCGCCCGTTCATCAATAGTGCTACCAAACCTGAATCCTGAGATTAATCATGTCTAAAATTAAACCACATTTTTGATTTTTACAGAAGGGGAAACGCTGTTTTCATGTAAAATAGTTGCCTCGATGGGTGAACCAATGACGGATATCGGTTCACGGGCTCTAACTCATCTGACCGGCTGCGTGTGCTATGAACAGTCGTTTCAACGGCGGCAGACGGTCACACCATTGTAAACCGGCACGACGCAGCATAGCTACCGGCGGTAACGGATTGGCGAACAGGGCTTTTAATCCCTGCATCAGCGCGATACTTTGCCACACCGCATGCTTGCGGCGACGTTGGTAGGCCAGCAGTGTTCTGGCCGCCGTGAGGCCGTAACCTTGATCGAGGCAGGTAAGCCAGCTTGCCACATCGGCTAGTCCGATATTTAATCCCAGGCCGGCCAGAGGGTGAATCGTGTGGGCCGCATCACCCAGTAACAACCAGTTTTTGCCAACGTATTGTCTGGTATGGCGCATGCTTAAGGGAAATGTGTGACGTTCGCTGACGGATTCTATCTGCCCCAGTTTGCAGGCAAAGGCATCGGCCAGTTGCTGTTGAAACGAGGCTTCGTCCAGCATTTTTAATGCTTTTGCGCGGCTGGGTGTGGTAGACCAGACTATGGAACATTGCCGGTCATTGGCCAGCGGCAGGAAAGCCAGGGGCCCGTCACGGTGAAACACTTGCCAGGCGGTTCGCTGATGGTTTTTTTCAGTCTGTACCGTCGCAATCAAAGCCTGTTGGTGATAAGACCAGGTGGTCATGGGCAGGGACAGCTTTTGTCGGGTAGGTGAATTGGCGCCATCGGCAATCATGAGCAGTCGGGTGTGCCGGCGCCAGTGTTCACCGATAACCTCGATGTGTTCCGGCTCTTCCTTGATGTTGACTACCGTTTGCTCAGGAAACAGGGTCACATTTTCCATAGACGCCATGCACCGCAGCAGTGCCTGTTTGATAACGGATTCCTCAATAATTGTTCCGAGGCGGCTGTCGGCGATCAGGCGGGCATCAAAATCAATGCTGGCACCGGTCGCTGCGTCCCAGACGTGCATGTGGGAATAGGGAGAAAGGCGTGCTTCATTCAGCAACCCCCAGACGCCCAGTTGCCGTAATAAATTCTCCGACGCCTGGTTGATAGCATACACCCGCAGATCCGGCCTGTCGCTATGGACGGTCAGGGTGCCGGCGTCAATCACGGCTACGGTTAAATCGCGTTTTGCCATGGCTAAAGCGGCCGTGAGACCGACGACTCCTCCACCAACTACAAGAACATCATAGGTCGGTTGCATCCGCGCGCTCCTTATCAAGGCCAATTCCACAAACCAGATCAGGTACAATACCTGCGTAACCACGTGCGTAATGGCTTAATAGCGATTTTAAAAAAGGTGACTGATTCATAACCATTAACCCGAAGCTCCGCCCCGTTCCCAAGCCGGGAAGGCGGCTGCCAAACACCCGGATCAAACCGTCCGTAAGCCGCGTCACGGCTGTTTGATCATGATGGCGCATGGTTACGTAGGCCGATAAGGCCGCCGGTTGTATGCCGTTTTGAATGAGACACTGTGCCAGTGCCGCGACATCGCGCAACCCCAGGTTAAAGCCTTGTCCGGCAACAGGATGCAGTGTTTGGGCGGCGTTGCCTACAAACACCAGGGGCCAATCCGCTTTTTGAGGCATGGTTACCTGGCGCAAGGGGAATGTGGTGCGATGGCCGGCTTTGACGAGCCGGCCAAGTTTGTAGCCAAAAGTGCGTTGCAGATGGCGCAGGAACGAGCGCTCATCCAGAGCCTGTAATCGTTGTGCCTCGTCTGGAGGCATGCACCAGATCATGGCGGCACGACGATGGGTCATGGGCAGCATGGCAAGCGGGCCTGTGGCGGTGAATCGTTCATAGGCGCATTGGTTGTGATCACGGCCAAGCCCGATATTGGCAACCAGAGCGTGTTGATTGTAGTTTTTGGTCCGAACGGATAATCCGGTCAGACGCCGGACGGTTGATTGCCCTCCGTCCGCTGCGACCAGAAGACGTGTTTTGATGACGCGTTCTTCCTGTCCGTAAAGTACCGTAGCCAGTCCTTGTTCGGCATCGAGCCTAATCAGTTGAGCCGGTGCCAGAAGCTGATTAGGCTGCAACAATCGATGCAGGGCACGATGGATGACTTGTAATTCCACCACATAACCTAGCGGCTCATGCGGTTTGGCGTTTAATTGTGCGGTGCCGAAGCGGAATTGTTCCGATACATGGATGGTGTCAATTGCCGTCGTATCTTCAGCCAGCAGCGGCCAGAGACCCAGCATGTCAAGAATGGTCGCACTGGCCGGTGACAGGGCCAGGGTGCGGGCGTCGAAATCAGGGCGTAGCGTGTCGCTGTAAGGCTGTGCCTCTATCATGAGAGTGCGATAGCCTGCGCCTCGCAAGGCGAGCAGCAGGGATGCACCAATTAAACCGCCTCCGATGATGAGGACGTCAGTTTCTTGTTCAGTCACGCATTAATGCCTCAATGTCCTCAATTGATACCGGTAAGGCCGCCGTAAGATTTTCATGGCCTTTTTTGGTCACCAGAATGTCGTCTTCAATACGCACACCAATGTTCCACCAGCGCGGATCGACGCCCGGCAGGTTGGCGCTGATGTACAAACCGGGCTCAACGGTCAGTACCATGCCGGGTTCGAGGGGGCGCCATTGGTCATTGATTTTGTAACTGCCGCAGTCATGAACATCCAGACCCAGCCAGTGTCCGGAATTATGCATGTAAAACGGCTTGTAAGCCATCTCGGCGATCAGCGTGTCCACATCGCCTTGCAGCAGGCCAAGCTCACACAACCCCGAGGTTAAAATCCGGACTATGGTCTGTTGAATCCTGTTCCATAAAACACCTGGTTTGATGCAGGCAATTCCGGCTTGCTGCGCCTGTAATACCAGTTCGTACACGGCTCGTTGTTCCTCGCTAAAGCGGCCGTTAACCGGAAAAGTGCGGGTAATATCCGCTGCGTAATTATGATATTCACCCCCGGCGTCAATTAATACCAGATCCCCCTCATGCAATGGCTGATTGTTCTCGGTGTAATGAAGAATGCAGGTGTTCGCACCGCTGCCGACAATGGGATCATAGGCGACGCTGCGGCAACCTTGCCGGGTAAATTCATGGAGTAATTCCGCTTCCAGTTCGTATTCGCAATTCACATGGCGGCATATTTGCATGGCTCTCTTGTGAGCTGTTACGGAAATTTCCGCAGCGCGGCGCATCAGATTGATTTCCGCTTCGCTTTTAAAGAGGCGCATTTCACTGATGAAAGGATCGGGATCACAGATCATGGTGGGCGCTTTTATACCCCGTCTCACCTGATTTTTAAGTGTTTGAATGGTTTGAATAATTCGGGATTCATAGTCCGGGTAACGGCCCATCGGGAAATACACCGCACTTTTACCGGAAAGCAATTCCGGCAGGCGAGAAGGCAGGCTGTCAATCGGATACGCCTCTTGCAAACCTAAAACGTCACGGGCCTGTTCCTGACCCAATCGTTTCCCTGTCCACTGTTCCTGTGCCGGATCATGAGGCCTGTTGAACAGATAAGTGTCACCTTCCTTCCCTCCCATAATGATCAGCAAGGCTTCCGGTTCATTAAACCCTGTTAAATAACTAAAGTCACTTGATTGCCGAAAGCGATAATGCGTATCGCCGCTACGTGATACTTCCCGGGCGGAGGGGATGACCGCCACGGCGTCCGCGGCCATCATCCGCGCAAGTTTTATCCGTCTTGCCTGATATTCCTGCTGGGTAATCATGATAGTGTCCTTTTAATTGCTGCTAATTCCGTGGCGCGCCCGGAATGTTAATGGGTTATGTCCGAATGGCCTGATTCCCGGCCTCCCTCATTGTGCAACAGATCCCCGTGCAGGCGTAAAACCGCCATGCGGGCGTATTCGCTTACTTCCATCAACGCCTTTTCATCTTCTTCGTCGACTTGCAGGGATTCGTAATCCAGTTGCGCAAATTCCAGGATATGTTGCAGGACTTCCTGGGTCTCGTCGTCATCGAATTGATCATAACTGACACCGGCCATGGTTATGCCTTGCGTAAAGCCTTCACACCATTCACTAAACGCCTGGGCCCGGCTAACCAATGGTTCGTGCTCATCCGGCAATAGTAATTGAAATTCAAAATCAAGGGCGTCTATTTGCTGTTGGCTCAGGGCGTAGACATTAAAAAGGGCCAAAGCCGCCGTTCTGGTTGCGTCGTCTTTGTGGTGCATCACCAGCGCGCGTAAATACTCCTCCCCTTCACGGGAAGCGCCGGCACAAAGATATCCGCACATGACGCCGTGTAGCTCGCTGCTTGAAATAGGCAGATTGAGAACGGCGATACGCGCTGAAAAATCCTGGTAGGCAGGCATATGATTCAAGTTTGTTTCAACGGACATAACAGGCTCGCAAAAGCAAATGGCTAATGATAACTGATTTGCCGGAACAAGCCAAAATTGTTACTATTTGCTAAACGCTGTGACTCCTTCAGAGGCTTGTATATGACGGCACCCAAAACTTGTTCGGTGAGATTGTTAGATAAAACCTATGAAATCAAATGTCCTGAGCATGAGATTCATAATTTGCAGCAGGCGGCGCAAAAGCTTCAGGAACAATTGCTCGCGAACAAACGGAAATTCAAGCAGCTGGATGATTTTCAAAATCTGTTGCTTGCTTCGTTGCACGTCAGTCATGAGTTGATCAGTTATCAAAAACTCCAGGAGCAGCAGCGCCATCAGGTGACCCAGTTTATCAGTTCGCTGGAAAATAAAATTAATCAGGTGGTGAGCGGCAATTCCGAAGCTGAGCCGCAGGCGGTTGATTCATCGGCTTGAATTCGGCGCGCTCTTTCTCCAGAAACATCACGTGGGGCGATATAAAAATACCCGACGCAAAGCAAAAAATACGTAAAAGCGCGTTGATCCTGGTGACAGCCTGCCTTGCAATGCTATACTGCAAATAACCCGGCAGCGAGTGATTTATGAACCAACACTCACTGACAGGGGAGCATCCTGAAGCCAGTGTTGAGCAAGCCTGTCTCGTAACAGGAAGCCTGATCCGGCTCATCCGCTTCCCACTTGAACCTCAGGGTTCAAAATCTTGGCCTGTCGGGCTTACCTCTCTATATCGTCATTGTCGATGACGTTTCCAGTTGCCTGATTTTATTTTCTATCTCGCCAAGCCGCCCCTGCTTGCCGGCCAAAATCTGTAAAAAGCTCATCGGATCCGGTTGTTGTGTTAGCAATTGCCAGATTTTCTTTCTGGTCGCGGCGCGTTTCGTTTCGCTTGAAAAGCCGAATAAAGAGTGCCGATTCCCTTCACTTGCCCGAAGTTCGTCGTATTGCTGCAGGCAGAATACCTTAAGGGCACGAAAAAATAACGTTTTGTCCTTCAAGGGAAATAATGTTACTTGTGCGCCCGTTTGTTCGATGAACAGGGCAAGCGTGTCAAAGGTTTTTCGCGTTATGGAAGAATCAGAATCCAATGCCTTTGAGACTTTCGTTGTCTGCCAGGAAAAATGCTGGTTCAACGCTTCCACGGTGACGCTCAATAACGCGTCCTTACTTGGGTCAAGCAGATATTGTCCTTTGACGGAATAATGCCAAATCCGGGCATCAAGGGCACGAAGCAGAGCTATTTTTCCGGACGGAAGGACGGGAGCAAGCGCCCTGATATGCGGATTATTCAGCATTTCCCTGCCTTCAATGAAATCCTTTACGTCTTCAAACCAACTCAGGCGTTGTAAAGTCTCTGTCGATAAAAAATGAAGTATGGCTTTTTCCGAGCGGCGTTCTTCATCCGTAGTTTTTGAGCGGTAATGGCTAAGGCAAGGCAGCAGATCGGATTGTGTTTCTGTGATGAAATGGTGCGAGAGATAAAACAGCACGCTGAGGCCTGTTATCGATGTCTGTAATCTCAGTTTGTCTTTTAAATCACGTATTTTTTCGAGGGGATAATTCTCGTCATCGAGCGCATTTTTATAGCCTGTAGCCCGGCCGGTACTGATGAGCAGACTCATGAAGTCCTGTAGCGAGAAAGGCAGTTTATTTTCCGGGTCAAAACGCGAAGCCAGTTCGGCATAGCAAATCTGGTGATGATAATCGGGTGGAAGGGACAGTGCTTTTGCGAGTGCGAGCCAGGGTTGGGCCAACTCGCTTGTTTCCCATGTCTGCGGCGGTAAGGTTTGGGTTGCGGCCTGCCAGAAGTCTTTTATCAGTTGTTGTAAATTCCGCACCAGGTTTTCCGGCAGTTCGCTGTTATTTTCCTCATTGCGAAGTGCTATTTGTAATTCAGTCAAATCCATCACACCATTGGGACAATCGCTTTGGATTAACGATTCGGTCAATGGTTTCAAGGCTTCTTTTAATTCACCAACGTTCATAACGACTCCTTATCTTGTTTCGGCCTGAGGATGATGGGTGATTCAGATAAAAAATGGTGCTACCCCGCTTTAAGCTGTTCCTTCAAAACTAATAATTCATCCCTGACCACGGCGGCCTGTTCAAATTCCATATTCTGCGCATGCGTGTGCATCTGTTTTTCCAGGGTTTTTATCCGCCTGGCTAACTGATCCGGCGGCAGAAGTTCGTATACCGGTTTACGCTCGGCGGCACGGCTGCCTTTACGAGTACCAACGTAGGCCCCTTCCATAATATCCGCTACCGATTTTTGAATACTCTGGGGAGTAATTCCGTGTTGGGCATTAAAAGCGGTTTGCTTGCTGCGACGGCGGTCGGTCTCCTCAATAGCCCGTTGCATGGAGCCTGTGACACGATCGGCATAGAGAATGGCTCGACCATGCACATTACGGGCCGCCCGGCCAATAGTCTGAATGAGGGAGCGATCGGAGCGGAGGAACCCTTCCCTGTCCGCGTCCAGTATGGCCACCAGAGCCACTTCCGGCATATCCAGCCCTTCCCGAAGCAGGTTAATACCCACCAGCACATCAAATTCACCAAGACGCAAATCCCGTATGATTTCAACGCGCTCGACTGTATCGATATCGGCGTGCAGATAACGTACCTTGACGCCGTGTTCGCTTAAATATTCGGTCAAATCCTCGGCCATGCGTTTGGTGAGAGTCGTGACCAGAATCCGTTCGCCTTCGCGAACGACCTGATGGATTTCCGACAGCAAATCATCCACCTGATTTTTAACCGGCCGGATCAATACCTGCGGATCAACGAGGCCGGTAGGCCGGACAACCTGTTCCGCCACGCTATCGGCGTGTTCCTTCTCAAAGGGGCCGGGTGTCGCGGACACGTAGATAGTCTGAGGGGAGCGCTCATGAAATTCCTCGAAACGCAAGGGGCGGTTATCCAGCGCGGACGGCAGACGAAATCCGTAATTGACCAAGGTCTCCTTGCGGGCCCGATCGCCTCGGTACATGCCGCCAATCTGGGGCACGGTAACGTGGGATTCATCAATGATTAACAGCGCGTCCGGAGGTAAATAATCAAAAAGGGTCGGGGGTGGCTCGCCGGTGTTGCGACCGGATAAATAGCGGGAGTAATTTTCAATGCCGGAGCAATACCCCAGCTCCAGCATCATTTCAATATCAAAGCAGGTTCGTTGCTGCAGGCGTTGCGCTTCCAGCAGTTTGTTTTCGGAGGTGAACTGCTCTACCCGGTCTCTTAATTCCTCTTTGACCTGTTCGATAGTTTGCAAAATGCGCTCTCTGGGCGTGACATAATGGGTTTTTGGAAAAATAGTGATGCGTGGCAATCGTCGCAGTACTTCCCCGGTAAGCGGATCAAAAAATGACAGGTTTTCCACTTCGTCGTCAAACAGTTCAATCCGGACGGCGTCTTTCTCGGAATCCGCCGGAAAGACATCAATGACGTCGCCATGCACGCGAAATTGTCCCCTGTCCAGCGATTGGGGGTTGCGTGTGTACTGCATTTCGGCAAGTCGTCTTAAAATTTTACGTTGATCGCATTGTTCTCCACGCGACAGATGTAATACCATACTCAGGTAGGAATCCGGATCACCCAGCCCGTAAATGGCTGACACCGTGGCGACAATGATGGCGTCCTTGCGTTCAATCAGCGCCTTGGTAGCCGACAAGCGCATTTGTTCGATGTGTTCATTAATGGACGCGTCTTTTTCGATAAAGGTATCGGAAGCCGGTACGTATGCTTCCGGTTGATAATAGTCGTAGTAAGACACAAAATATTCGACGGCGTTATCCGGAAAGTAGGCTTTAAATTCGCCATAAAGCTGTGCTGCCAGGGTTTTATTCGGTGCCATGATAAGCGTAGGTCTTTTCATGGCCTGGATAACGTGGGCCATGGTAAATGTTTTACCCGAACCGGTCACGCCAAGGAGAATCTGGCTGGCCAGGCCGGATTCCAGGCCATTAATCAGGGACGCGATAGCAGTGGGTTGATCCCCGGCAGGCTGATAATTGGCATTAATTGCAAAAACGTTTTTCATAGTCAGGAAGCCGGATATTGCACCACTGGGGTTACGATGCTGTTAAAAAATACCGCAGTTACAGGTATACCTTACTATTAGTATAGTGAGTAGCGGAACCGATAAAACCAATTATTTTGTACAACAATAGCGGATATTGGTCAACCTATAAATGATATGATCAATATCCCTGCATAGGAGTTTTAAGATGAACATCAAACTGGCGACGCGGATTCAACAGGTGAAACCATCCCCGACGCTTGCGGTCGCTGCGAAAGCGGCCAAAATGAAAGCAGAGGGGCTTGATGTGATTGGATTGGGGGCGGGTGAACCCGATTTTGATACACCACAGCATATTAAAGACGCCGCAGTGGCCGCGATTAACGCAGGTTTTACCAAGTATACGGCCGTTGATGGAATTCCGGAGCTTAAGCACGCGATTAAAGACAAGTTCAAGCGCGACAATAACCTCGATTATGAATTAAATCAGATTCTTGTGTCCGTAGGCGGCAAGCAAAGCATTTTTAACCTGTGCCAGGCGTTTATTGAAGAAGGGGACGAAGTACTTATTCCCGCGCCATACTGGGTTTCCTATCCCGATATTGTGCTTCTCGCGGGCGGTACGCCGGTTATTATGCCCACGTTTCCGGCGGACAAATATAAAATCAACGCGGAGCAACTGGCTAATGCCATTACACCGAAAACCAGGCTGATTTTTATCAACAGTCCTTCCAACCCGTCCGGAGTCGCCTATAGTATGGCGGAACTGAAGGCCCTGGGTGAGGTTCTGGAAAAGCACCCTCAAGTACTTGTTGCGACCGATGATATGTACGAACACATCATCTGGAGCCAGCCCTTTGCCAATATACTTAACGCCTGCCCCGCCCTGTACGACCGTACTGTCGTGCTGAACGGTGTGTCCAAGGCCTATTCCATGACCGGTTGGCGCATTGGCTATGCGGCAGGGCCCGCGTTACTGATTAACGCGATGAAAACCATCCAGTCACAATCCACGTCAAACCCCTGTTCCATTGCCCAGAAAGCTTCCGTCGCGGCGCTAAATGGCGGGAATGAGGCGGTTGAAATGATGGTGAAAGCGTTTCATGAGCGCCACAATTATATTGTGGAACGATTGCAGGCTATCCCCGGCATCGAAACCATACCCGCCGACGGCACTTTTTATATTTTTCCGAACGTGCAGGCCGTCATCGAGAGACGAGGATTCGCCAACGACGTGGAGTTTGCCGAGGTCTTGCTGCAGGAAACCGGCGTTGCCCTGGTTCCCGGTTCCGCTTTCGGCAACGAAGGCTGTATCCGACTATCCTTTGCCACCAGCATGGAGCAATTACGCAGCGCCATGGACAGACTGGAAAAATTTTGCAAATAGGAAAAAATTATTGCCAATGCCCTTGACCCTGCCGCGGAATCGATTTAAGATTCCGCCTCATTCCCCGGTAGCTCAGTCGGTAGAGCGGATGACTGTTAATCATTAGGTCGGCGGTTCGAGCCCGTCCCGGGGAGCCATACCCAGTATGGCTTCTAGTAAAAACAACTGCTCTTCAAAAATTCTCGGGGTACACTTTGGGGTACACCTAAGTAAGCAATACATCCTATCATTTCTATTTCGATTTTCTACACCAGACGTTTTATATTCATTGACGTTCATTTGCTATCACCACTCCAATCTTTATTGACTACTAACCCTTAGCACTTAAAAATGATGGTATAAAAATTAATTTGTATCATTTGTCATTTCGTGGGAGTTATCAACATTGATGGAATTAGCTTGCATTGAGCCGCTTCACAAAGTAACAAATCGCACAGGGAAGCACGTCGTTTTTAAAAGCCGTTTAATCAATGCGGATTATTCTGCTCAAAATAAACCCGACACAAACCCGACACAGCAACCCGACACAAAGCCGGTCAGTGAAAAATCATATAAATCAGCAAGATACAGAGGGTTTTCCAAAAATGCCGACACAGGCAAAACCCTAAAACCCGACACACCTCATAACTCATATAATTTGTGTGTGTATGTAGGCAACAAATTCGAAAAATTTTGGGAAGTTATCCACAGGAGATTACTGACGGACGCTTTGCTTGTATTTGAGAAGCGAAATCCCTTGGCACATGATCTGTCGGTGAGAACCAGTTTTTGTTGGTATGACTTGGGCGAGGAAGATAAGCTAGCCTCAGGTAGAAATGTATGGACAGGCTTTAGGGCACTCTCCACAGGATGGATGGGGGAGAAGTATGGAAAATTAAAACACTTTCTCCTACTTCCTCATAATCCGTTGGTCCTAGGTTCGAGTCCTAGTGGGCCCACCAATAAAATCATGTAATTACGGTAGTTTTGGAAAATCGCTAAAAAAGTCATGTAGACGCAATGTAGACAGATTTTATGATAAGGAAATTTATTTGGGTATATCAGAAAAATTTGAAAACTTTTGTACTTCTCTAAGAATGCTTAATTCTACCGTTTCCAACATAAGTGCCAGAGCCCAAAAATGCCCCTTTAATTGGGGTAGAGCCACACATTAACCTAGCTCCATAAGACATTAACGAAACACTAAAAAATAGAAATTACCAATAAATGATCATAAGATACCTAATTATAATAAGGAAATTAAAAACTCTTCATAACAGGGTGCGGAATGGCAGTTATTGATAAATTAAAAAAACTCAGCAGCGATAAATTTCTAATGAACTTCCCAAGCATAGAACGCGCTGAAATAGATGATAAACTCATCACCGCCTCATATAAACATTATTCTATTCTATCCTTTGGTGAGTTTTTAGGCATACTTTTATATTCTTTTCTGCTTTGGACTTTTACCAGCAATCACTTCCCTTTAGCAATATGGCTGGCGGCGGCGCTTATCTTCAATGCTTTATTAAGGGGTCTATTTTTATTTAATTATCATCGGCAAAAAAAACAAGGTGATCTGCGTCATCCGGCCTTTTGGAAGTATTATTTTATAATAAATAGTCTGCAATCAGGAATTTTCTGGGCTTTAGGGGGATTATTATTTATCTATGTTGACGATCCCCTTCATCGTATGGTCATTCTTTTCTATCTTACAGGCTTGATTGGAGGCGCAGCCCCCGTAGTGCTAACCTTCCATTTAGCTTACCTCGGTTTTATAATGCCCATTTGGGTAGTGATGATTTTTTTATCATTGTCCATTACACCTTCGCTATCGTTTATCCTGTTTTGTGGAATCATGCTTTATGTTGCCATAGTGCTCTTCGCCACCGCAAAGATTCATCAGCTTTTAGTGAAATCCATTTATCTGGAATTATATAGCTCAAATGTTTTGTCTGATTTAAAACGCAGTGAAGAAAACTTCCGCAACACAATTGAAAACGCACCGATTGGCATGGCTACTGTTTCACCGGAAGGAAAATGTATCCATGCCAATCGTACGCTGCAAGAGCTATTGGGTTATACTCTTGAAGAGTTGCGTTACAAAGATATGTTGGAAATTACTCATCCTGATGATATTCCCATGACTAAAGATGCCTTGGATAAGTTAATCCATGGGAAATTGCGTGTTTCTCATCTGGAAAAACGCTATTTTCGCAAAGACGGCAGCCTTATATGGGCAATGGTCAGTATCTCACTGATTCGAGACGAAGAGGGTAAGCCCCTTCATTTTATAACGCAAATGAAAGATGTGAGCGATCGTATTCAAAACGAAGAAAAAATGCGCCTGCTTAATGAAAAAACGATGGCTACTTTAAATGAATTGCAGTTGTTAGAACATGATGAAAGTTTATTAAATAAATTAAATCGCTCATTGCAGGTTTGTGTTCTAGTAGAAGAAGCTTACCCGCGAATAAATTTAATCGCGCAAGATTTATTTCCCGAATTAAGCGGGGGGTTGTCTGTCTTTAATAAACCCGCTAACCAATTAGAAACCGTAATCCAGTGGGGTAAAGATCAGTTATTGCCAAAAGTATTTTTCCCCATGGATTGTTTCGCCATCCGAGAATCTGCCACTCATATCGTTGATGACCCAGAAAAAGCGGTGCCTTGCGATCATTATATTACCTTGCCACAAGGAGGATATGCTGCGTTAACGCTGGTAGTACAAAATGAGTTAATTGGTGTTTTCCATCTGATAGCGCCAAAGGGTAAAAAACTAACACAACATCAACAAGATATGGCAGCTTCATTCAGCAATGTTGTTAAACTTGCTTTAGCCAATATTAATTTGCGCGCATCATTAAATGAACTGTCTTTACGTGACCCATTAACCAGCTTATATAATCGACGTTATTTGAATGACATCTTATCGCGAGAATTAATTCGCATCGCGCGAGAAAAAAATAAATTATGCGTTGCAATGTTGGATATCGATAATTTCAAGAAATTTAACGACACCTACAGTCACCTGGCAGGTGATGAAGCACTAAAATTGATAGGGCAATTATTAACGGAAGGTTTCCGTGGTAGTGATATTGCTTTCCGTTTCGGTGGTGAAGAATTTGTTGTGGTATTGTTGAACACAACATTAAACAATGCGGTGACTAGACTGGATCAATTTCGTGAAAAGTTAAAAAACACTCCCATTAATTATAAGAATACCCAATTACCCAAAATTACTATTTCAATAGGCGTATCAGAAGCTCCTCAACATGGCGTAACGATTAACGATATATTAAAAGCCGCAGATAATGCGCTCTATGCCGCTAAAAAAGCGGGTAAAGATAGAGTCATAGACTATTCCAAGTCTTCGTAAAATGAATTGGCAAAAGACACTAAAATTTAATAAATAAAAAAATGCGATAATAATATTGAGGACGCTGGAGCGCCTTTAAATGTACAATTAATAGGCTAACAAACAAAGCCCTTCATAATTATAAATATAGTTTTCCTGCGTCACTGCATTCCGTGCAGTGACGCAGAACAATACCAATGATTTTAATCATTAAAATCAACATATTAAACGCATTTGTCCTAGCGCGCCTCATGCGATAGGACAAAATATTGCCCTGAAATCCTTGCACCGCAAGCACTGCTTTGATAGTTTTTAATGAAGCATAACTGATGAGCTGGTGGAACTCCGGCGAAACGCCATCGGGCGTCTTATGCAAAGCCACTTTATTCCCTAACCTTGTGGCTGGACGTATAGTCGGGAAACCCTTCATGGATCTTTTACCGTCTGGTAGAACAAGTGCTCTTAAGCATTTGCAGTCAACGACTTTCATTTGACCACGGACTTGTGACAAGGCTGTTGCTTTGTTGTATTCATTAATCAAGAAACCCAAGGAGGATAAATCAGAAAAACCGTTGTAACTAAATGAATCGTTAGCCATTGAACGATTGATTTGCCCCCTGTATCGAGCTTTATGGCATCTGCCAGGTATCGCCTTTGAGTGAGCCGCTCGACCAACACTAAACCAAAGACAGGGCAAATACTGGCTAGTGAATTTATGAATTTTTAATGACTATAATATTTTCCCGTTATTTATCCGTTGCTTTATCATTATGACGCCGTTCGCTTAAATGCCATGGAGATATCAAAACCACAGGCATGTGCGTATTTTTCCAATGTTTTCCAGCTTGGGTTACTGCTGCCTTTCTCCAGTCGAGAAATATTGCCTTTTTGCGTTCCCATTCGCTGAGCCAACTCTTCTTGCGTTAATCCGGCTTTTTGCCGCATCGTAAGTAATGAGTCAATCAATGCAAACTCTGACTCTAGTGCGTCATAGGCTTGCTTTACAAAGGCATGCACCACCGACTTAAGCTAAAAGAAATTACAACTCCATTGAAACGATACCATCAGCCTCTTTAAGCAGATGGTTACAACGCTCTTGAATCATTTTCTTATAGTGATGTAAGTATGCTCTTTCATCATCATTAATCCCAGCTGAATGACATTCCCCGACTGAGGCACTTAATTTTTTACCCAAGTATTTCAACCTATTCGTTACAAAGGAGCGAGGCAATTGGCATGTGTCAGCAAAATCAGCTAATTGATAAGCATTAACATTATTTTCATCAAATTCATCACCCAATGCCATTGCCAGGTCATGTTCAAATTCAGGATACATTTTGATATTCACTAAATCATAAAAGGGTGTTAAGGACAGGCCTTTTGATCCGACGAAAAAGCTAATATTTTTGCCATGGGCATCGCAATTAAATATTAATGTATTAAATAGCACCCAGTCCAACATCCGTTGCTTTGCAAGCGCTGGGTTTTCGCATTGATTTGCAAACTCAAATAGTTTCTCTAAACTCACCCCATCTCTAATATGCGCTACATCCCGCCCGCTTCCAAAATTACGTTCATATTTATAATCAGGAGGGACATTTAATGCCTGACATCCATCGATCATATGACGCCTCTTAACTTCAGTTAGGGAAATAAAATGTCTATCAAAACGCTCTACCAGTAATGCCGGATTTTTGCCATAACACAGCAATTTAGCATTAGCGACATTAAGTCCACAAAGACGAGCTAATCGCATGGTGACATACTCATTCAGGACTAAGTGAGCTAATTTTTGCTTCTCAAACTTAAGAATATGTGTTGAGCACAAATTACCTTCACCAAAACCAAGTTGATTTTCCTCGTTTAACACAACATTAATTTTATCTTGAACACCGGCTACTGAAAGTCGAGGTTTTCCATCCCAGATAATCAAACTAAATTCATCTCGGCTATCCAAGCGTTGCTCCAATTCTTTGTCAAGGACTGGACGAAAAGATGTTTTTATTGGGGACGATTGTGTTGGAGATCGGAAGACTAATGAGCCGGGCGTGTCTAAACCAAGAGCGCGAACCAAGCCAAATGTATTGCCTTTGCTCAAGTGAAACGTGTTAATCAGCTCTTCTAAGGCATTTCCTTCTGGAAGTAAATTACGAAGAAACCGCGTTACATTTAAAGGTGGTATTTCTCTATCTAATGGTAAGTGTGGTGAAACGGGATAACCATTTTGTTGCCAGTCAGGGCGATAATGCCAATGTAATTGATCGTTAACTAACGATAGTTCTGCAATAATGTTATCACCCAAATAAACATCCAATACATGTTCACTGCCAATCATTATCAACTTCCCCACTTTCCTGCCATGGCTGGATATATAAATTTATACCTAAAGCAGTACATATTTTTAAAACCGTTTCCAATTGACTATTAGGATGTCCATGTTCTACTTGCATGTAGGTTTGTTTTGCCACACCACAAAGTGCAGCTGCGTCTTCCTGACGTAAATTACTTTGTGTACGCCTTGCTCTAATTATTTGCCCTAATAATTTGGACGTCAGTTTTTGTTTTAGATCAGGCGTTGCCAGCCTCTTTACTTGTTTTGCCATAAAAATCCTATTGTAGTAGGTTTTATTACGTTTTTTGTTTTATACCTAATATAATCCTATTATAGTAGGATTAATGCAAAATGGGAAGCCTGATGGTTTAATAATCCTATCCTAATAGGATTATTAAGGTTTTAAGTGCATATAAACAACCTTATCTTGCAATAAATTGTGAATACAGTTCGACCAACTCTCTAGCGCATCCTGTCTCGGTGGCAACATTTCATTACGATTATAAGTTGCCATAATCCTTGGCATCTTATGCCCCAAACATTTTTCAATGACCACTGGGTCTACTTGCAGGGTTTCACCAAGCTGTGTGGCAAAGGTGCGCCGTAAGTCGTGAGCAGTCCAGTCTGGGATACCTAATCGCTCTTGGATGCGTTTAATTGCTCTGGGAATAGCATTTTCAGTCATTGGATGAAATCCATCGGCGCCGGTAAGGACGTAATCTGAGTGGCTTAAAGGCTTAAGTTGCAAAAAAAGAGATTTGGTTAACTGGCTCAAGTGGACTTTATGAATAATGCTGGCTTTGGAGTGCATTGCCGGGATCGTCCATAGGGAGGCATCTAAATCTATTTCATGCCAGCTGGCAAGCCGCAATTCAGCGGTTCTAACGCCCGTCAGCAGCATGATCTTGATGGCTATGCGGGTTTGGGTAGACATTTGTGAACCATCACTATCTAAAAACAGCCATAAGGCTTTAATTTCTTCAAGACTTAATACCCGCTCCTTGGGCTTTTCAATACCGCCTATATCTCGCGAACGAATATTATTGGCAGGATTAAACGGCATGTAACCACGGCTGACAGCATAATTAAACATTTGCTTAATGGAACTTAGGGTGCGGTTGGCAAGTATGCGAGCGCCCCGTTTAACGATGGTATCCAAGGCATCACTGATATCTCTGGTTTGTACCTCATCAAGTTTTTTCTTACCCAAAAGAGGGATGATATCGTTATCAATCTGACGTTTGATGACGAAAGGGCGCTTGACATGCTTTTCAACATAGTGCGAATACCAGTTCAAAGCGAGTTTGTCGACGGTATTATTATCCTGTTCTGCCTGGGCTTGTATCACCGATTTGGGATCAATGCCTTCTCTACGCATTTGTGACAACTCAAGAAATCGCCGCTTAGCATTAGACAAACTCATGGCAGGATAATGCCCCATCGTAAACTTGGTGGTGGTGCCATTGATTTTATAACGATAAATCCAGCTTTTGACACCGTTGGGCGTGACACGAATACCAAATCCAGCACCTTCAAACTCTTCATAGCGTTTGTCTTTGGCTTTTAAATTTCTGATGTAAGTATCTGTAAAGTTTTTCATCAAAATCTCATATCATTAGGTCGCTCGGGGTACACTTTGGGGTACACTTAATTATGTGCTGGAATGATATTCGATGTAAATATCTGAAAAGAGACATTTTAAAAATTAACTATAAATCATGATCTTAAAGCATAAAATGAAATTATTTGATATTATTTGAAATCGCATATTAAATGACTGTTAATCATTAGGTCGTCGGTTCGAGCCCGTCCCGGGGAGTCAATCCCATATCCCATATGGCTTCTGGCTCGATTCATCAGAAATTCAAATTTTACGTGTCGAATATGTGTCGAAGTTTGGGGTAGAGCCTCTTAATATTTCCTTAAGTTTTATAGTCTAAATTTTGTTGGCAAATAAAATAACATGGAGACTATAAAATACCCTTCAATATAGAATTAAGAAGATTTTATCCAGATAGTAATGCTTCTATCAAAATACAGGCTAGCAAAAATACGATCACTATCTATTGTAATGGTCCAGAGAGTCAAACTCACAAACCTCTTGCAGCTTGGGCTCATTTAGAGGAGCATTTTATAACCGACTTGCCTGGTTACCATCAAGATTGGGTACGAGGTCCAGATGCACCACATATCAAGCGCAACCATACTAACGAAGCTGAAGTACCCATAGCGCATTTTCATAGAGAATTCGAATCTGAAGTGACTCCTGAATTGCTTGCCTTATATTTAAATAATATTTATACCCAACAACAAGAGCACTACGAAGAATCTGTCAAAGATTATTCTTTTTTTGAAAATGAAGGTGAAGTAGAGGAAATTATCGAGAAATTTACTATTTACTATAAAGAGTATGAAAAAAGTGATGTGGAAAAGCTCTTTAATGACGAAACCAAGCTTACTCCTGAGGAAATAATTGCTTATGAAACGGCGGTATCAGAGCATAATGAAGAAAAATTCCTAATGGAAGAGATGGCACAAATTTTTATACAACAAATGTTTTTCAAGCCACCTACCAAGGGAAGAAGTATCCTTTTTAATTATAACCTTGAGCCTACGGAAGAGAGCGATAGTAGACCTGAGTGCGTCTTAATGTAATAACATTCGGCTTTGACCGGCTGTTAGCGGCCGGAGAAATTTGCCAATTATTTTTCAATTAAAACAGATATTTATTGTAGACGTACAAAAAATGCGCGGGACAAAGGGGACAAATGACAGGGATTCTATCAACGGTCAAGGTATAAGGCTTTTTCCTTTTGTCGAGCATGGATGCTTTTTATCTTGCTATCAATTTGGATTGGAATTATTTAAATCAGTTAAATAGTGCGTTAAAAAATCAAAATGATCTTCTTCTCTTTTTACATTCATGGACATAACAGTATCTTCAAATTTAGGCTCGGTAGTTTCTAATATTGTTTTAATATCGAGTTTAAGTTTTTGAGATAAATCAAGCAGTAGCTCCAACCCCTCTGTGTCTGAAGATTCTAAAAAAGAGTCCATATAGTTACAAAGAAGAAGACGAATGCTTTCTTCTACATTATTTTGTTCTGATTGAGTTAAATTAATTGAGTTGACTCTGGACATAATCGGTTGCAGTACATCAACTATATAAGCTGAGCGGTTAAGATTATTGTCTTTAAGCCAATTTAATCTATCAAACAAAGCCGCTTTGAAGACATCAGAATTGTTATGAGAAAAACTGCTTAATTTTTGATGAGCAGACATTTGTCTATCTGTCGAAACTGAAAAAATATTATTTAAAATTGAAAATGGTTCCTTCCTGTCTTTATTCAATGCGATAACACTTCCTTCAAAAAAAGCATGCGGTGTTAATAGAATCGAGTTGAGATCAAGTTTGAGCTGTTTTGATAAATTGATTAATTGTTCTATGCCTCTTGAATTAGACCGGCTTAAATCTGAAGTTATAAAGTTGCAAAGAATCGCTTGAATATCGTCTGAAACCATTTTTATTTCAGGTTGAGTTAACTTAACTGAGCTGGCCAAATGCATGATGGGTTCCAAAACGCTTTCCACATTAATAGAACGATTGTACTGAATATCACTTAACCAAATTAAACGATTCAACAAATCGTTTTTTACAGACTGGTCTGCTAAAGGATCATAATTTGTGGGTGTCGTGTTCAGGTTGTCTGAAGACTCCTTATATTCATCTTCATAATCCTCACTATCTTCTTCCATTGTTGATACTATAGATCTTAATCCATGATCTGAAACATAAGGATATTGCCTGGCTTCACTCTGTATCAAGAAACCCACTTTCTTATCGTGAGGATATTCATCAACCAATTTCGACAATGCTTCATCATTGAGCTCCGGGTTTAGTAACCGAAGACAATCAAGATAATTTTCTTTTGAGTTATATTGTGTAATTTTAGATGTACTATTCAAGGCATGGGTTATTAGATAATCAGTTACAGTTTTCTGATCTCTATCAGTCATTTTACCTAAAATATCCCTGTATTCAGACAAGCCTTTCTCTATCAGGAATTTGAAAATTTTGCTGGCACCGCCCCTTGCGGCAGTATTTAAAATGGTCTCGTAAGGATGATCTGATATATTTCCTGGCTCGCGAGCCCAATCGAGAAATTCTTTCATAATTGGCTCTTTGCCGGGTCTCGTTTTAGCCCATTCATCAAAAGCTCTTTGGAATAAATCAACATTATCGCTCAACGCAGCTATATGTAATAACGAATACCCTGCAGAAAAGTTATGAGAGTTGTTATTGTTTGGACTCTTGAAAATCTCACAATCATATTGTTGGCGGGTGCTTTTTTGTACGTGATATTGGGTACATTGTTGCCAATAAGGATTATATTTTGGATCTAATAATACCGCCACAACCTTAGGATCGGCGTTGTGTATTGCTCGTTTTGTAATCTCAATTGCTTCTTCGACACTAGTTAATTTGATCAGTTTATTTTGAAACAAATAAGCTAATTTCTTACTCGCATCATGCCCTTTTTCAAATATACTGTAGGCATTTAATAATAAGTGGTTAAATAAAGTCGAATCCTCCTGAAAAACGTGGACTCCATGGATTATCACATTATCTTTTAATATATCATTAAAAAAATCCATATCTTTAAAATCTTGAAAATGGTCTTGAAACGCCTGGAAGTCTGAAAATGTAAGGAGATAATATAGCAGTTGCATTTTTGAAAACTGTAAAGACTGCAATTGAGAAAACGATAACCCCATATCAGCAAGCAATGCTGTTACCAAAGGGCTATCTCTTAATTCTGGCCATGTATTAATGGCTTTGGTGCATAATTCCAGGCAGGCATTTTTATCAATGTCTCCCTTTCTGTAAAACAGGATTATTTTAGAGAAGGCAACGGCTGGTTCAATTAATCCTGATGACGGATTATCATTAGTCAGTTTGATAACTTCTTCTAATGTTGTATCTGCCATATGACAACTTATTAAATGCACATAAAATATACATAAATTATATACAAAAGAATTGGTTTATGGAGATTAACAGATTGTCTCAAGGTTTGTTTTCTCATCAATGTCATGGTCTTATTTCCGGGAGAAGATTAGTCTCAGCACAGATTTTTGATTTTCCCTCGAACAGCCCCTCTCCCGCACTATGAGCTTGAGTAGCCGGCACATCATGCCAACTGGCCATTATCCTTGGACCATTATTCCCATTGATAGACGAAATGAAACTATGGAAGCTCTGGAACACGCCAGTGTTCATCAGAGTATTATTTCTTTCTGTAAATTCGTAGCGAGTTGCCTTGAGGGTTGATAGTTACGCATAAGCCAAGTCTTGGGACTGCTAATTCTGTGGAAGATGGTTGCACTCCCATACATTTGAAGAAGCTATCGAACGATAGCTTCCTGACGCTCGCAATTTATATATTAAGGGCCGCCAGGTCCTTTGGGAGGCGCCATTGACTTTAATACAGCATTGGTTTTAGCGTCCAGCTCGATGACATCATAATTATCACTTGCCAGGAGCTCGGCAACTTCAGGATGCGCATTTGCAATGGCAACCAGGGGGGTTGGAACGTCAAGGTTATAACGTTGCAGTGTTTTGTCCAGGCAGTTTTTTGGGTCGTACTGTTCTTTCTTATATCCGTCCTGGGTGGTTTTGAGATAGTCTCCCCATAACCTTTGGTTAAGTTTGGTAGCTAACTCCGGTGTTTGTACTACCTCCATTGCTATATTTTTATCATGTTTTGCCAGGAAATAAAGATCATGGTGATTGAGATTGTCCAATACTTTCACAACTATATTTTCCAGGCCTATTGTAAGCGCAGTCCTTTTCGCTAAACCACTCAAGTCTTGTTGGAAAAATTGCTGGCTTACCTGCGACAAACGTGCGGTATCTCGTGGATCTAAAAAGTTTCTATTTAAATAATATATTACCTCGACAGGCAAGTCGGCTAAAGATAGTTTATTTTGTGAATCGGACATAATTAGCTCCTTTGAGCCCATGGAATGTATTTTTAATACATTCTGTTTTAAAAGTGCTCATTATAATGGCATTCCAGGGTATTATGCAACTAAATAAAGAAAAATGTGCACAGAGCCCAGGTTCTGCGCACCAATTTTTTTCCGATCGAAAACAAGGCAACTATTGTTGCACACCAAATAATAATGTCATGTAGCCCGTCATGAAGGCGAAGCCGAAATGCGGGAAAACGTTCCTAATTGGCACATCAAACCCGCAATACGGCCACAGGTCTCCTTACGGGCTACTGCCTTTTCGCAAAAAAATGGTGCGAAGGAAAATTGGTTCACAGAGCCTAAGGATTTGGCAAGGTTTTAAAAAGGGTCTTCAGAACAGTAACGCGTAGTAAAAATCATTATTTTACAAGCCAATGAACATGGTTATGATGAATTGCTCGATGAATCAGTTGAGCAGAAAAATTTGAGTATGCCAAAACCACACACGGTCATTGTTGTTCTGGAAGCTCGGGCAGGTAAAGAACAGGCGTTGGCGTCGGGATTAAAAGCCGTTGTAAAACCCAGCCGTTCGGAAGATACCTGTCTGGAATACAGACTGCATCAAAACAGCGACAATCCG
The DNA here is from genome assembly GCF_900186965.1 of Legionella spiritensis. Classification (NCBI taxonomy): domain Bacteria; kingdom Pseudomonadati; phylum Pseudomonadota; class Gammaproteobacteria; order Legionellales; family Legionellaceae; genus Legionella; species Legionella spiritensis. The sequence goes on from NZ_LT906457.1 coordinate 89,548, forward strand.
ACCCAGTTTGTTTTGTATGAACAATGGGAGAGCAGGGAGAAGTATCAGGAGCAGTTTACCAAACTTATATTGTAGAGCTGGGTGAGAAGCTGGACACCTTGTTAGCCAAACCGTATCAGGTCATTTTGCAACAGAACTGTTTTGAATCCTGGTGAAAAGCAGGGCGGCGCTTAAAATGGCACCCGTATTTACTATTTCCATTGGTGGTTTGTTTTTATTTTATTAAAAAACGATTAATATGACGGTTACATTTCATATTAATAATTCATTATGTTAGTCAGAATACTGGTTTTTTGGGGGTTTATAAACGTCGTTTTTGCCGGTCCGTGGATGACCGGGCCCTTGCTTGCCCCTTCCGGAAAAACAATTCCGCCCGGCGATATTAATATTGAGCCGTATGCGTTTTATACGGAATACCCCCAGGGATTTAAAAATTTTGAAGTGGTGCCGATTGTTTCTTTCGGAATTAGTAATTTCCTGGATATTCAAATGTCACTGCCCTACGATTACAGTTGGGTTAATGGTGCACACGGCAGCGGCATTGGGGATTACAGTCTGGCGCTGGGTGTTCAGCTGCTGAGGCAAGGTGACAATAATTCGTGGCCGGATGTGCGCCTGATGTTTCAGGAGATATTCCCGACCGGTCGGTTTGAGCGGTTGAGTGATGCTAAAATGGGCACCGATCAAACCGGCTCCGGTGCAAATACCACCCTGGTCAGTTTGAATTTTCAACGGTTGACAAGTTTGCCCCGCGATCATTACTTACGTACTCGCCTGAGTCTGGCGGCGGCGACATCCAGTAAGGTGCACGTGGTCGGACGGAACACGTTTGGTGGTACCAGAGATACGACCGGGGTGGTCGACCCGGGCAATAATTATGCTATTGATTTGGCGTTTGAATACGCGTTAACGCAGCATTGGGTGCCTGTTTTTGAAGTCTTGTATACCAAAAGCACCGCCTCGAATTTTGACGGCAATCCCGGTTTTACTCCAGGCGGTACCGTGGCGAGCATTGGCGGTTCGGGTGGAGAACAAACGTCGTTGGCGCCGGCGCTGGAATATAATTTTTCAGCCAATCTGGGGGTCATTGTCGGGGTCTGGTTTTCAGTCAAGGGACCCCAGGCTGCAAAATTCACAACAGGAACCATAGCGGTCAATTATTTCATTTAATTATTGTCAGGTTCCGCGCACTTATTTTTTTGCAGGCCGGGCTGCCAAACTGGCAACCCGATACGCCCTAGATTTCAACAACAATCGTGCCTTCATCAACACGGGTCGGATAAATTTTCAAAGGCTTTGGTTTGCTGATTTTTCCGAGCATGGTTCCGATTGCCGGTGGCCAGGGTGACCAGCAGTGGATATGGCCGGTTGCCAGATCGAATTCACTTTTGTGGAAAGGACAGATAATGCTGTTATTGGCGGTAATTTTACCTTTGGCCAGAGGGAGCTTGAAGTGCGGACACTGTGCGGCCATGGCGTAAACGTTTTGATCATGCCAGATGAACAGTATCTTGTGGCCTTCAATAGCCATGGTGTGTCGTTCTTCCTCCTGTAATTTTGCCAGCGGCAACGCTTCTTTCCAGGCCATGATGAGATCCCTCGCTTATCAAACAGGCACTTATCATAACAGCCATTCACCACGAAGTCAGCAACTGGTAACAGGGCCGTTTTATTTGAGAATAATTCGCATCATTCTGGCCGCGATGAGCCTGGAATAGTCCTGATTTGTATAAAGAAAAACCATTATCGCTTTAATTCACGAATACCCCCTTGATCATCGTTGCAAGTTCATAGGCTAGAAGTATAAAATGCGAGATTATTTTCCCTTTCGATAAATGGGGCTTGTTGACATTTCATTCCATGGCTGAAAATGGCAACAAGCCTTGTCCAAGGCAAGTATATTAAGGAGGGAGCGTGCGCTCTTTGTTGAAGAATAACGCGTTTTTTGCGATTTTAATGATAACATTGATGACTTTCCCTCATCTGTGCAGTGCGGAAGAAGGCGATGATACGTCGGAACAAGCACCGCGCCCGAAAATCGTAGAGCCGCTCATCGACGGGTTTTATCCGGAATATCCCGAAACCAAACCAGCCGACGGCGCTCAGGAAAAGTTAATCAAACGCGGCGAATACCTGGCTAAAATCGGGGACTGTATTGCCTGTCATACGGATGTAAAAGGTGGAACGCCGGCGTTTGCGGGCGGGTTGCCGATTGACACGCCATTCGGAACGTTTTACAGCCCCAATATCACTCCCGACAAGGAAACGGGTATTGGCAAATGGACGGAAAAGGATTTTATTCGCGCTATGAAAGACGGGCGCGATCCCAAGGGGCGTAATTATTTCCCCGTATTTCCCTACGTTTATTTTTCCAAAATAACCGATGACGACGCGCGTGCATTATATGCCTACTTCATGAGTATTCCGGCCGTCAAGCAGAAAAACAAATCGTTGCCTTTCCCGTTTAATTTACCGGGGGCCCGCTTTTCACTATGGGGCTGGAATCTGTTGTTTTTCTTCCCGGAAGAAAATGAGATTCGCTACGAACCGGATAAATCACCGGCCTGGAACCGGGGTAAATACATTGTCGACAGTCTGGGGCATTGCAGCATGTGCCACACCCCGCTCAATGTATTCGGGGCGCCCAAGAATCGTTATTACTTAACGGGCGGCTTTGTTGATGGGTATTGGGCTCCGAATATTACCAAATACGGTTTGAGTTCCGCGTCCCATTATGAAGTGGCCAATGTGTTCAAGGAAGGTGAGTTGATTAATCGCGCCGGTCCGGTGGCGGGGCCTATGGCGGAAGTGAACCATAACAGCTTAAGTTACCTGACTGAAGAGGATCATTTAGCCATCGCCACGTATTTAAAAACAGTCGTAAGCGAGGAATCGCTTGGTGTTCCCGGCTCTGATCAGCAACCGACCCTCAAGCGAGGCAAGCAGGTTTACGTCAATGCCTGTATTATTTGCCATCAGGACAATAAAATGGGCGCTCCGTATATCGGGGATGGAGCCAACTGGTATCGTCGCCTGAAAAGCAGCGGTTTAAGCGGTCTTTACCGCCATGCCATTAACGGATATAACAGTATGCCCGTCAAAGGCGCCTGTGTGACCTGCAGCGATAATGATATTATGGCGGCAACGGATTATATCCTGAATAAATCGTTATCACGATCGCAATGGGCTGATCTGGAGAGTCATGGTACCAAGAAGTATCATGCCAGCGGCAAGGACGTGTATGATGAAGACTGTAGCGTGTGTCATAACGAAGGCAAGATGGGGGCGCCGAAAATTGGTGACAAGGAAATCTGGAAACCCCTGATTGCACAAAACATGGATGTTTTAATCGAAAATACCATACGCGGTGAAAATCATCCCCAAAATGGTGGTTGTAAACATTGCACGACTCGTGAAGTGATTGAAGCCATCAAATACATGGTGAGTCGTTCGACAGAGGAAGGTAATTACTCCTTATGGTGATGGTGGATGGCCATAATCGGAACCGGCCATTCAAGTTATTATCTGTGCCGACTGCCTGCAGTCGGTCTGTTATTCATAATAAGTCGAGGAATGAGGATGCTAAACGGGTTTAAGGTAAGCAAAGTGCTTGCCGCCTTGGGTGGCGTGTTAGCCGCCCGGACTGCAATGGCAGCGGCAGATTACTGGCAGTTAAATATGTACAGGGGGGTTACGCCTCTTAGTAAGGATATGTATGACCTGCACATGATTGCCATGGCTATTTGCGCCATTATCGGTATTGTTGTTTTTGGCGTTATGATTTATTCGCTGATCCATCATCGTAAATCCAAAGGTTATGTTCCCGCCGGTTTTCATGACAATACCCGGTTGGAAATTGTCTGGACCATTATTCCTTTTTTAATACTGGTCGGTTTGGCTATCCCGGCGACCAAAGTGCTGATGAGCATGGACGATACCGATAAATCCGATGTGACCGTCAAGGTCGTGGGCTCGCAATGGAAATGGCAATATCAGTACCTCGATCAAGGCATTAGTTATTACAGTAATTTGTCAACACCTTATGATCAGATCCAAAACAAGCAGAAAAAGGGACAATGGTATCTTCTGGAGGTAGACAAGCCTCTGGTGCTGCCGGTTCATAGAAAAATCCGTTTTCTGGTGACGTCCAGTGACGTGGTTCACTCCTGGTGGGTTCCCGAATTGGGGGTCAAGCGTGACGCTATTCCCGGATTTATGCACGAATCCTGGGCCCGTATTGAGGAGCCCGGTGTTTACCGTGGGCAGTGTGCCGAATTGTGCGGTATAAATCACGGTTTTATGCCCATCGTTGTGCAAGCGGTAAGTGATGACGAGTTTAATAAATGGGTGGCTCAGCAAACGAAAGTTCAGGATGTTTACGCCGTTGAACAGGAAAAACCGAAAGAGCAGCCTAAAATGACCCGGGCGGAATTAATGACCATGGGTAAGGCCAAATACGAACAAATCTGCTCTGCCTGCCATCAGGCAAACGGTACCGGTATGCCGCCCGTTTATCCGGCGTTGAGAGGCAGTTCCATTTCCGTTGGAAAACCGATATCCCGACATGTGAAACTTATTCTTGACGGTGTACCGGGTTCCGCAATGCAGTCCTACAGGAATCAGTTGAGTGATCAGGAGATTGCCGCTATTGTGACCTACGAGCGTAATGCCTGGGGTAATAATACCGATGACGAGATACAGCCGGCAGACGTTGCCAGAATACGAGAAGGCGACGCTCAAGCGCCTAAAAAAGTGAATAAAGCGAAAGTTGGAGGTTTGCGATGAGTCAAACGTTGGTACACGGCGAAGCACATGAAGAACATGGACCGGAGCAAGGCAAGGGCATACTGGGATTTGTGAAGCGTTGGTTGTTTACCACGAACCACAAGGATATCGGCACCCTGTATCTTTGGCTGGCAATGATGAGCTTTTTTGTTGCCGGAGGCATGGCTTTGTTAATCCGGGCCGAATTGTTCCAGCCTGGCCATCGTTTCCTCGATCCTAATTTTTTTAACCAGATGACGACAATGCACGGTTTGATCATGCTGTTTGGAGTTGTGATGCCGGCGTTTACCGGGATGGCCAACTGGCAGATTCCAATGATGATTGGCGCTCCGGATATGGCATTGCCGCGTTTGAATAACTGGAGCTTCTGGTTACTGCCATTTGCTTTCGCATTGTTGGCATCTACGTTGTTTCATGCCGGTGGCGGCCCTAATTTCGGGTGGACCATGTATGCGCCTTTATCGACAACTTACGCACCGCCAAGTACCGATTTCATGATCTTCTCCATTCATATGATGGGATTGTCCTCTATCATGGGCTCCATCAACATTATCGCAACCATTCTCAACATGCGTGCCCCCGGTATGACCTTGATGAAAATGCCGATGTTTGTCTGGACCTGGCTCATTACGGCGTTTCTGCTCATAGCCATTATGCCTGTTCTTGCAGGAGCCGTGACGATGATGCTTGCGGATCGCCATTTTGGCACCAGCTTTTTTGACGCGGCCGGAGGAGGGGATCCCATACTGTTCCAGCACGTGTTCTGGTTTTTTGGCCATCCTGAAGTGTATGTTCTGATTCTGCCTGCGTTCGGCGTTATTTCGCAGATCATCCCGACCTTCAGCAGAAAACCGCTGTTTGGTTATCATTTCATGGTTTTTGCTACGGTCAGTATCGCTTTATTGTCTTTTATCGTATGGGCACACCATATGTTTACGACCGGTGTCCCTCTTGGGGCCGAGTTGTTTTTCATGTACACCACCATGCTGATTGCGGTACCGACAGGAATTAAGGTCTTTAACTGGGTCGGCACGATGTTCAAGGGTGCGATGACCTTTGAAACACCGATGCTTTTTGCGATAGCGTTCGTCTTTCTCTTTACTATCGGTGGATTTACCGGATTGATGCTGGCTCTGGTTCCGGCAGATTATCAATATCAGGATACGTATTTTGTAGTGGGACACTTCCATTATGTGTTAGTCCCTGGTGCCATTTTCTCCTTGCTGGCCGCGACGTATTACTGGCTGCCGAAATGGACCGGCCATATGTATAACGAGCGTTTGGGAAAATGGCATTTCTGGTTATCGGCTATTTCCGTTAACATTGCGTTTTTTCCAATGCATTTTCTCGGATTGGCGGGAATGCCTCGCAGAATACCGGATTATGCGTTGCAATTTGCCAATTTTAATATGATCTCAACCATTGGTGCGTTTATCTTTGGTTTTTCACAGTTGCTCTTTCTATATAACGTAATCGCAACGGTTCGCGGCCATGGCAGGAAAGTGGATGCCCAGGTCTGGGAAGGTGCGCATGGACTGGAGTGGACGTTATCGTCACCTCCGCCTTACCATAGCTTTACAACGCCTCCTGTTGTTAACTAGCAGGACAAAATGGAGGTGTCGGTAAACATCCGGCACCTTGGTGTCTATGATAAGAAAATTGTTTTAAGGGTTATTCAAGCGAGGTAAGATGGCTGTCAAGGGTCATGCAAAACTGGTATTAATTTTGTTTGTGGTCGTTATTGGCATGTTTGCCTTTGGCTTTGCGTTAGTACCTATTTATAACAGCCTGTGCAAGACTTTTGGAATTAACGGCAAAACGAATCAACAGGCGATAGCCTATGATGCGAAAGATGCGATTGTCGCTAAAGACCGGGAAGTGACTGTAGAATTTGTTGCAACTAATAACGGTAACGTCCCCTGGGCATTTTATCCCAAGGTTAAAAAACTGACAGTCCATCCGGGAGAGATTGCAAAGCTGGCGTTTTACGCAGAAAACCAAAGCCGATATCGCATGACGGTTCAGGCGATACCCAGCGTTACGCCAGGGATCGCAGCCAAATATTTAAAAAAGACGGAATGTTTTTGTTTTACGCAGCAGACGCTCAACGGCCATGAGGCGATGGATATGCCGTTGTTGTTTCATCTTGACACGGATCTGCCTGCAAATATCAGAACAATTACCTTGTCATATACGTTATTTGATGTAACAAGTCGTATCATTAATTAATACTGCCAATACCCGTCCTGTGGTAGCTGGCCGCATTGTAAACAGGAGAAAAAAACATTATGGGAGCGCACGGTACCTATTACGTCCCCAAACCGAGTCATTGGCCGATTGTTGGTTCCATTGGTTTAACAACTACCCTGGTGGGTGCGGCGAGCTGGTTGCACAGTGATTGGTATGGACCTTATATTTTTACCGCAGGTCTTGTCATTCTGGTTATCATGATGGTTGGCTGGTTTGGTCAGGTTATCTATGAAAATGAAAAAGGACTCTACGATTTGCAGGTTGATCGCTCGTTTCGCTGGGGAATGTGCTGGTTCATCTTTTCAGAGGTCTGTTTTTTCGGCGCTTTTTTCGGGGCTTTGTTTTTTTGCCGCTATTGGTCGGTGCCTGTTCTGGGTGGTGAGGTTCATCCCATAACCCATTATACGTTATGGGCTGATTTCAAGGCATCCTGGCCGCTTTTGAGTAATCCCGATAATCAAATCTTTGTCGGGGCACGGGAAGCTATGGGCGCCTGGGGACTTGCCGCGATAAACACCTTAATTCTGTTAACCTCAGGCGTTACCATCACCTGGGCACATTGGGCGCTGAAATTAAACAAGCGCAAGCAATTGATCGCTGGCATGATTTGCACCATTCTGCTTGGTGTACTGTTCCTTGCCCTGCAAACCTACGAATACCATGAAGCTTATACCGAGTTGAATCTTACACTCGATGCCGGGATTTATGGAACGACCTTTTTTATGCTAACCGGATTTCATGGTTTGCATGTAACCATTGGTACTATCATGCTTATGGTGATTCTGGGTCGCTGCCTCCGCGGACACTTCACACCGGAGCGCCATTTTGCCTTTGAAGGAGTGGCCTGGTATTGGCATTTTGTGGACGTTGTCTGGCTTTTCCTGTTTATATTTGTTTACTGGTTATAATAAACACGATTAAAGTTTGGTGTTGACGACCAGGCCGGGTCGATATTTGATTTGTTCTATAGAAAGAATGTAGGTGAATAGATAGCGACTGTAATTAATTTGATGGACAATCGCTTCCCCCCAAAAATATTTCGCATGAAATGTGACGGGGCTGTTTCTATCCAGAAACTCCGTGCAGGTTAATATCATTTCCTGCTCGGAGAGTTCAACAAGATTTCCTGCCGTTTCCAGATCGTTGCACTTGAGAAACACCTCAACTGGGTGTACAGGTTGAATTTGCATACACTTCTCCCTATATAATAATTATTGACCATAAAGTATGTAAAATAAACATTTAATTAAAATATTATTTTTTGTTTTGCTTACGATTAGTGAATCAGGATAGGTTTTGGTACATGAGGGAAGCAATATGACTAACTTCTATACTTGTTTTCCGGTAAAAATGTTTGATTTTAAATCATTTCAGCCAATAAAAGATAAGTGCACAGAGCCTGGTACTACATCTACGTCGTTTTGCCCGGTCAAATGGTTCTAAAATTGTCAATTGTCTACGTGCCGCGACTTGTTCGCGGCATCCATGAGTGTGTAGCTCTGAACTTTGAACCCCTGGTTCCCGCGAACAAGTCGCGGGACATAGGCGTTTTTTAAGAATTAAAACCATGCAAAACGAAATGGTTCCGTGAACAAAATTAATTACGGCTGCAAAAAGGCGTATGATTTGTCCCTTTTTGTAGCCCGCCATGAAGGCGAAGCCGAAATGCGGGATAACGTTTCTGGATCCACAAGTCCAATATTGTGGCATAAAACCCGCAATACGGCCGCAGGCCTCCTTACGGGCTACCGCTCCTTTGTAAAAAAATAGTACCAGGATATGTTAGTGTACTGAGCCAGAGTGTGTCGACAATTATGGTGTGATGATTTGTTGAATGACCGATTCCAGATCACTCAATGATTTGTAATGAATAATCAAGGAACCTTTACCGGATTTCCCCTGTTTCACATGAATTTTTGTACGCAGGTGATGGGCAAGCTGGTCTAGTTGCGTTTTGACTTGTTCGCTGACGTCCTTAACAGGAACTGCCGGTTTTGCATGGCCATCTTTAACACGTTTTACCAGCTTTTCCGTTTCACGTACGGACAAACCTTTGGCCACCACGAGTTTGGCAACGTACGATTGCTGTTCCTCCTCCAGCACTAGCAGAGCACGGGCATGTCCCATATCCAAATCGCCATATTCCAAAAGACGACGCACGTCTTCTGCCAGGGACAGTAATCTTAAAAAATTACTGACCGCCGTTCGCGATTTGCATAATAAATCAGCGACTTGCTGGTGCGTCAAATCAAATTCACGGGTCAGTCGATACATGGCACGTGCCTGATCCATGGCGTTCAAATCCTCTCGCTGCAGATTTTCAACCAGCGCAATGGCCATGGCGGTTTCATCATCCACTTGCCGGATAACGACCGGTACTTCGCTTAAACCCGCAAGCCGTGAGGCGCGCCAGCGCCGTTCACCGGCAATGATTTCATAATGATCGGGACGGATTTCCCGGACAATTAGCGGTTGCAACAAACCTTGTTGTTTGATGGAGTCTGCCAGTTCAGCCAGAGAATCTTCTTCTATGTCGCTGCGTGGCTGATACTTTCCGGGCTGCATGACATTCAGCGGCAATTGTAACGGTTGATCACCCTTGGACTGCTCGGATGGTAAGGCGAGATCCTTATGGCCAAGCAAGACTGATAAATTGCGACCTAACCCTCCTCGCTTTACTGTCATAATGTTCCTCTGTTTAACCTGATACGGTTTGTTTACTAATCATTTCTGCGGCCAGCACCATGTAAGCGGCCGCCCCCGCCGAAGATTTATCATACTGCAAGGCAGGCATCCCATGGCTTGGCGCTTCGGCCAACCGTACGTTGCGTGGAACGACCGTACGATAAATCTTATTGCTAAAATGCTCGATTAATTGTTTGGATACTTCCGAACACAAGCGATTGCGCACATCATACATAGTCCTTAGCACGCCTTCAATGTGCAATCTCGGGTTGACGCTTGTCTTGATCTGTTCAATTGTTGAAATTAACGCGGCCAGACCTTCCAGCGCGTAATATTCACATTGCATGGGGATCAGGACGGAGTCGGCGGCAACCAGCGCATTGATGGTCAGGGTATTAAGAGCCGGGGGACAGTCAATCAGGATGATGTCGTACTCGCTCTGCACGGATTGCAGGGCTTTAAACAGGAACGTTTCCCTGTGATTTCGTTCCATCAGGCTGACTTCGGCAACGGTCAAATCACCATTGGCGGGAATCAAATCGTAGCCACACGTTGTTTTCAGGCAGGCCTGAGCCGCCAGACAATCCCTTAAAATGACGTCATTGCTGGTATGCACCAACTCATTTTTATTGACACCGGATCCCATGGTTGCGTTTCCCTGGGGATCCAGATCCACGAGCAACACCTGTTGTTTGTGGGCGGCTATGGACGCGGCCAGGTTAATAGCCGTTGTGGTCTTGCCCACGCCACCCTTTTGATTTGCAATGGCTATGATTTTCGCCATGGTTATTCCTCGGTTTTATTTTCGATAATCACGGAACATCGTTCCTCGTCAAGACCAGGAACGTCGTAGCGATGTACCTGGTAAGGAAAATCAATCATGGATAATTCCGTTTGCGGGTAGCGTCCCTTCATTGCCAGCCATATTCCATGAGCGTCAATGACATGCTTTGTCCAGTGTATCATTTGTGCCAGATCACTAAATGCCCGGCTTATTACTGTATCAAAAGCCTGTGCCGGGTGGTAGTTTTCAATACGGCTTTGTATCACTTCAACATTATCCAGCATCAGATGTCGCTGAACTTCTTCGAGGAATCGCGTCTTTTTGCCATTGCTGTCAAGCAGGGTAACACGCGTTTGCGGTCGGGCAATAGCCAGAGGAATACCCGGCAGACCGGCACCCGAACCCACATCCACAATCCTGGCGCCTCGTATAAAAGGTAAAACGGCCAGACTGTCTAACACATGGCGGCTGACCATGGCCGGGATCTCGCGCACGGCGGTCAAATTATAAACATGATTCCATTTATTCAATAATGACAAATACGTCAACAGGGCATCGCTGTGGTCAGGAAGCCCAAGTTGGGAAAGTCCCTGTTGCAATAAACGCGTTGATTGTTGCGTGGAGGTCATGCCGGGATCCGTCGTTTTTTCAAATGAACGAGCAATAGAGACAGCGCCGCAGGCGTCACGCCGGAGATCCGTCCGGCCTGAGCCAGGGTCGCTGGCCGGATCCGGCTGAGTTTTTGTACGATTTCCGTAGACAGGCCGGAGACCTTGCCGTAGTCAAAATCGTCCGGCAAACGGGTGTTTTCATGTTTGCGCAAACGAGTAATTTCAAGTTCCTGGCGTTCGATGTAACCGGCGTATTTGCTTTGAATTTCAACCTGTTCGGCCGCATCGGGTGCGATATCGGGTAATTGCAGCGCGTTTATCGCCTGTAAGTGCCTGTAAGTGACTTCCGGCCGTTTTAACAACTCGGATGCACGACAATCCTGTTGCAGCGGATTTTCCAGAAAAGTTTGCAACCCGTCATGAGCGCTTGCACGCACCATCGTACTGTGTAAAGCTCTCTGAGCTTGTTCAATGGCATCTTTTTTCGCACAAAACACCTGCCAGCGCTCCTCCGACACCAAACCCAATTCATACCCCCTGGCGGTCAAACGCAGATCGGCATTGTCTTCACGCAGCAACAGGCGGTATTCCGCCCGGGAAGTAAACATGCGGTAAGGTTCCTGGGTTCCGCAAGTTATCAAATCGTCAATCAATACTCCGATATAGGCTTCATCACGGCGTGGACACCACAAGTCTTTTTCCTGAACGAAAAGAGCCGCGTTCATTCCGGCGATGAGTCCTTGCGCCGCGGCTTCCTCATAGCCTGTCGTTCCATTGATTTGGCCTGCGAAAAACAGATTGTCTATCGGCTTGGTCTGTAAAAACGAAGTCAAACCTCTGGGGTCGAAATAATCGTATTCAATGGCATAACCGGGCCGAGTGATGTGGGCGTTTTCAAACCCTTTGATGGTACGGACAAATTGTACCTGCACCTCAAAAGGCAGGCTGGTTGAAATACCGTTGGGATAAATTTCATCGCTGGTCAACCCTTCCGGTTCAACAAAAATCTGGTGTGAGGATTTGTCGGCGAAGCGTACGATTTTATCTTCAATGGACGGGCAATAACGAGGCCCCACGCCTTCAATGGCTCCGGCAAACATGGGCGAGAGGTGCAGGTTGGCATGAATGATGTCATGGGTTTCCTGAGTCGTATGGGTAATATGGCAAGGCAATTGGCGCGGGTGCATGGCAGCCTTGCCCATAAAGGAAAACACCGGTACCGGCGTGTCACCGGGTTGTATTGTCATCTGCGAGTAATCCAGCGAGCGGCTGTCGATACGGGGCGGTGTTCCCGTTTTGAGGCGGCCTACGGGAAGATCAAGTTCGCGAAGTCTTCTGGCTAGAGCGATGGCCGGCGGATCACCGGCGCGTCCTCCGGCGTATTGATTCATGCCGATGTGGATTTTGCCGCCAAGAAACGTCCCGACGGTCAATACTACGGCTTTGGCGCGCAGCGTCAAACCAATCTGGGTGACGACCCCGCAAACCCGACCGTTTTCAATCACCAGATCGTCAACCGCTTGCTGAAACAGGCTCAGATTGGGTTGTTTTTGCAGTGTTTGCCGAATGGCCTGGCGATAGAGGACGCGATCGGCCTGCGCACGGGTAGCGCGCACGGCCGGCCCTTTGGAGGCATTAAGCGTACGAAATTGAATGCCTGCCTCATCGGCGGCCAGCGCCATGGCACCGTCTAAGGCATCTATTTCTCTGACCAGATGGCCTTTACCGATGCCGCCAATGGCCGGGTTACAGGACATTTGGCCCAGCAAATCCATATTGTGGGTTAACAGCAGGGTTTGTGCGCCCAGTCGGGCTGCCGCCAGAGCCGCTTCCGTTCCGGCATGGCCGCCCCCGATCACGATGACGTCGTAGTGTTTGTCAAGATTCATAATGGCCAGAAAATTGTGCAACAAATTGTGGAATTATACACTTTTTTAGCAGCGCGCCCAATTTTCTTTGCAAGTCATTTGGATAGCAGCCATTAGACCACCAATCAGCATAACACTCCAACTTATTTCCTGATGGTGTTGGGCATTGCCATTAAGTTAAGGAATTGTGTCATTCCCGCGAAGGCGGGAAACCATCTTTATTGTGGCACTGTGCTCCATTTGTAAATGGATCCCCGCCTCCGTGGGGACGACAATTGATAAACAATGGTGCTTAACTTAATGGCAGTGATGGCGTTGGGTTCTCCATAGGCAACCAAACCTTGTGTCTGGGTTGCCCGGAAAAATTGCTTATAAATTGCTCATATTTCGCTTTGTTTTAGTAAAGGCACAATTTCATCTTGCTCTTCGAGGCGCGGTATAAGGCTGTCCACGTCGGTCGGCTCCGTTTGCTCACTGTGGTCTTTGAAGAAACCAGACCTTTTTCTTCCGAGAAATCCCGCAGTAGCCCCATCCGGATTGGCCTTGAACTGCTTGAAATCCTCCTCATCCTCTTTCATCTTGTATTTTTCCGCTTCCTTCGGTGTGAAACGATTAAGAATGATGCTGGATAACACCGCCAGGGCAAAACCGGCGCCTATGACCGCAAGACCGATACCAAGCGGCATGAACACCAGCGATGCGAAAACCACCGCGGGAATCATGGCGTCTATGAACACGGATCGTACCAGTTTGGCCGCTTGGAATCGCGCCATTTGCTTATGATAGCCGGCCTCCGCTTCCAGATCCTTGAGCATGATGAATTGTTGTTTTAATAAATTCTTGAGCTCCGGTCGTTTTGCATCGTCTTTTTCCAATTTACCAAGTTCATCCTGGGTATCTTTAAACGCTTGCAATAACTCTTTGTATTCCCGTTTTATCTCAGCCGTGGTTGCCCTGGTTTTAGCTATCTCCAGGCCGCCTGTGGCGGCGGCGTATGCGACTGTGAGCGCAAAACTTAAGGCCGCGCCGGCCACACCCAGAATCAGCAGGATGCCGGGCGCCACCATAGCCGGAGGAAAAAAGAAGGTACACATCAGGCTGAAGGCGAGAACCAGCCCCACAGCATAGCTTAAATCGAGTATCAAGCCGGCTTTCTTGTATTTCCAGTCGAATGCCGTTTTTCGTTCAATGCGTGCAATCTCTGTTACTTGTTCCTGCAAGTTATCGATTTCCCGTTGGTTTTTGCTGATTCTTAATTGAAGATCCAGGATTGCCAGGGTATTGCCTATCGAATCTTCTTGTAAACTCTCGATACTTGATTGCAATTCATTAATGGTGAAATTTCTTTCCCTGATCTGTGCTTCCAGTTCCTCTCTCTTGGTTTTCAACTCCAGCATGCGTTTGTTATGTTTGGTGCTCTCCTCATAAAACCTCCATACGGTTAACGACACATCCATTAATAACAAGCCCACGGTGACAATATTGCCGGCATAACCCAGCGTACCGGCACCTGTTAGCCAGAAGAAGGTAACCAGATTGGCCGTCGCCCAGATGGAATCATTGAGTAACTGGAATTTTCTCTGATTCCACTGGGTTTTAAAACGTTCCCAGGTCGGAATATCCCGCTCATGGAGATGAATATGCCCATTTTGGGATATCGCACCCAGGAGCGCGCGTTTGTGCTGTTTCAGCCATTGCTCGTTTAACTCTTCCGGGGCATCAAACTCTTCGAGTTTTACCCCTTTCAGTTCTTTTCCCTGCGGTGTGAGAACCGAGTAAGCGATTTTTCCATCGATGACCTGAAAATACAGGTGATTTTCTTCCGGAAGCTTGTCACTGGCGATGTCTTCCGGCGACAGGATGCTGAATTTGTGCTCCGTTGCATCCATCCATGGGCCTTTGATAGTGTGCTTTAACAGCAACCCCAATTCCAGACCGAAGCGGGCGTAATACAGCAACCAGCTTATGTATCCCATGGCCGGCCCGGGGACCGCCAACGCTTTTTGAGCTTGCTGATTATTGAAAAAATCAGTGGGCAGCAGAGCCAGTATGGAGGACAGCATGCCGCCGCCCCATACCCAGTACAATCGGCGTCCGTTGAGTTCACCCATCCATCCCTTGATAACTTTCGTTTTGCCGCCGGAAAGTTCCTGCATTTTGTCAGCCAGCCATTGGCCTGTTCTCATGGCGAGGATCTTGAAATAATTTTCCCGACCGTGAAATTCGGCTTCATGCGCACTTTCCGGCGAGGCGACTTCACGCCCATCCAGTATGTCCAGGTAGGCTTGGCAAAGCATCATCTGCTTGCGCAGGTCGTCCAAACCGTACGGGCGGTTACTGCCTGTTTTATGCAGGTATTCGTCATACAACAGAGCCCAGGTTTTGACTAATTTATCCCTTGTTTCTTTTTTCCTTTTCGGATCCTGACGTTGTAATGTTAATATTTGCGGGTTTAATGACGCCAAATCGGCTTGAAATTTTTTTAATGTATTTTCCCGGGTACCTTCGTATTTGGAAAGCTTGGTGATAGAGCGTGGTGATTTCTCTTCGGGAGTGAGGATTTTGCGAGCATAGTCCGCACCTTTCAATCCGAAAAGATCCAGGGGATTCTCTGCTACTGTTTCACTCATAATATCACCTTAAAAGTAAACCGAAGGGGTGACGTGGATTGCACATTAACCAGAGCAATCTGTTCTATTTTATAACATAGTAGATATTTACGAGACAAGTAAAATAGTAAAAAATTTACAGTTTTGATAAGTAATTTACTGAATTTGGCCTGAAAAATGCTTGTTTTGTTGCAAAACCCTGATCACAAGGGTTTTTTCAGGTTATGGTGGCAGGGGTCTTTCGCTGATAAATATCGTCAAAACGTTCGATATCGTCTTCACCGAGGTAGGAACCGCTTTGCACTTCGATGACAAACAGCGGTTCCGTGCCGGGATTGGACAAGCGGTGACGTGTTTGCTGGGGAATGTAGGTGGATTGATTGACGGTCAGGCGCATCGTTTGGTCGTCATTGATAATTTCGGCCTCGCCGCCGACAACCACCCAATGCTCGGCCCGGTGTTGATGTCTTTGCAAGGAGAGCTTCGCTCCCGGTTTAACCATCAATCGTTTGACCTTAAAGGAAGGGCCTTCAGCCAGAATTTCATAATAACCCCACGGACGCGCCACTTGCCGGTGGTCGTCGATGAGTGCCTGATGCTCAACCCCCAGGGTGTCAACGAGTTCCTTAACCTGCTGGGAATAACGCTTATCGGCCACTAGAACGGCATCACCGGTTGCCACGATGATCTGATCCTCGATCCCCAGGGTAGTGACCAGGGCATTGGTGGAGGTGATCAGGCAATTGCGGCTGTTTTTGGCCATGACGTTGCCGCTTAAGGTGTTGCCGTGTTCATCCATGGTGTTGGCTTCCGCAACCGCGGCCCAGCAACCCAAATCACTCCAGGGTACGGTGACCGGAATGACTACGGCCTTGCTGGTGTGCTCCATAATGGCGTAATCGATGGATTCGCTGCGGCATTTGCCGAACAACGCCTCATCCACACGAATAAAATCATGATGATGACAGGCTTTGGCCAGAGACTGGGCGCTTAGACTCGCGATATCAGGCGCGTAACGTTGTAATTCGTCCAGATAAACGCCGGCGCGGCAAACGAACATGCCGCTGTTCCAGAAATAATTGCCCTGGGCTATGAATGCGGCGGCTGTATCTGTATCGGGTTTTTCACGAAAACGTTCGACATGGTAAATGCCTTCGCCGCACGCACCGGCTGCCTCAATATAGCCGTAACCGGCTTTGGCGCTGTGCGGTTGGATACCGAAGGTTACGATAGCATCCTGTCGGGATGCGCAATGAGCTCCTTTTTCCATGGCATTTTGCCAGGCTTTGGTATCGCCTATCCAGTGATCGGAAGGCAAGACCAGCATCAAGGCGTCGCGTCCGAATTGCGCAGCCAGATACCCGGCCGCCAGAGCAATGGCCGGAGCGGTGTTGCGTGCACAGGGCTCCAGGAGATAAGTGATCGCGGGTGTTGTTTGCAAGGATTGCAGTTGTTCCTGACAAAGAAAATAATGGGCGTCGTTGCTGACGATCAGCGCGTGTTTCGGGGATAATTGTTCCACCCGCTGCATGGTTTGCTGCAACAGGGAGAACTGCCCTTGCAGGCGTAAAAACTGTTTCGGATAGTTCTTGCGCGACAATGGCCAGAGTCTGGTGCCGGAACCGCCGGCCAGAACAACAGGAAAGAACGTTGCTGACATCTTCATCCAGGTTGACATGCAAATAGCGTGGAATTTTAGCAGTATATCCGGTGATAAGGCAATTGTTGGGTTGATTATCACCTAAAAGCCTACCAATGAGCGTTTCCTGGCTTGAGATGCTATGATTCCCATCCTTGGTTCTGTGAACAAATTTTTTCGCAAAAAGGCAGTAGCCCGTAAGGAGGCCTGCGGCCGTATTGCGGGTTTGATGTGCCAATTAGGATCGTTATCCCCGCATTACGGCTTTGCCTGCATGACGGGCTACAATATTTATTTTGTTTTCAGAGAGTTATGATGAGTAAAAACGCGGTGGTTTTATTATCGGGTGGACTGGATTCAACCACGTGTCTCGCAGTCGCACGGGAACAGGGGTTTGCCTGTTATGCCCTGAGTTTTGCTTACGGACAACGTCACCAGGCCGAATTACAGGCGGCAGAGCGCGTTGCCCGGGCGGCTTGCGTGGCGGAGCATCGTGTGGTCAATCTTGATATAAGCCAGTTTAAAGGCTCCGCGCTAACGGATCCTGACACGGCCGTCCCGGATTACAACGGCGATGGCCAGATCCCGTCGACCTACGTCCCGGCCCGTAATACGGTGTTTCTGGCGATTGCCCTGGGTTATGCCGAAGTGACGGGCGCCCGGGATATATTCATCGGGGTAAGCGAGGTGGATTATTCCGGTTATCCCGATTGCCGGCCGGAATTCATCGCCGCTTTTCAGAACATGGCTAATCTGGCCACCAAAGCAGGGATAGAAGGACAAAAAACAATCATTCACGCACCTCTCCAGCATTTGAGCAAGGCCGATACCATCCGCTTAGGCACCCGCCTGGGGGTTGATTACGGCTTGACCGTCAGTTGTTATCAGGCGTCCTTGTCCGGTGCCGCCTGTGGTCGTTGTGACAGTTGTGTTTACCGGAAAAAAGGGTTTCTGGCGGCCGGCGTTCCTGATCCGACGCCTTATATGTGATTGAATTTTATACACAATCAACTTATTTACACAAATGTTACAATATGTTGCGCATTTTTCTTTCATCAATGGCAAATTGCTGATAATATGCGCACGATTAATAACAACTGGAGTATGTCGTTATGTTAAAGTGGATGCGTGAACATTGGAAATTATTAACAGCCATTGGGTTGGGTCTGATTGCGGGACTTGTTGTTGCGGGTCTTATTGCGCTGTTCCCTCCTGTGGCTGCTGCCCTGGTACCTTTAGCTGTTGCCCTGCCTTTTGTCGGCCCTGCTATTGCAACTATGGCGCCTGTTGCTGCGGCTTTTACCATCGGAGCCCTGGTCACCGCGGCTACGTGGACTGCTTCTACCGTTTGGAACATCGGTGTTCGTATTACCAACTGGCTGGATGGTTTGATTAGACCTAAAAAACCCGGGCCTGGTGGAGATAGTGGAGCCAGGTTCGATTTACTTGACGAAGACAGCGATAATGAAGACATCTTCAGTAGCGATGTCCTCCCCAGAAGTTCTTATAGAAAGGTACACGAAAGCGGTTTGCTCCCGTCGTCTTCCAAGGATAAGGAGCCTTTGTTGGTAGATATTGATGAAGTACCTACCCATAGTTCTCCTCTCCTGTCTCAGCCTAAAGCGATCAACGGAGCAAGCAGCAGCACAGTTTTGCTGGTAGAAGATGAATCTTCAGAAGATAGCTTAAACCTAGGAAAAAGAGTGTAATCATTCTCTGCTTCCTGATTGCAAACGCGGCTTATGCCGCGTTTTTTTATGCCGCCTCTTCTCTCGGGATGACGACTGGTATTTTGACGGATCACGAGTATAATTTGTCCTTTTAATATCGCTATGAGCCTACCGTCCATGACTACGACACGTAAGATGCTGGTCACCAGCGCGCTTCCCTACGCCAATGGCCATTTGCATCTGGGTCATCTGGTTGAACATATTCAGACCGATATCTGGGTGCGTACCCATAAAATGCTGGGGCATTATTGTATCAGCGTGTGCGGTGATGACGCGCACGGCACGCCCGTGATGCTGAAAGCCGAGCAATTGGGTGTGACACCGGAGGTATTGACCGCGGAAATGCAGTTGAGCCATGAGAGCGACTTTAACGCGTTCGCCATCCATTACGACAGTTACCACACCACCCACTCTCCTGAAAATCAGGCGTTGGCCAATGAGATCTACCGGCGTCTGGAGGCGCGCGGCGATATCGTTAAAAAAACCATTCGCCAGGCTTATGATCCGGTTAAAGCCATGTTTTTACCTGATCGTTATGTGAAAGGCACCTGTCCGAAATGCGCCACGCCCGATCAATACGGTGATAACTGCGAGTCGTGCGGCGCGACCTACGCGCCTACGGATTTACAAGACGCGGTGTCGGTCATTTCCGGCGCCAGGCCGGTGGAAAAGGAATCGGAACATTATTTTTTTGATTTGCCGCGTTACGAGTCGCTGCTTAAGGCATGGACCCGGAAAGGCCACTTGCAGGCGGAAGTCGCCAACAAGCTCGATGAGTGGTTTGCCGCGGGATTAAAACAGTGGGATATTTCCCGCGACGCGCCTTATTTCGGGTTTCCCATACCCGGTAAGCCGGGTAAGTATTTTTACGTGTGGCTGGACGCGCCTATCGGATATATGGCCAGCTTTAAGAAATATTGTGATGAAAACGATTTGTCGTTTGCCGAATTCTGGGACGCCGATTCCAAAACGGAACTGTATCATTTTGTCGGCAAGGACATTGTCTATTTTCATGCCCTGTTCTGGCCGGCCATGCTGGCAGGCAGCGGTCATCGTCTGCCCACGGCGGTGTATACCCACGGTTTTCTGACGGTCAATGGACAGAAAATGTCGAAATCGCGGGGGACGTTTATCGAGGCGCGTACCTATCTGAAGCATTTGCATCCGGAGTACCTGCGTTATTATTATGCCGCCAAACTCAACGGCCGTGTGGATGATCTCGATTTGAATTTCGACGACTTTATCAACCGGGTCAACGCCGATCTGGTGGGTAAAGTGGTTAATATCGCCAGCCGTTCGGCCGGGTTTATTAATAAGCGATTTGATAACCGTCTGGGCGAGAGCTTGTGCGAGCCGGCGTTGTATCAGGAAATTCTGGACGCGAAAGAGGGTATTATCGAAGCCTTCGTGCAACGTGATTACGCCCGCGCCGTGCGCCAAATCATGGATTGTGCCGATAAGGTCAATCAATATATTGACGCCAGGAAACCCTGGGTGCTGGCCAAGGACGAAACACGCCAGGCCGATGTCCAGGCTATTTGTACCATGGGTTTGAATCTGTTTCGTTTGTTAATCGGGTTTTTAAAACCGGTTCTGCCGATCATGGCCCGGGAGGCGGAAGCGTTTTTAAATTGCCCACCCTTAAACTGGGACAACCTCGACAAGCCGTTGCTCGCCCATACGATTAACCCGTTTAAACCATTGATGGTGCGGGTTGAACGGGAAAAAATTGATGCCATGCTGGCGGCTTTAAGGGAACAATCCCCGCCAACGGTGAAGGAAAATAATATGACGGAAAACAGCAAGAAAGAAGAAACCATCTCCATAGACGAATTCAGCAAGATTGATTTGCGCATAGCCCGTATTGTGGCGGCAGAACCCGTGGAGGGTGCTGATAAACTGCTGCGTCTCAAGCTGGATTTAAACGGCAGTGAAAAACAGGTTTTTGCCGGCATTAAAAGCGCTTATAACCCTGACGAACTGGTAGGCCGACTGACGGTGATGGTGGCCAATCTGGCGCCGCGCACCATGCGTTTTGGCGTTTCGGAGGGTATGGTGCTGGCCGCTGGCGACGGCAAGGGACTTTTCCTTTTGCAGCCGGATGAGGGTGCGAAACCCGGGATGAAAGTCAAGTAATGGCGTCAGTCAAGGACATTGATGCGCTGCTGCCGCAGACGCAATGCGGCGAATGTGGTTTTGACGGCTGTTTGCCTTATGCCGAGGCGCTGGCTCGCGGCGCCAGTACGATCGATCGCTGCCCTCCCGGCGGGGTGGCTACGGTGAAAGCACTGGCGGGATTACTGGCCATCGACGCGATGCCGTATCTCAACAGCGCCGAAGCCAATACCCGCCCCCCCGCTCTGGCTGTCATTCGTGAGGAGGAGTGCATCGGATGTACGAAATGTATCCAGGCTTGTCCGGTGGACGCTATTATCGGCAGTGCCAAACTCATGCACGCGGTTATCCGTCATGAATGTACGGGTTGTGGTCTCTGTGTCGAACCCTGCCCGGTCGATTGCATTGAATTAACCCCGCTGCCGGAAGCGGCTTATGATAAAGCCCTGGCACGAGAACGTTTTCAGGCGCGAAAAATACGGCAATTGCGAGACGAGCATCACAAACAACAGTTGTACCGTGCGAAAAAAAAGCTGGCCGGGAAGCAGGAAGATAAACAAAAGGATTTACAAGCCAAGCAGGATTATATTCTTGCCGCCATGGATCGGGTCAAGGCGAAACAGTCTCATGAATAACGCCAGGCGACGTCAGATTTTCGAGCGTTTTCGAAGCGACAATCCCCATCCCACGACCGAATTAACATTTCATTCGACCTTTGAATTGCTGATTGCGGTGATCTTATCGGCCCAGGCCACGGATGTCAGCGTCAACAAGGCGACTGAAAAGCTGTTTCCTGTGGCCAATACGCCCGAAGCCATGCTGCAATTGGGCGAAGAAGGTCTCAAGGACTACATTAAAACCATAGGTCTTTATAACAGCAAGGCGAGCAACATCATCAAAACCTGCCAGATGTTGCTTGATGATCATGACGGTCACGTCCCGGATAAACGGCACGATTTGGAAAAGCTGCCGGGCGTGGGACGAAAAACCGCCAATGTGATTCTGAATACGGCCTTTGGCCAGCCGACCATCGCGGTAGATACCCACATTTTTCGGGTGGCGAACCGTACTGGTCTTGCCAGGGGAAAAACACCGCTTGCCGTGGAGCAAGGGTTGCTTAAGCATGTCGATAAGGAATTTCTTCAGGACGCCCACCATTGGCTGGTACTGCATGGACGTTATGTCTGTGTGGCACGCAAACCGCACTGCAGGGAATGTCTGATTCATGATTTATGCGAATACAGGGATAAAAATCTGTAACGACCAGGACAAAAATAACAAATTATAATGTCCTGTAGTCATGAAGGCGAAGCCCTGAGCGATCCTGACATATTTTTGTTTAAAATAAATATCCCTGTATTTTTAACAGTGTTCGCCTGATATGACCTCTGCTTACTATCAGATTCCAGCATGAGCCCGATCCCCAACAGATCGCTTTTGATATCCCTAACGTTTTTTATAGCTATCCCAGACTGAATTTGAACACAGATTTTTGAGATTACCTCGATCTGCCCCCTCTCCCGCGCCAGGAATTTGAGTAGTATGATGATGTTTTTTGCGGGAGAGGGTTAGGGAGAGGGTGTGGAAAAATCGGTGTTAAGGCAACGAGCCCGCGATTTAAGGAAAAACAGTACGGATGCTGAGAGGCATCTATGGTACTATCTTCGAGCGAATAGACCTGGATTTAAATTCAAGAGACAAGTCCCAATAGGCGACTACATCGTTGATTTTGCCTGCCTTGAAAAACGGCTGATTATCGAGCTTGATGGTGGTCAACACCTGCACAATCAAATTTACGATACGAAGCGTACTGATTGGCTAAAGACACATGGTTTTAAAGTGCTCCGCTTTTGGAATCATGATATCTTTCAGCACACGCCAACAGTCCTCGACGTCATCATGACTGCTTTAAAGTAAAGCCGTTTGAAGCATCCCGCCTGTTGCCTCCATAAACAACCGCTCATCCTTACCATGACGTCCCTTAGGTTTTGGAAGCAACGTTTCTAAACGACACCATATCTCATCGTCAATGACCATCCGTGACAAGCCCTCTCCCCAACCCTCATCCCGCGAAAAAACATCATCCTGTTACTCAAATTCCTGGCGCGGGAGAGGGGGCAGATCGAGGTAATCTGAATTTGATCACAAAAACATTGGCGCTTCCATTTTTTGTGCAAAAAATGTCGAGATTCCTCAGGGCGAAACCGACATGCGGGACGACGGATCTAAAAAATAGCCATGGGAAAACCAGTAAAAAAAAGCAGCGTGTCTGGTAATTTGTAAACATTGCCCATAGAATAAAATTCCGGTGTATTGCAGGAGAGCAAGATGGGATGGGGAGAAAGCTGGGGAGCTGTTACCGACTGGGTGAGTACGACATGGAATAACGCATCGGTACAAAAGGTGATGCAGGGAGCCGGAACTTATTGTTTTAACACGGTTGAATACATCTTTAAACAGGTTGGCGTCCTGCCGGCCACATTAAAATCCATGGCCTTTGATCCCCCTACGCGCGAAGTGGTCAAGCATATTGTTTATCTGGCCGGAGACTATGCCTTGTATGCCTTGATTCCCTATGTCAGTGACATGGTGGAAGAGGCCGCCAGAAGCTCTTTCTCCGACGATAATCCTGCCCTGTTAAGTGTCGATACCGCCCTGACCGTGGGAATAGGTGCTTTGTCGCTTGCGACGATGGCATTCAAGACCCGCCAAACATTAAAAATGGGGGGGCGCGCCGCAGTGATTGCCATGGAAGGGGCGAAAGCGTTCAATAACGCGATAACATCATCCGACAAGGAGGAAAGCAAGGATAAGGAGATAATCCCTCGTGCTGAAAAAAGCGGGAAACATCCTAAAAAGGACAAGAAGAAGACCGCATTATGTCAAATAGAAGGTTGCACCACCGGCAAGTTTGTTAAAAGTTCAGCGCGCTCGCAGCTTGGTTTCTGGTCAATAGAAGGTATCCTCTGGATGCTTGGCAAACTGCCATACACCGAAAGAGTGGTTTTTGTGTTTTATCTGCTGCACCGTGGCCGTTATGTGACTAACATGATTCTACCGGAACTTTGTCCCGCTCATCAACACGCCTACTTGCGCGAGCATCCGGAAATTCCCGCCGCGTTTGGTTTGACTCACGCCGGGTTGAGTGCGTTGGCCAACTATTTGATTGAATCGAACACGGGGATTCCCTCAAAATATTATGGAGCCGGCATTGATCAGATCATGTTGATGATTCAGATGAGTCTCGCGGCCCACATGAAAAACGATTTGCCAAAACCAGTCGCCGCCTCCTCCAGGCTGCCAGTGGATCCCTTAATGATTTATCTCAACAGTCTATATTGGACTGTGGATACTTTCGGTGTGGGTTTGAAAGCAAGGTTGCCGGAAATGCTCAAGGGAAAATCGATTGTTCCCTGGGGATTATTGGCTACAGTTGGAAACAAGGCCTGGGATAATTCCGCTTCCCGGTTGTTGCGAAGTATTTTATTGCCCGAGTTGCTGCAGGATCCCGACAAACTCGCGAGCGATCCGGTGATTGGAAGTCATGTTGTAGAGGTGCGTGATGTGGTTGCCGATACAATCAATACGGTAGACAAGGTACGGCATAAGTATGTGGTCAGAGCCGCTCAGCAAACCCCGGCGGCCTCTGCCAAAGCCCTGCAAGCCCTTTTTGGCGCGCCGCCTGAAGCTACCAGAGTGTTTTTGAAACTGTTGGGCAACACGGGGTTCATGGATAGCCTGAGTCAGTTACGCCGTAGATTACAGGAACAGACACTCGGAGTGAAAACAGAGGTTGAGGTGGATGAAAAAGACACCACACCCGATTTGCGAGTGGGCAAGGCACCTCACGAATCACCGAAAATTAAACGAACACACCCTTCGGAAAAAGGAATTTCCTCGATAACCGTGTCGGAGGTTGTTGTGCCGGCTAAACGAACGGGCAGGGGGTTGACGTTGTTTGATGACAGCGATACCACGCAGGCTGTTTGTAAGGTTATTCGTTCCCGCTCAGGCAATTCCCATGGTTTTTTTGCTGATAGCAGCCCGAAGCAAATCAGTTCGAATGAAGTTATCACGCGGAGTAAAGACCCCAAGGGATTTCAAAGCTCGGGTTTTAATCAATAGCGGGTGCCAGAGAGTGGCTGGTTCAAATGAGCTTCTTTTTTTTGAAAAAATAAAACATGGCCGCGGCGATGGCGGTCATGATAACCATGATAACAGGATAGGCGTAACGCCATTTTAATTCCGGCATGAATTCAAAATTCATCCCGTATACGCCTGCAATAAAAGTCAGGGGAATAAAAATACTGGCGAAAAGAGTAAGGACCTTCATGGTTTCATTCATGCGGTTGTTGAGTGCCGATAAATAAATTTCCAGCATGCCGGCCGACATTTCCCTGTGCAGATCGATAAGTTCGACCAGGCGGATGGCGTGATCGTGCAGATCCCGGTAATAAATCAGGTATCTGGATTCAATGAAATGATTCTGTTCCGGGGAAACAAGCAAATGAATGATGTCACGCAACGGTGCAATGACTTTGCGCATGGTAATGGTGCGGCGTTTTATGGCATATAATTCATTGAGGGAAATATCAGCCGGGTCAACGATTAATCTATCCTCAACGGCTGACAAGGTGTCTTCCGCTGCCTCGACGAAATTAAAATAGTCATCGACAATATTATCCATAATGAGGTAAGCCAGATATTTGGTACCATGATTGCGGATCAGAGAGTTATCCGCGCTCAGGCGTTTGTACAGTGTCGATAAATCATAATGGTCGGATTCGCGAAAAGTGAGCAGCAAATTGTTTCTCACAATCATGCTGAACTGTTCACTGCCGTAGGTCAGCTGATTCCCCGGCGCCTGCAGCAATTTCAACACGATAAACAGCCCGTCGTTTAAAACATCCAGCTTGGAGCGCTGTTTGGTGTTAAGGATATCCTCCAGAATGAGCGGGTGGATGTTGAACGTGTTGCAGCAATCACAAATGGTTTCCACTTTGGACAAACCGGCGACGTCAATCCAGACGTATTTGTGGTTGTCCAGAGCCTGATGGATCTTTGCGGTATCGTGATGATTGTATTGATGATAGGATTGATCATCATAGATATGAACACGGATAGTGGTTGGCAACGGCTCCCTGTCGCCTACGTAAATTGCTGATCCGGGCAGCATCCCGGTCTTGGCGGAGACTTTTTGCTTATGTTTTGTCATAGTCCATTAAGCTCTGTTGACAGTGCGTTTCGCTATGATTGTCATTATACATGTGGCAGGGAAAAATCATACTTTGATAAAATATGACCCGGATTATGTCATTCCCATGCAGCCCCGGCGTGTTCCTGCCATTTTTTTGTCATGTATGGTGATAAAATTTGCCAGCATAACGATGCTGATGATATATTAATGAACAATTAGCGACGGCATTAGCTCTATTTCGCGTGATAAACAGACATTTTAGGGGATTTTACAGTATGAAATGTCAACAGTCTGCAAATGGCGTGTTTTTTTCTGCCGCTGCCGTAAGCGGGCGAATTTTGTTATGATACTTTCCAATCCGGCCGTGCAGCCTCGCAGCTACCTCATTCTGACCGCGGCTATGATGACCAGTCTTATTTTGCTCATCAACACGTCTTTTAAAATTATCGTATTTCAGGGAATGATGTTCACGGCCAGCAGTGTGATTTGTCCTTTGGTCGCCTGTTTGTATCTGGTCGTTCTGAGGGAGTGTACGTTCAAGCAGCAGCGGCAGGTACTTAACCAGTCGTTATTAGCCTTGTATTTGTTTTCCATAGGTATTTATCTTCTGGTCAATTTACCCTCTGCGGATTATGTACGTGACAATCTGGCGTATCAGATTGTCTTTGAGGATATCCCCAAAAAGTTTTTTGCGGCAACGCTCGCGTTTGGCTTGAGTTTTTATTTACCGCACTTGCTTTGTTGCTCGAGGCAAAGCGAGGTAATTACCTCGCCGCGTAAACGGGTGTTGCTGGTTCTGTTTGGCGGATTGGGATTTTTCACTATCGATTTTCTGTTGTTGTTTTCCGAGCCGCACGTGCAGAATTTTAATCCCATATACATTGACTCGCTGATGATAGCCGCCGGGATCATGTTTTCGGTCAGTATTTTGTATCTTGCCTGCCTGTTAAATAAATGGGCGAAAATCAGAGCCCGCCGTTCAAGCATCCCGGATTTTTTATCCGCGCCCCTTTACCATTATCTGGTGGGATTTTCAGTCATTATTATTTTAATTTGCCTGGCCTGTGAATACCGGTTGATTTCATTCAGTCACGGATGGACCTTGGCTGCCTGCAGCATTCTTGTTCCGCCTGGCCTTATCGCCGCCAGTTTGATTGGCGAGCTATATGGGTATAAAGCGAATTTGTATTTGATGGTAGTGCTGATGCTTAGTCAGTTGATGTTTAATTTATTGCTAATGGTGACGATGATGCCCCCGTCGCCCAATTTTTTTGATATTAATCCATTCTACCTGTTTATCATGCCAAGACGTATTCCCGTTTTAATATTGGCTTTGTTCGTGCTGTATGCTTGTAACGCGCTGGTACTGGAGTATTTAAAAAACAGCCGTTATGGTTCTGTTTACCGCGGCCTTCGCATTTTTATGGCGAATCTAAGTGCGCTTTCGCTGTTGTTTCTGGTGAACTACCAGTTATTGTTTTCCGGTATTTACCCTCATGAACAGGCTTTGGAGCTGGCCGTGACCAGTTGGGTTTATCAGGTTGCGTTTATTCTGGTAAGTCTTCCTCTCGTGTTGAGGCTATATAGCCTGTTGGGTAGTTATGTGAGTAATAACGAGGTCGTTACCCCTGATTATGATAATGTTCACAGAGCCTAACTGATCCCGCGTTTCACGCGGGCTACGCGCTCTGGAAATTGCGCAGCCCGTTGGTGTGTTATTCTCTCTTTTTGACGGGACGCTTCCAGCCAAAAATGGTTTTTTGCCTGCTTTCGGTCAGGGTTAGTTCGCCGGGCGGCGCATGTCTGCGGATCGTGCTGCCGGCCCCTATGGTTGCGTTGGCGCCAATGGTGACCGGAGCGACCAACTGGGTGTCGGAGCCGACAAACACCCCGTCTTCAATAATGGTCTGATGTTTGTTGACGCCATCGTAATTGCAGGTGATGGTTCCGGCTCCGATGTTGACGTCTCTGCCGATGGTGACGTCACCCAGATAACTCAAATGACTGGCTTTGCTTCCAGCGCCGAATTCGGCCTTTTTGGTTTCCACGAAATTGCCGATTTTGCAATGATCTGCCAGTTTTGTGCCCGGCCGCAAGCGGGCGAAAGGCCCAACCTGACACGATTCGCCCAGCCGGCAGCCGTCCAGCACGCTGTTGGCCAATACGTCACAGCCGTCTTCCAGAACCACGTCAGACAGAGTGCAGTTCGGGCCTATGCGGCAGTTATTACCCAATACCACCGTGCCGGAAAACACACAATTGACATCAATAAAAACATCTTGGCCGCATTGCAGCTCGCCGCGGACGTCAATGCGGCCGGCGTCAGCTATGGACACGCCCGAGAGCATTAATTGTTCAGCCTGGTGGTTTTGCCAGAGACGTTCCAGTTGTTGCAACTGCACCCGGGTGTTGATGCCCTGAATTTCAAAGAGATGAGGGGTGGGCATGGAACGGATGGCGTGTCGCTCCTGTACGGCCAGGGTGATGATATCGGTGAGGTAGTATTCGCCCTGGGCGTTGTCGTTGCAGAGTTGCGGCAGCCAGCGAGCCAGGTCGGAAGCGTTGGCGCAACAGATCCCGCTATAAATTTCCCGGATAAGCCGTTGCTCGGGGGTTGCGTCCTTTTCCTCTACAATGGCGCGGATGGCGTTGTGCTCGTCACGCACTATCCGACCCAGGCCATGAGGATCGTCGAGAATGGCCAGCAACAGAGCCAGGGATTGGGATTCCGCGGCACAATTGACCAGCGCCTGCAGGGTGTTGGCCTGAATCAGCGGCACATCGCCGGACAGGATAAGCACCTGGCTTTGCGGGTTTATATGAGGCAAGGCCTGCTGCAAGGCGTGACCGGTTCCCAGCTGTTTGTCCTGCAAGACCCAGTTGACTTGCAGATGATGAAGTGTTTGCATGATTTGTTCGCCGCCATGTCCGTAAATGACATGAATGGCATCGG
Organism: Legionella spiritensis; assembly: GCF_900186965.1. Taxonomy (NCBI): domain Bacteria; kingdom Pseudomonadati; phylum Pseudomonadota; class Gammaproteobacteria; order Legionellales; family Legionellaceae; genus Legionella; species Legionella spiritensis. Next base: position 118,774 of record NZ_LT906457.1, read on the forward strand.
GATTAAGCGACTTGCCGGTTTCCACGACCCGCTCCAGCAAAGATTTGCCTGCCAGGGGATGAAGAACCTTGGGAATGGCCGAGCGCATACGTTTGCCAAGGCCGGCGGCTAAAATGACGATTTCTAGAGACATAGGTAACTGGATCCTTTGTGTTATTGACGTATTATCATGAGCAAGTTTCTGAATTTATACAGTCTGCATTTATGTTGCGAAACTTAAAATTACTGATATGATAAAAAAATTGCGGCAAAAGGAGTAGTGCAATGACCATTTTTCTTGATATAGCAAAGCAATTAGTCAAAGAAAAGCTTGAGGCGGAAAGACGCCGTTCGGAAAGTACGGCCAGTGGATATATTACCGGTTTTTTTGTCGATAAGGCCTTATCCAGCGAAAAGCAGCGCATTATCAATGATACTATTCTCAAAATTAGTTTATTGGAAGATGCCGGGGATGACGAAATTAATTCGGAAAACATTGAGAAACTGATTGACGAATGTAAAACGGAAGCCAAAAAAAAATGCAGTGGTAAAGAAATAGAGAAAGATAAGATAAAAGATGAAGGGCATCATGGCCGTGCCATGATTAAAATTAACGGATTATTAAACGGACTTTATAAAAGATTCAATGAAGAGAATATCAAATTGCTCAACCAATCCTCCGATAACGATCCGTTTAATGTTCTTTGTTATTGGTTAGGTATGTATCTGGCTAAAAGAGAAATGATTCTGCATTATCCGGAGTCGTTTTTGTTGTCTCTGTTTAATATTCCTGCCCTGGTGAATGAAAAAGAACAGCTTGTTTTAGCTAAAATTGCAAAATGCCAGGTAAAATTGGGCAGGCTCGATAAACATCATGATGAGTATCAGGATGCCAGAAGGGATTGTGTGGCTGAGTGTCTGAAAGAGCTTAAGGATGAAAACGAGATATTATGCGCGAAATATGCCTGGACTCCGAAATTACCGTTTGATTTTGTATTTCTTGGACAAATCACCTTTAGTATGCCTGAAATTGGTCCTGATACCGGATTTCTTGAGATGTGTCTGTCAAAGGCGACACAGGCTATTAAACCGATGGTCAAGGCAGAGGAAAAGAGTGCCCTAAGTTATTAGGGCGTGTCCCCATTCTGTTTCACGGCTAAAACCTGTGCTGGTTTGCTCAAATTGCAGTTTGAATTCGTCAAACAGGGCTGGCTATTCTCCTCATTCAATCTGCAATTTGCGCTAAATTATCCCAACTTTTAGCTCGCGAAACAGAATGGGGACACGCCCTGGATTTATTGTGCAGTGAACCGTTCAAAACCAACTGGAAACACTAGCCTTACCAAGGCATGATAAACCATGTTAATCACTCAACTCTCCACACAAATCCGTCTCCATGAGCCGCTTCACTTCATGGGGACTTAAATCCTTACTCAGTAAATACAATAATTTGCAGTGAGCCGCCTCGGGGGTCATGTCATGGCCGCTGATTAATCCGGCTTCCTTGAGTGTGTGGCCGGTGGCATATTGGTTCATTGCAACCCGTCCGTGCCGGCATTGGGTGCAATTGACAATGATGACGCCGCGATCGCAGGCGTCCTTTAACAAGGCCAGAAAACGGGGATCGTTATTCTGGGCGTTACCGGCGCCGTAGGTTTCCAGCACCAGGCCACGCAATGGTTGCCTGAGCAAATAATCCAGTACGTCGGTGGCGAAGCCCGGAAAAAGACGGAAGTTGGCAATGAAATGCGGTGTGATGGCTTGATAGCGGAACGGTTTGTCCGGTGGCGGACGTAATCGCTCACGATGTAACTCAATATGAATACCGACGGCGGCCAGAGGAGGGTAATTGGGGGAATCAAAGGCGTTCAGGCGTTGGGCGCTGATTTTCTGGCTGCGGTTGCCGCGCAACAAACGCTGGCTGAAATAAATGCAAACCTCGTTGATCGGTTGATGGGCGCATAGCCACAGCGAGGTGATCACATTGTCAATGGCGTCGTTGCGTACTTCGGACAAGGGGATTTGCGAGCCGGTGACAATCACCGGTTTGGCGAGATTTTCCAGCATGAACGACAGCGCCGAGGCTGTATAGGCCATGGTGTCCGTGCCATGAAAAACAACAAATCCGTCGTAATGATCATATTCCCGGGCAATGTCCTCGGCAATGCGGTTCCAGTCCTGCACGGTCATGTTGGAAGAATCCAGCAGAGGTTTGTATTCCCTGATGGTGTAGGCGGGCATGTCCTGATGACGAAGTGCGGGAATTAAAGCCAGGGCCGCGGACGCATAACCCGGCGCTGGCTCGTAACCGTGTTCCGATTTGACCGAACTGATGGTGCCGCCGGTGTTGATGATTAAAATTCGCTTGTTCATAGGCTCGTCAAAAAATAATGAGTTATCGCTCCGGTGTCGGATGGTATGACGTGGAGTCCCCGCGTTGCACGCGGGCTACATTATTGCGCCAGGGCTGTAAAATGTAGCCTGTGTGGAGCGTCAGCGAAACGCAGGAATTATAAATCCGCAATACTCCCGAAACGTTACAGGTCATTATAACGGTCATTGCTGTTTCTTGATAGAAGCACATCGGGAAAATCCTGCTTGACATTCTTCCATGCGCAGTGGTGAAATTAAAGGCAAAAAGGACGCACTGGGAGTAGTACATGGCCAAAAGCAAATGGGAAGTGTTACAGGGACAAATCGATGAGGCTAAAAAACCGTTGGAAATCCGTACCGATACCTACAGGGAAAAAGTAAAAGAATTGAGGCTGGCATTGGAAAAATTTTTTATCAACGAAGCCAACCCCAAGACGTTAACTGAAACGGCGAAACCGGACGAGGTCGTTTTTGATTTCAACCTGGTCAAAAAAGCCATGAAAAATTGCCTGGTTGAGGAAGATCAGCTGATAAAAACAGCCGTGGACTTACAGGAAGAGAAGCAACTGGCAAAACCCAGCGTGATTGACGCCCTGGATTATCACATTCAAAACAGTGGTCTGCCTGTGATACAGACGGCAACAGGGTATCAGTTTACACCTGAAAAACCCTATACCGCGAATGCCCAGGCGTTTATGCAGCAATTTGCGCTGGCTATCAACGTGTACCGTGCCTATTTAAGCATTTATGAAAAATATTTTACTTTTTTTTCCTATACCTGGCTAGACACCAATGCTCATCAGGAATATCTGGAACAAGCCAGGGAATTGGCGATGCAAGCAGAATCCGCCACATCTGAAACCGATTGGTATACATTGTTACAGAACTCTATCTGGCTAAGAAATAATATTACGGCTTTGTTTGATCATAGTTATATCAGGCAAGGCCTGGATGATTTTGAAAAGGATATGCTGTTTCAGGTGTCCGAACTGGCTATATTATATGAAGGAGCCGCTAAAAGTTTGTCTGCTTGTTATAGCCATCAAGTCAATTCAGGTTACAGCAGTCTTTTTTTCGATTCACCCTGGCAGGCCCTGCTGAAAGGGGTGGCGCAAAGCCTGTTTGATAATCGCTATTCCGCTTCCTGGTATTATGGAACATTGGAAATTGACAAGCGCGTGATGGCGAATATTACCCAGGAAATCACAACATTTTATCTTGCTGCCATGAAACATTGCCTTGAATATCGCGTTGCCTTGCTGCAAGAGGCGCTGGAAACCGTGAACCGTGCCAATACTGCGATTTATGTAAAGGCCGCACAACTGGATGTGTCGCTGCAAGCGCCAAGAACTCCGTCGACACGGAGTTCTGCAATGTCCAGTGTTTATGATTTATGGCCGAGTTACTTCAACAAACCCATGGGATCCCGACCAGACGTTTCTGCATACCAAAGTGCGGAGGAGGATACGTATTTATCCGAACGGCCCTCCTTCTGAGTGATAAACGCAGATTTATTTGCCAACCTCTTGTTGTTTGTGGAAAAATCATGGAATTAATGGTTTAGTGTAAGCAGTGATGAGATGGTGATTGATCGCGCCGGTTACCGGCTGAATGTTGGGATCATCCTGGTTAACCAGTCCGGGCGCGTGTTTTGGGGCAGACGTAATGGTCACGACGCCTGGCAATTTCCGCAAGGCGGCCTTGCTCCGGGTGAAACGGCTCTGGAGGCGATGTTTCGAGAGTTGCGGGAGGAAGTGGGTCTGGACAAGGAGGACGTTGAGGTGCTCGGTTCGACCCGGCGATGGTTAAAATACCGCTTGCCAAAACAATACTTGCGCCATGGCAGTGATCCATTGGTGATTGGTCAAAAACAAAAATGGTTTTTGTTGCGGCTTGTTGCCAGTGAGCAGAAAATTCGTCTGGACTTAAGCGATTCACCGGAATTTGACAGTTGGCGGTGGATTGATTACCAGGGCCCCGAGGATCAGGTGATTTTCTTCAAGCGCCAGGTTTATACCCAGGCATTGAAGGAATTTGAATATTTATTGAAAAAACGCCGTACTCCTTTCGGCCACCGTAGGAAACGAGGTAATCATAGTCGCTAAATGTTAAAAATTTTAAAACGAATTGTTCAGGATGTTACAACGGCGAGCCACTTAACGGATGCTTTGGGTATTCTCGTGCAACGGGTACGCAAGGCCGTGGATACGGACGCCGTATCCGTCTATCTGATTGACAACAAGCATGCTGAATACGTTTTAATCGCCACCGACGGATTGAATCCGGAGGCCTGTTTCAAGGTAAGAGTCGGGCTGGACAGCGGTATTATAGGCCTTGTGGGCCGCCGTGAGGAACCGATAAATATTGAAGACGCACCCATTCATCCTGATTTTCACCATAACCCCCTGCTTGGCGAAGAGCATTTCAAGGCATTTTTAGGCGTTCCCATCATTCAACACCGGAAACTCTATGGCGTAATGGCTGTCCAGCAAGTTGAAAAACGCTGCTTTGACGACGCCGAAGAAGCGTTTCTGATTACCCTCGCCGCTCAGTTGGGTGGTATTATCGCGCACGCCGAAGACACCGGTGAACTGACCGAACTGACCCGCCCAAAAGCCACGGGAACCCGTAAAGGCAAAGTCGAAACGCCGCAAACCGCTCTTGCGGGGGTTGGCTGTGTGCCGGGTGTCGGGATAGGGAGTGCGGTGGTGGTTTACCCGCAAGCGGATATTGACGCGGTACCGCGTCACGTCATTGAAGAAGGTGATATTGACAGGGAAATCGCCATTTTTCTGGAGGCGCTGCAATCAGTCCGTGACGATATCCAGCGATTGAGTAAGCGCATGAAGGATACTGTGCCGGAGGATGAACACGCCCTGTTTGACGTATATATCCGTATTCTGGATAAAGAAAGCCTTGGTGTGGAAGTGGAGCAGGTCATTCGAGCCGACAAGCTCGGTGCCCAGGCGGCTCTGGCCGCGGTCATTAAAAAGCATGTTCAGCAATTTGAAAGCATGGAAGATGATTATCTGCGTGAGCGTGCCAGTGATTTTCGTGATTTGGGACGTCGGGTTCTGGCGGAATTGCAGCTCTCGCAACGCGAGGAAATTACCTATCCCCGTCGCACCATCCTCATTGGTGAGGATATTCCGGCGTCAGCACTTGCCGAGGTGCCGGAAGGGCAATTGGTCGGGGTCGTGTCTGCTCGCGGCGCGAATAATTCGCACGTCGCTATTTTGGCCAGAGCGTTGGGTGTGCCAACGGTCATGGGTGCGCGCGGACTGAAAGTGGAGCAATTGAGCGGTAAGGCCGTAGTGGTGGATGGTTATTATGGCCAGGTCTACTTCTCGCCTTCCCGCAGCGTGCTTGCCGAATTCAAAAAGCTGGCCCAGGAAGAGCAGGAGCTCAACCAGAGTCTGGTGGGGTTGCGGGATAAACCTGCGGAAACAACGGATAATTACCGTATATCCCTGCAGGTTAACACCGGTCTGGCTATGGACGCGGGTTTATCCATGAGCGTCGGGGCGGAAGGGGTTGGTCTTTATCGTTCCGAAGTACCGTTTATGAGCCGTGATCGTTTTCCCTCCGAGGACGAGCAATACATTATCTACCGCCAGATTCTAAAGGCATTTGCGCCGCGCCATGTGACCATGCGCACTCTGGATATAGGCGGCGACAAGGTGCTGCCCTACTTCCCGGTCAAGGAAGATAATCCCTATCTGGGCTGGCGGGGGATTCGGGTGACTCTGGATCATCCGGACGTGTTTCTGATTCAGGTCAGGGCCATGATGCGGGCCAACGAGGAATTGAATAATCTGCGCATCATGTTGCCTATGGTCACGACCCTTGGCGAGGTGGAAGAGGCCGCTATATTGATTAATCAGGCTTACCTTGAGTTGCTTGAGGAAGGCTGTGTCATTGAAAAACCCAAGCTGGGTGTTATGGTGGAAGTGCCGGCTGCCGTATATCTGGCTCGTGAACTGGCCCGGCGGGTCGATTTCCTGTCGGTGGGCAGTAACGATTTGACGCAGTATTTGCTGGCGGTGGATAGAAACAATGCGCGGGTTGCCGGTCTGTATGACGCGTTTCATCCCGCCATGCTGCATACTTTGCTTAAAGTGGTTGAAGGCGGGCATGCGGCAGGGATCGAAGTCAGTATCTGCGGGGAAATGGCCAGCGATCCGATGGCGGTCATTTTGCTGGTGGCGATGGGGTTTGATACCTTGAGTATGAACTCGGCAAGTTTGCCGCGCGTGAAATGGGTTATCCGTAAAATATCCCTGGCCAACGCCCGTAAAATATTAAGCGAAGTGATGGAGCTGGAGCATCCCGGGGAAATCAGGATGCATTTACAAAAAGCGTTGGAAGACGAAGGATTGGGCGGCTTAATCAGGGCGGGACGAACATGATTATTCATGAAATTATTACCAATGGAACCATTTATGCCATGGCCGGCGCGTTTGCGGGCCTGATGTCGGGCATTCTTGGCATAGGCGGCGGTATCGTTGTGGTTCCGGCGTTGCTTTATATTTTTCAGCATAACTCGGAAATTCCGCCGCTGCTAGCCATGCATTTTGCGGCGGGAACCTCGCTTGGGGTCATGATTTTTACCTCTCAGGCATCGGTGCGGTCGCATTACAAGCTGGGTGAGATTTTGTGGAAGGTTTATCAGCGATTATGGCCCGGTATTGTGGTGGGTGTTATTGTGGGCGCGTTTGTGGCATCGCTGATTCCCATTTTCTGGCTGCAATTATTGTTTGGTCTTTTTTTGTTATTTGTCGCGTTTAAAATGCTTCTCGAGCTGAAGGTCACCAGGACGGGTAAATTCCCGCGCACCTGGGTGAATACCCTGGTAAGTCTTGTCATCGGATTCAAATCGGGTCTTCTTGGTGTGGGCGGCGGGACGTTGATTATTCCCTACCTGACCTTTTGCGGCGTACCAACTCGTAAAATTCCCGCCGTTTCAGCGCTTTGTACCATGACCGTTGCAGTACTTGGTACGCTGGTCTTCTATTGGACCGGCAGTCAGGAAAGCGGGCTGCCGTCTTATGCGACCGGCTATGTCTATTGGCCGGCAGTGCTCTGGGTGGCGATACCCAGCGTGCTGTTTGCCCCGATGGGGGCGAAGCTTAACTATCATTTGCCTGTTAAACAATTACGGTACGGATTTATTATTGTTTTGGTGTGTACGGCAATTGATTTACTGATCTAATCGATGAATTTGAGGTAGGCATGTTGGTGTTTCCAGAGATTGATCCTGTGGCCTTTTCCATTGGTCCGCTCAAAGTCCATTGGTATGGACTGACTTATCTGTTCGCGTTCATAGCCGCTTGGGGGCTGGCTCTCTGGCGGATTAGGCTTTATCGGCTGGACTGGACACATGAGCAAGTCAGTGATTTGATTTTTTATTGCGCGCTTGGTGTGATTCTCGGTGGGCGTTTAGGCTACATGCTGTTTTATGGCACGAAACAATTAATAGACAACCCGCTGTCCCTTTTTAAATTATGGGAAGGGGGGATGTCGTTTCACGGCGGTTTACTGGGTGTGGCTTTTGCGCTTTGGCTGTTTGTGCGCAAAATTAAAAAGCCGTTTTGGGTGGTCGCTGATTTTGTCGCACCGCTGGTTCCAATAGGTCTTGCGGCAGGACGAGTCGGGAATTTTATAAACGGGGAATTATGGGGAAGACCTGCGAACGTGCCCTGGGCGATGATTTTCCCCGATTCGGATGGCCAGCCCCGTCATCCTTCGCAATTATATGAGTTAGGGCTGGAAGGCGTCGCGCTGTTTATTCTGGTCTGGTGGTATGCCGCCAAACCTCGACCGGCCGGGCGGGTATCGGCTGTTTTTTTAATGGGGTATGCGACAAGCCGTTTTCTGGTCGAGTTTTTTCGTGAACCTGATGTACAATTGGGTTATCTGGCTTTTGGTTGGTTAACCATGGGACAACTTCTTTCCATTCCCATGTTGTTAGCCGGAATTTGGTTGTGGTGGGCTAAACGATGAAAACTTATTTGCGATTACTGGAACATATTCTTCAAAACGGTGTGGAAAAAACGGATCGGACCGGTACGGGCACCCTTTCTGTTTTTGGTTATCAGATGCGTTTTGATCTGGCGAACGGATTTCCTCTGGTGACGACTAAAAAACTGCATACCCGAAGCATTATTCATGAACTGCTCTGGTTTTTGCAAGGCGATACCAATATCCGTTACCTTAATGAAAACGGTGTGACAATCTGGGACGAATGGGCCGATGCCAATGGTGATTTAGGCCCGGTGTATGGTTGCCAATGGCGTAGTTGGCCTACCGCGGACGGACGGACTATCGATCAGTTGTCGGAGGTGGTGAGTCAGATTAAAGCCAATCCTGATTCCAGACGTTTGCTGGTTAGCGCCTGGAATGTGGGGGAGCTGGATAAAATGGCTCTTATGCCCTGCCACGCACTTTTCCAGTTTTATGTGGCCCAAGGGCGTTTATCCTGCCAGTTGTATCAGCGTTCCGCCGATGTGTTTTTAGGGGTGCCTTTTAACATAGCATCCTATGCTCTGCTGACGCATATGGTGGCAGAGCAATGCGGCCTCAAAGCAGGTGAATTTGTCTGGACCGGCGGTGATTGCCATTTATATCTCAATCATCTCGAGCAGGCGCGAACACAATTGACCCGTGACCCGTTTCCTTTGCCGAAACTGGTTATGCAACGTCATCCGGACAGTTTGTTTGATTACCGGTTTGAGGACTTTGTGTTTGAAGGCTACCAGTCTCACGCTGCCATCAAGGCTCCCATTGCGGTTTAGGGTGATTGTTTCGGAGCAACAGCCCCGTGACCAGTAAAAACTGGGCGCTGTAATAGGTCGTCATGACGGCGAGAGCCAGAGCATTACTATGAGGCATTAAAAACAGGTTGATGCCCAATACCCCGTCCGAAATAAAAAACAGGCAAGCGCCGGTTATAATCAAGCCGGCTTGTTGCTCGACTTGCAGCGCGGTAAAAACCATGGCGGATAAGACTATGCCGTAAATAAGAGCCGGTACCGCCAAATCACCCATAGCTGACCATAAATAGGTATACCCGCTGCCGAGAATAGCCAGCATGATTATAAAATAAACCAGGCGCCGGGCTTTAAAGCTGAAATCCTGTAGAAACAGACTGATATAGGCACAGTGCGCCAGAATAAAACAAGCCATGCCGACAGGCAGAGCGGGAGAAACAGGCAGGGTTAGGGCGAGATCACCGACCAGGGAGCTGACAATGGCTGCTGTAAGCCGTCTTTTCAAGCTTACCGACGGTTGCATGGCCGTCCAGGTGAGCCCTAGCAGGCAAACAATGGGCAGGGGTTTTAGCAGGGTAGTAACAGGATAGGAAATAAAGGGTAAGAGGATAAGATAAGCGAGCATGCTGATGAAAAACAAGGTAACGCTTGCTCTTGGTAAGTTATCGGCCATTTCCATGTCCTTATTGTTTTGCCAGTTTAAAGAGTTTAGCGATTAACGGATTCAGGATATACCGTTATTTTGAAAAAAACATATCAGGCTCTGTGCACTTATCTTTTGTCGAAGCAAAAATTGAGCTAATTTAGCTCAAAATTTCGCTTGAATGAGGAGAATAGCCAGCCCTGTTTGACGAATTCAAGCGTTATTTGGAGGAAAATCCCTGCGGATTGTTGGGCAATAATTTGTCGATATGGTGTTTTTGTGATTTAATATGCTTCTTATTGTTGTCCAGGAAATCGCTCGAATGCAAAAAATTCTGATCATTATATTGTCGTCTCTTGTCCTGCTCTCAACGGCAAAAGCCAGTAAGCTCAGCAGATATTTCAATAAGCAGGAAGAAAAAAACCGTGCGGAGCAGCAACGCGAGGTACAACAGGATATGAATTTCAGCGATTTTTCTTTTCGTCTGGAAAAACGTTATACGGATGAGCGTGGTGAGCGTTGTCGTGACTATGTGTTCCGTTCGCGAAGCAATCCTTATCGACACGGCTATTACACGGTTTGTGAGGAGCGATAAGCGTTATTGTTACATGGATGTACCTGTCGGCTTCGGTATTTTCCCCCGCTCATTCAGTCTTGCGGATACTCAGGGAAGTCGCCCCCACTTGATTTATTTAGAGTGTTTCTATATGATGACTCATGCGCTGCAAAAATGAACTTAGTGTTTTAAGTTTGTTCAGGATAGCAGGCCAGGTTCAACTTATAGCAACGAGGATGTTTGATGTCTACGAATGACGTGGGGGTTTTAGCTCAGGATACGCAAATTCAGGTTTCAGAATGGCGTAAACAAGATACCATCTGGATGCTCGGCCTTTATGGAACGGCCATTGGAGCCGGAACACTTTTTCTTCCAATTGACGCCGGGATGAATGGCATTTGGCCTTTGTTGATCATGGTGTTGCTGGCTTTTCCCATGACGTATTATTCGCATCGGGCCTTGTGTCGTTTTGTGCTGTCCGGATCCTCCTCGAAAGCCGATATTACAACGGTGGTGGATGAGCATTTTGGCCCAACGGCCGGTAAATTGCTGACGTTTCTCTACTTTTTTGCGATTTATCCTATTTTATTGATGTACAGCGTGGCTATTACCAATACCACCCAGAGTTTTCTGATCCATCAAATGGGCGTTACGCCACCTCCCAGAGCCTTGTTGTCGATTGTATTGATTTTATTGTTAATGGGGGTTGTTCGTTTTGGACAGCAAACCATTGTGAAATCCATGAGTGTACTGGTTTACCCCTTTATTTTCATCCTGATGATTATGGCTCTTTATCTGATTCCTCACTGGAATAGTACGGTTTTCTCAACCGGATTCAGTCTGGGGGCAACGGGGCAGTCGCATGGGTTGCTCATGAGCTTGTGGCTGGGCATACCGGTTATTATTTTTTCCTTTAATCATTCGCCTATTATCTCATCCTTTGCTGTCAGTCAGAGGCAACAGTATGGCCTGGATGCCGAAATAAAAAGCAGGAAAATACTGAAATACAGCCATCTTATGATGGTAGGTACCGTGATGTTTTTTGTATTTAGTTGCGTGTTCAGTCTGTCTCCCCAGGATTTGGCTCAGGCCAAACAGCAAAATATTTCCATTTTGTCTTATCTTGCCAATCACTTTAATACCCCTCTGATTGCCTATGCGGCTCCGGTCATTGCTTTTGTCGCCATTTCAAAATCGTTTCTTGGCCATTATCTTGGTGCCAGTGAAGGGCTTTATGGCATGATGACCAAAGCTTTGGCCAGTCGGAACAAATCAAGCAGCCGTTATCGACTTTATCTGATTATCGATGCGTTCATGATTCTGACCTGCTGGATTGTGGCAACCGTCAATCCCAGCATTTTAGGTATGATTGAAACCCTGGGTGGACCGATTATAGCGATGATTCTGTTTCTGATGCCTATGTATGCGATTTTAAAAGTACCCGCCATGTCGAAGTATCAGCATGTTATCAGCGATGTGTTTATCAGCCTTGTCGGTATTGTTGCGATTTCCGCAATTATTTACGGACTGATGGTGTGGTAAAGGCAACCCAACCGATTAAAATGAAATGGATGAGGTACTAGTGCGCCTCATCCCAGTTGGAGCCTTCGCCGATTGAAACCCGTAAGGGAACATCCAGCGACACAACATTTTCCATCAGATCACGAATACGTTGCTTGCTTGTTTCAATCGCCGGATCCGGAACTTCAAAAACCAGCTCGTCATGAACCTGCATGATCATCGTGGCTGATGGTTGTTGTTGATGACGCTGCCAGTCGGCGATAGCTATCATGGCCTTTTTGATGATGTCGGCGGCCGTACCCTGCATGGGGGCGTTAATAGCCGTACGTTCGGCGGCTTTCTGACGCATCATGTTGCGGGAATTGATTTCCGGTAAATGCAGACGCCGCCCGAATAACGTTTCCACAAACCCCTGCTCGTGAGCCTGTTTACGGGTGCGTGTCATGTAATCAAGAACTCCGGGATAGCGTTGGAAATAAAGATCGATGTAATATTGGGCATCCTGGCGTTCTATGCCGAGTTGTTTCGAAAGTCCGAAAGCCGACATACCATAGATAAGACCGAAATTAACCGCCTTGGCTCTGCGTCGTTGTTCGGAGCTCACATCCTCCAGAGCCACCTGAAAAATTTCACTCGCCGTGGCGGCATGAATATCCCAGTCGTTAGCAAACGCTTTCAGGAGATTGCTGTCCTGGGACAAGTGGGCCATGATCCGCAACTCAATCTGGGAATAGTCTGCGGCAACAATGATGTGGCCGGGAGGGGCGATAAAGGCTTTACGAATCAACCGACCTTCCTCGGTTCTTACAGGAATGTTCTGCAAATTGGGTTCACTGGATGATAATCGACCGGTTGCGGCAACAGCCTGGTTATAGGATGTGTGCACCCGGTGTGTGTGGGTGTTGATGCGCTTGGGTAACGCGTCGATGTAGGTGGAAACCAGTTTGCTCAAGCTGCGGTATTCCAGAATGACGGCCGGCAAACGATAATCGAAAGCCAGCTCCTGCAAGACCGATTCCGCCGTGGAAGGTTGGCCCGTCGGAGTTTTGGACAGCACCGGTAATTGCAATTGATCAAACAAAATTTCCTGCAATTGCTTGGGTGAGTTCAGGTTAAAGGGTTTGCCGGCCAGATCCAGAGCGTCTTTTTCAAGCGCGGCCATACGCTCCTTGAGTCGTTTACCGTGCAGGGCCAATGATATTTCATCAATCATGACACCATGCCGTTCAATATCAGCCAGTACGGTGAGCAGAGGTATTTCAATATTAGTCAATACATGGCGCAGGCGATCATCCAGCATGGGAAAGAGCGTTTGATGCAGTTTCAGGGTAATGTCGGCGTCTTCGGCCGCATAGGGTGCGGCACTGGCAATCGGGATCTGATCAAAGCGCAATTGTCTGGCGCCTTTTCCGGCGACTTCTTCAAAGCTTATGGTTTTATAGCCTAAATATTTTAATGCCAGTGAATCCATATCATGGCGTCCGGCACTGCTGTTTAAAATATAGGATTCCAGCATGGTATCGTAAACGATACCATGCAACGTAATGTCGTAGTTTTTAAAAACATTGTAATCGTATTTTAAATTCTGGCCGATTTTGCCAATGTCCTTGTTTTCAAGCAGGGGTTTCAGGGCATTGAGCACATCATTACGGCGCAGTTGCTGGCAATCATCTTCATGCGCCAGGGGAATGTAAGCGGCGTTATCGGCTTCAATGGCCAGAGCGATGCCTACAATTTCAGCTTCCAGAGGATTAAGGCTGGTTGTTTCGGTATCTACGCAAAATTGCTGGCAATGGTTTAATTGCTGAAGCCAGTCCTGAAATTGCGCCTGTGTTGTGATAATGGTGTAATGGTTGGCCGTGTTGGTGTTGTCATCGCCGTCGGCCGATTGTTGCCCTTCCTCTTCCAATAACTCTTTTAACCAGGATTTGAACTCCAGTTCCCGGGTCAGGCTGATTAATTGATCGCGCTTTGGGGGGGTAATTGTCAACTCGTTAAAGGAGAGGGGCAGTTCCAGATCCGTTTTGATGGTCACCAGTTTTTTGGAAAGGGGTAAATGATCAAGACTTGCTCGCAGCGATTCCCCAATCTTGCCGGTGATGTCATCGGCGTGTTCGATCAAATTGTCCAGAGTCTGGTATTGCTCCAGCCATTTGACGGCCGTTTTTGGCCCGCATTTGTGAACGCCGGGGATGTTATCCACCGTGTCGCCCACCAGTGTCAGATAGTCGATGATTTGCTTTGGAGTGACGCCGAATTTTTCCTTGACGCCTTGTTCATTCAATTGCTGGCTGGTCATGGTGTTGATCAGCGTCACATGGTGGTTGACCAATTGAGCCATATCCTTATCACCGGTGGAGATAACCACATCCTGTTTCCCGGAAGTGGCTTGTCGCGCCAGCGTTCCAATGACATCATCCGCCTCCACGCCGTCTATAATCAGCAAAGGCAACCCCATGGCGGTTAGCAGCTCCATTAACGGTTGAAACTGGCTGCTCAATTCAGGGGGCATGGGCGGGCGGTTGGCTTTGTATTCCGGATACCATTCATCCCGGAATGTTTTGCCCTTGCTGTCGAAGACCACGGCGATTTGTTCCGGCCGGTAATCCTTGATTAGCCGTTTTACCATATTAGCCACCCCGTAAATCGCGCCGGTAGGTTGTCCCTTGGAGTTGGTCAGGGGAGGCAGGGCGTGGAAGGCGCGAAAAAAATAGGAGGAACCATCAACCAGAATCAGGGGGGCGGTCATTGCTCTTTCTCTTCGTATTGGGCCAGGCGAGCTCCTAGCTCATTGACCTTTTCACTTAATGATTTCAGATTTTTACGCATCATGGGAATGCGAGTCAGTGACAATTCCTGCTCAATAGCCTTGTCTCGGGGTCTGGCGGGATTGCCCAGATAAACATTTCCTTCCAGCAAGTGTTTTTTCGGCGGAACGCCGGCGCGAGCGGCCAGAATGACGCCGTCATCAATGCGAACATGATCGCTAACCCCGACATTGGCCGCAAAAATCACGTTATCGCCGCTGGTTGTGCTGCCTGCTATGCCGGTAAAGGCGCAGAGGATATTACGCTTGCCTAATTTGACGGAATGGGCAACCTGGACAAGGTTATCAATCTTGGTGCCGGCACCAATCACGGTGGCTCCCATCGTGGCGCGGTCTACGACGGTATTGGCACCAATTTCGACATCGTCTTCAATGACAACATTGCCGAGATGCGGCATTTTAAGGTGCTGCCCATCGACAAACGTATATCCGAACCCGTCAGAGCCTATCACACTGGAAGCGTGCAGACAGACACGAGCGCCAAGCTGGCAGTCGTCATAAATGGTCACATGCGGGTGTATGACGGAATGTTCGCCGATGATGACGTTTCTGCCGATATTGACATGCCCTTTAATGATGCAGTTATCACCGATGACCGCACCTGATTCGATGACGCAGTAAGGACCGACGGTGATGTTTTTGCCCAGGACGGCATCGTCCGCGACAACCGCCGTCGGATGTATGCCTGGAATCGGTTGGCTGCGTGGATAGAAATGATTGAGCAACTGAATGAATGCCTTGAAAGGGTGGGCAACCTGAATAACCGGTTTCTCCTTGCTGGTCATTTGCCGGTTAACCAGTATGGCACCAGCCGCCGATTGTTCCGCTGCTTTCAGGTTGTCGTTGCCATCTGCAAACACCAGGGAGCCGGTCATAATATTATCTATGGGTGAAAGCGAGGTAATAGTTATTTGCTCGTTACCAATCACGATACCCTGCACTAAATTTGCTATTTCAAACAACGATGCATTCATTAACTAACCTATCGATCCTGCAAAATAGAGGGATTATAGCGCGATGCGAGTTCAGTTGCGACGTTTTCTCGTTTATAAGATCAGGAATTGTTTTTCTATGGTCAGGGTGCGCGTTGCAGCAGCATCACCGCATTGGCGCCACCAAAGGCGAAATGTTGCGACAAGGCAATATCTACGCGCTGTTTGCGGGCATGATTGGCTATGTAATCCAGATCGCAGGCGGGATCCGGATTGTGTAAATTAATGGTGGGCAACAGAATATCGTTTTTAAGACTTAATATGGTCGCAACAATTTCCATGGCTCCGGCGGCACCGATGGCGTGTCCGGTCATGGCTTTCTGGGCCGTAACCGGGATTTCGTAGGCGCGTTTACCAAAAACCGTTTTGATGGTTTCCGTCTCGATGATATC
Source organism: Legionella spiritensis (assembly GCF_900186965.1). NCBI lineage: Bacteria > Pseudomonadati > Pseudomonadota > Gammaproteobacteria > Legionellales > Legionellaceae > Legionella > Legionella spiritensis. Next base: position 134,827 of record NZ_LT906457.1, read on the forward strand.
GTTGAGCACAGTTCCTGTGCCGTGGGCGTTAATGTATTGGATGTCGCCCGTACCAAGTCTGGCGTCGTCCAGAGCGGTGTTGACCGCTTGAATTTGTCCCTGGCTGCTGGGTGCCGTGACATGATACGCGTCGCAACTTGCTCCAAATCCGACGATTTCAGCCAAAATGTTGGCTCCCCTTGCCCTGGCATGTTGTAATTCTTCCAGAATTAATATCGCGGCGCCATCGGCCATAACCATGCCGTCACGATTTTTATCAAAAGGACGGCAGGATTGTTCCGGCTGTTCATTATTGGTCGACATAACCCGCAGCTTGCACCAGGCGGCCATCAGAGATTCCCAGAGGAGGGATTCGGTGCCGCCGCATACCGCAACGGACAGGCGTCCCTGGGCAATCTGTTGATAGGCGTTGCCTATGGCTTCCGCAGAGGAAACGCAGGCGTTGGAAACCGTGGAGTTGGGGCCTCTCAAGCCAAAGGCAATGGCGATGTGATTGGCAACCGAATTGGGCATACCGCGAATGACGCTTAACGCGGGTATTTTTTTCCAGCTTTCAAGGAAGAACGATTTGTAGGCAGACTCCAGTTCCGGCGTCCCTCCCAGACTTGTGCCTATAAAGGTTCCGCCGTGCAACAGATCCGCAGGTTCCAGACCCGACCGTTCTATAGCATGGTGACAGCAATACAGGGCATATTGGGTCGCGCGGGGATAACGTCTGCTTTTGTTAAATTCCGGCAAATGATCAAGGGAAAAATCCCTGATTTCCCCCGCAATTCGGGTGGGGTAAGGGGTTGCGTCATAATTTTCTATATGTTTAATTCCGCATTGTCCTGCTACGGCTGCCTGCCAGAAGGCTTCAAGACTGCAACCGATGGAGGATACAATCTCCATGCCGGTGATGACTACTCTTTTTTTCATTCCTTACCCTTCGCGCTTTCCATAAGCGATAAAAAGCAATACTAATGGGATGCAAGAAAATCTGTCAAGCCGAATTATGACTTTACCGGGAAAAAGCGACGGTCTTGTCAGCTACGGCTTATTTTTCACCTCAGGTGAGGTTGCTATTCATTTTTCTTGCCGCAAGCATCTTTTGCAGCTGGGCGACAGGAATATACCAGTAATCGCGTTCAAGCACTATTTTGAAACCGTGTCGTAAATAGAGATCCAGTGCATGACGATTGCTGGTTTCAACGTCCAGGGCAATTTTGGCTTTACCCTGGGTTAACGCCTGATTGATACAGAAAGAAAGAAGTTCGCTGCCTAATCCTTGACCCTGAAATTCCGGTAAAATGGCAATGTCGGAGAAAAAAGCAAGGTTCTCTTGCCAGTGAATATGTGCCTTCCCGACTGGTTTGTTCTGGTGCAGTGCGATGAACAGGGAATAGTTGTTGTCATTCAGCAAGTTGTAAAAATGAGGGGGCATGCTGGAAAAGCTGTCCTGAAAACAGGCTTTGTCAATGGTGGCCAGAGTGTCGACGTCTTCTTCCGTCGCTTTGCGTATGACAAGTTTGGGGTTGTTTCTGAGAATGGGGTCGTAACCCTCCCGTTGCATGTGGTATTCCGTTTGCTGGTAACTGAATCCCAGATTGGGCAGCCAGTGATCATGCAGGGCGGTTGGGGTGGAAAAAACCATAATATCCAGATTTTTGGCAATCACCAGAGGCAGTATGGTTTCCACCAATTGCGTCGCTATCCCTTGCCGGCGATGGGTTGGTGCGACCATAACGCTTATTTCACACGCGTTGGTATAAAAAAAATAAGCGCCAAGAAAGGCAATCAGTTTGTCATTCTGGTAAAAAAAGACGTTACTTTCAGCGTCTCGTTTATGGATTAATATATGACGGTACAAAGCCGGTAAGCCGCCGTCGTTTTTTTTACAGAGTTCGGCCAGTTCGTCAAGGGCTTGCAACTGTGATTCGGTGACTTGGCGATTACAGATTAACATGATAGCTCTTATGAAAATAATTTAATTATTGCACAAAATTTTTATTTTTTGCCATATACTTTGTCATTAACAGGTTTTTTACTGTTATATGATATCGTATTTCTTTCCGAAGCAGGCAATTTCGTTTCGGCACGTTCATGGATCAGTTTTTTCCAATACGGTTGCATGTCAGGTTCAACGCCATAATGCTTTTTTAAAGCAAGCAAGGTACTCCAGCCCCACCAGTTGTCCGTCCAGCTTTGGTCATGAGGATTGGTGATATCCTTTCTCCGCATCAGTTTTTTTCTTTTCTGATCCCAGTAAAACAAGGCCGAGATCGCCTCTTTTGCTTCCGGGCCGTATTCATCAGCCTGGGGGATATCGCCTGAATTATCGGTTGCCGGTGCGGAGTAACCCTGGTAGTAAGCGGTAAAAATGTCATCGACGGAATGTTGCAGGGCATTGGCCAGTTGTTGCCGATTTTCTTTATTGGCCGAATTGAAATAGGAGAAATCCCCGAATACCGACCAGTGATGACCATGGCCGTTATGAACGCGGATGCCTTGCTCGTTTTCTTCGTTATGCATGTAGTTAGCGAGAAGAGAACCAACGACTTCAGGAGTAATTTGTTCCTGTAGTTCTCTTCGCGGAGTGCGCAAGTGCCCTGCGGCAAATAAATCGGATAAATAATGACAGGCCAGCGCATCAAGCGCGTAAGCCTGTTCCAGATCGCCCCGCTTACCGCTGTGATGCGCTCTTATTGCCTGCTCAATGGCTAACTGATGGCCGGTGATATAAGCTATTTCAGCAAAGGGTGAAAAATGATCGTAGTTTTTCATGGCGAGTTTTAAATAACGTCCCGGTACCAGCCACCAGCCGGAACTGGTACAACCGCCACCGGTAATACAATTAATCTGACGCCCCACTTCATTGCCAATGCGCCGGTAAACCTCTTCCGGTGATTCCCCGGCTTTCCTTGCGTCTTCGATAGTTTTTAATTCATTCGCTATCACCTGATTCAACTGGATTGCCTCAGTAACGGCACTTTTTTCTTCGGCCAGAGTGGCGAAGGCGGCGAGAAAACGCTGACGCCGTGCCGTTTGATTTTTTCCAAGCGCGACCGGTTTGCCCACTACGCCAAAGAGATCACCCAAGCTGATGATATGTCCATAAGTCACGGCCAGCCCGTTATTTAAATGCAGCAAGGTGTTTTTCTCCCCGGGTGTCTGGGGATCAAATTTCAGCAGCACTTGCTGTCCCGCAGCCAGGTGCTCGGAAAGGGCGAAACTCTGATCCGCGTACGCCGGGATAGTTGCGTTAATCAGTAAAACAAGCAGCCAGAAAAGTTTCATAGCATCACCCTGCCGGAAAAAATTTGCTTTAAAAACGCGCCCTAGTCAAAGGAATCATCATTCGCGCAATGGTTGTTTTGCGGTTTATTTTTTTTGACCCATCGTTTGTAGGCTATCGGTAACAAGGACAGTAAAGCCAGGCCAAGGAGAGGCAGTAAAATAACCGGTTTGAAAATAATGGCGAGATTAGGCGTCTGGCCACTGGCAAAAATGGCGTTTAAGCCATTGCCAATAGAGACATAAACAAATGTGCCCGGAATAATGCCGATCAGCGTGGCTGTAATGAACAGACGGGCAGGGACGTTGAGCAAGGCCGGAACGATATTCACCAGCCAGAAAGGAAAAACTGGAATAAGGCGCAGTACCAGCAGATAATGGAAAGCGTCTTGCTGAAACCCGTCCCGCATCGCAGCCAGCCGTCCGGCCGTTTTTTTAGTCATCCAGTCAGCCAGGGCCAGACGCACAGCCAGATACAACAGTGTTGCCCCCAGTGTCGCACTCAATACGACATAAACGGTGCCCCCCAACGGCCCGAACAGAAATCCGCCTGCCAGCGTCAGAAAAACCGCTCCGGGAATCGATACGGCCACCGCCACGATATAAACAAGGCAAAACAGGAGTGCGACCTGAACGTAATGGTCATTGGTCCACTGCTCCAACGCCTGGTGGTGTTGTTGCAGGGACTTGAAGCTTAAATAATTCTGCAGGCCGAAACTAAAAAAAAGAACAAGCAGCAAAAGCAGCAGAATTAACGGGATAAAGCGTCGTATGAATGCGTTAATTTTCGAAGAGGTAGAGATATTGTCCATAACCTTCTTTTTCCATGTCTTTTTTAGGAATGAAACGCATCGCGGCCGAATTCATGCAATAACGCAAACCGGTTGGTTTCGGTCCGTCATGAAAAACATGGCCAAGATGGGAGTCGCCGTATTTGGAGCGAACCTCGGTGCGAACAAAAAACAACCATGTCCGGTCTTTTTTCTGGACAATGAATTGCGGATCGACAGGCTTGGTAAAACTGGGCCAACCGGTACCGGAAACGAATTTATCCGTTGAACTGAACAAGGGTTCGCCCGATACGATATCGACGTAAATGCCTTCTTTCTTGTTATTCCAGTAGGTATTTTCAAAAGGCTTTTCAGTGGCTGATTTCTGAGTAACCTGATATTGCAGGGGGGTTAATTCCTTCAATCTCTTTGCCTTGTCAAAGTCAGGCACATACTCTGCCATCAGTTGGCCGGCAAGCAGAAATACAGCCAGTCCTGTTAATATCCGTTTAGTTTTTCGCATGGCTCCACACCTCTTTCACACGTTGATCCCGGCCGCAACGGTAACGATAATATTTGTAGCGCAAGGGATTTTTCTGATAATAATTCTGATGATACCCTTCTGCGGCATAAAACCGGGTAGAGGGAACCACCTCCGTGTAAACCTGTTTAAATTGTTTTTCCAGCGATTTTCTAGCCGCGAGGGCGATTTTCTTTTGTTGATCATTGAGGTAAAAAATAGCGCTTCGGTACTGATGGCCATGATCGCAAAACTGGGCGTCCTTTACGGTCGGGTCAATGTGATGAACGAAATAATCGACTAATTGACGATAACTGACCTGATCCGGATTATAAATGACTTTGACCGACTCGGCGTATGCCGTGCCGCCTGCGGAAACCTGGGAATAGGTCGGATTTTCAGTAGAGCCGCCATCAAAGCCTGATATGGTTGCCAAAACACCCTTGACCTTGTCAAAGTCGGCTTCCACGCACCAGAAACATCCTCCGGCAAAAATAGCTTGTGCCGTTTTGGCAAAAGCGGTGTTGGTAACGAGCAGAAAGCAGAGTAAAAGCCTGTACATAATAGTTCTCGTTGATATATAAAACATCATAGCATAATCCGTTTGATTCAGTTATTACGTAACCATAATTCAGCCCGAACGAATTGTCGAATCCGGATCAGGGCCGTTATACAGACCAGAACGGTAAATACGATCGCCAGCATGTTGAAGTAATCCGGTAACAGTACCATGGCGATAAAGAAACAGAACGCTTCCGCCCTCTCCATCAGTCCCGGGCTGTAATGAAAGCTTTTATGAGAATCGTTTTGGGTAAAAATACCGACAACCAGAAAACTGGTAATACAGAGCAGGATACTGCCAAGCATGAGAATCACAGTCAACGCCCTTTCCTGGGGGTTCAGAAGATAAAACGTAAAAAGGACGGTAAACTCGACGAATCTGTCCATCATGATATCCAGCACGGAGCCGATGGAGGACGGGTTGTTTTGATGACGGGCAAGCGAACCGTCCAGAGTATCGCAATAGCCGGAAGCCAGCAGAAGCGCAATGGCCAGGATCGTATATCCCATCAGCAAGGCCGGTATGAACAATAGTCCCAGAACACCGGATAACAGGGTAATGTGTACAGGTGAAAACAATCGATCTATTTTGTTTACCAGAGGATCAACCAGAAATTTTTGATAATGGTGGCGCAGAGACTGTTCAAGCATTTGCTGTTCCTTGCTACAGTTAATGACTTTGCAATAATGAGTATCACGACTACCAGCTAGTACTGTTTCCATTTGGTTTTGACAGGTAGCATTGCACAAAGTGCGCCGTTTCTTGTCATTCCCGCCTGCGCGGGAATGACAGGCGCCTGTCAAAACCAAATGGAAGTGGTACTAGCTTATACGGATAAGACTCAATAAGGAATATATGACCGGAGCATCCATGTGGTTGCGACAGGATTTGCGTTCAGGTTTATCGGACATTAACCGAGCCAGAAGAACAACAAAAAAATCAGACTTAAAACAAGAAGCAACGGATGAGGGCGCTGGCGTGCAACCAGTTTCAGGAACGTGAAGAGAATGATGCCTCCTCCTATGCCATCGGCAATGGACGACGTAAAAGGGATCATCATGATGGTGATAAGGCAGGGCGCCGTTTCGCTGATGTCGGTTAATTCCAGATTAGCCAGATGTTTCATCATACAACAGGCGACATACAGAAGCGCCGGACCAACGGCGTAGCCCGGTATCATCTGCGCAAGAGGAAAGAAAAACAGCATGCACAGAAAGCCGGCTGCAACGACCAATGCGGTTACGCCAGTACGTCCTCCGGCCACAATACCGACGGCCGATTCGATGAACGGAGAGGTACTCGCAGAGCCTAAAAGTCCTGCCAAAGTGGAGGCTGCGGCGTCGGAAGACAAACTTTTGCTGAATTGTTGCTGGTAATCCTCGCCCTGTTTTAAAACCGATTGATTCAATAAACCCATCAATGTGCCGGTCGCGTCAAACAAGGCAATGAGAAAAAAGGTGAAAATGGCTTTTATGCCGGTAACGGAGAATAATCCGGAAAAATCAAGCTTGAGAAAAGTTGCCGCCATGGATGGCGGCCAGGCCATGACGCCTTGCCAGGTTGTGAGGCCAAACACAAGACTGAGGAGGCTGATACTTAAAATCCCCAGAATGATAGCTGCCGGTACGGCAAAATAATCAAAGACCAGAATCAGTAGGAAGCCAAGGAAAAACAAGCCGTTTTGCAACGTCGTCATATCGCCCAGCCTCATAAAACCGTGCGCGTCCATGACGATGATCTGATTGTTTTTCAAGGCAATCAAGGCAATCAGCAGACTGATACCCACGAGGATTGCCACTTGCAGGTTGGGCGGGATGGCCTCAAGCAGCAAGCGCCTCAGCCTGGTCAGGGTCAGTAGAAAAAAAATCACGCCTGAAATAAAAACCATGGCCAGCGCGTGTTGCCAGTCAATGCCCATGCCCTGTACCAGGCTATAGGAAAAATAGATGTTAAGCGCCATACCCGGTGCGATAGCTATTGGCGCATTGGCCCACCATCCCGTTAAGGTGCAGGCAAAGGCGGTGACCAGGCACGTCGCGGTAAAAACAGCACCTTGATCCATACCTGCTTTATGGAGAATGGCCGGATTGATAAAAGCGATGTAGGCCATGGTCAGGAAAGTGGTCAGGCCGGCCAGTAATTCTGTTTTAAAGGACGTGTCAGGTGGAAAGTGCTTTTTAATACGATTCATGAAATGCGGATTCTAAAAATGAATATTCAAAACACCGAAAATGATTTCAATGGCGATTAATACAATGATAATCACTTCCAGACTATGGGAATGACGGTTTTCCAGATAGCTGTTGAACATATCAAAAATTTCATTCAACGTATCCAGGCGGTGGTTAATGGCGTTGACTCGTCGCTGGATATGCAGATAACGTTCCAGCATGGTGTAATATTCTTCCAGGGTAGGATGCTGCCAAAAATACTTGGGATGATATAGAAAATTACTGATGAGGTTCATTTCGCTTTTGGCCCCCAGAATCTCACCAATCACCTGACGGATCTGATTGCGGGAAATAGGCATATGTCCCTTGCTCGACAGGCTGCGGATTAATGGCGTGTATTTTTCAATCAATGCTTCAATAATGGTTTCAAAATATTGCAGTTTTACCGATTGCGAAAAACCATAGGATAAACTGAGCTTTAATTCGTCGCTGTTTTCTTCAATAGTCAGGCAGTCAACATCAAAATAATCATGCGGCTCAATAGCGATTTTATCGCCGATACGGTAGATGAATTCATCCTGGACAAGAAAAGCCGTCGGTTTTTCAATAAACATTTTGATGGTGTCAAGATAGGTGTTGATTTGATGGCGTTTAATGCCCCAGGTTACAATCGTGCCGTTTTTAAAAATAAACAGGGTGTATTTTTTAGGATCGGTTGGACTGAGTTTTAAAACATCTCGTGATCGTATTGAAGAATAACCGGCTATCTTTGACTTGAAATGATTGTCCAGGCGGGTCAGATCGATGGCATTGGCAATACAATAACTCAAGCATTCCATGGTTTAAATCGCCTCATTCACGGTCTCAATGGTTCTCAATTATTCACATTTTCGCTTCACGTTGTGAGATGTCTACACACCTGTTCTCCCGGGACAATATTGGGACATCAATCCCGCAATACGGCCGCAGGCCTTCTTGCGGGCTACGGCTCTTTTACAAAAAACATGTAGCCCGTCATGAAGGCGAAGCCGAAATGCGGGATATCGTTCATCTCCGGGTACTCACCTGTTCTTCTGGTACAATATTGGACCATGAAACCCGCAATACGGCCGCAGGCCTCCTTACGGGCTACGGTTCTTTTACAAAAAACATGTAGCCCGTCATGAAGGCGGAAGCGGAATGCGGGATCACGTTTGTAAAAAAATAGTGCCAAATGAAAACGGTACTAGTATAACCGACTTCAGGACAGACTACACGCTCTCGCTGGTCTCTTTCCCGGTGTACGCTTTTTTTCTGTCGGAAATACCGCTCAACCATTGAGGGCATACCTCCAGAATCTCGGCAATTTTATCCAATTGCTCGGATGAGGGTAATAAATGCCCAAAAATCATGGCGTTCGCCAGATGACGTGTGACGCCGAAAACTTTCGCTACGGCTTTGGTTTTTTCCCCAAGCTCCTCGGGAAAACCCAACAGTGATAATTCTCGGTTAAATCGTTGTGAGAATACTTTACTGTTCATTTTTCACTCCATGAAAAAATCATGTAATCAGCGCATGCCAATGCAACGCTGTCCTTCTTTATCGGTCAATCCTTGAGCCGAATCATTCTTTTATAACGTATTATTTTTTTTAACGCAAAGTTTTTTTATTTAATTTAAAAACAATTAGTTGTTTTGTCCGGCACAGGACATTTTTATGAAGAAAAGAAGACGGACAGACAGTTTTTCCAGTTTTGACAGGTAGATATCATTGGTTCATTTTCAGGATGTCAGGGTGTCTTGCCCAGACCCTGCTATTTAATCAATAACAGAATTTCGTTGCAGTGCTCGATACCTGCCATATATGCCGAAGAGAAATGCGGCATGGTAAATTGCGAGTCGTTTAATTTGTCAAACTGACCTTGTTCATAATATTTCACTTCCGATAGCACGCGCCCCAGTTTGCCTTCATGGTGCAGCAAGGCGTTGTTCAATTCCTCACTCAATGAAATTTTACTGAGCAGGGTGTCCATTGGTTCGTTGAATATGGCATCAAGATAAGACAGCATTCCTATGGTGTAAGCCAGGTGGGGGTTGGTGAAACCACCATGACGAGCGAGCGATTGACACATCTTGGCGCGAATCAGGGTTTTTTCCAGCAAGCACAACGCCACATCATCAAGACTTGATATCAGTATAAGGCTGATCCAGTCTCGAATTTGAATTAATCCGAGTTGCTGAATGGCATCCAGAAGAGTCTCGATTTTTTTACCGGCATACAAGGCTGCGGAATTTGAAAGCCTGAGGATGCGGTAACTAAGTTTGGGAATTTGCAGGATCATTTCCTCGATACGCTGCATCTGAATATTGGGATTATGGATTTCTGTCAGCAACTTCAGCAGGTGGGTTTTGTTTTCCGAGATTTTCTGGCCAAGAATCACATCGGGGTGATTAAAAAAATACCCTTGAAACAAATCGAAACCAAGTTCCTTGCAATGAGCGAATTGCCGACGGGTTTCCACTTTTTCCGCCAGCAGCCGGCCTTTGAAGTGTTGCAGGTGGCTCAATTGCTTTAATACGTCTTCTTTGCTTAAGTTCAATACGTCAATTTTAATAATATTGGCCATGTCGATGAGCGGTTCCAGCTCCTTATGATAGACAAAATCATCAAGGGCGAATTTGTAGCCTTTTTTAGCAAGCTTTGCAACGACTGTCAGCAACTCGTTATCAACGAGGGTATTCTCCAGTATTTCGATGACTATGCGATTTTTGGGCAATAAAAGCGGTATTTCCTCCAGGAGATGCTTGCGAGTGAAATTGATGAAGGCGGGATGCGCACCCAGTATGGTTTCAAAATTGAGGTGGGTAAACAAATGCGAGATAACGAAGGAGGTGGCGCGGTCACCTTGCTCACTCTCACCGGGAGGGAGATTGGAGGTCGGATAGTTCCCTTCACGATAGAGCAATTCATAGGCGCATACTGATCCGGAGCAATTAAAAATCTCCTGTCTTGCGAATAAAGTCCCTGAATTGAGCTCCATATGCAAAATTCACATAATTTTTATTAAGTATAAACAATAATTTGGAGTTATGTGTTTTATTTTTAAATATTTTTAGAATCGGAATCTGTCGATTTGATATAATCTTGCAAGGGCAGTTTTTCGTAAAAAATCGGTAGCCCGCATTTCGGTTTCGCCTCCATGACGGACTACAAACTCTGATATTAATGATGCTTGCTGTAAAAATTCAGATCCAGTTCACGCGCGGCACGAACATCATCAAGTCGTTTGATGGGCATGGTAAACGGTGCGTCTTTTAACAGGGCCGGATTTTTTCTTGCTTCGTTTTGTATCGCCTGCATGGCCGATATGAAGCCGTCCAGTTCTTCCTTGCATTCGGTTTCAGTCGGTTCTATCAACAGGCATTCGGGAACCAGAAGAGGAAAATAGGTTGTTGGCGCATGAAAACCATAATCCAGTAAGCGCTTGGCCAGATCCATCGCGGTAATGCCATACGACTTTTTTTCCTGATTCAGGGTCAGTATGAATTCATGGCTGGCGCGCCGGCCCGGATAAGCTGGCTTATACCCCGCCTGGGTCAGGGTCGTTAACAGATAATTGGCGTTTAAGGTGGCGTATTCCGAAACTCGCAACAACCCTTCCCTGCCTAATACCCTAATGTAAAAATAGGCACGTAAAAGGATGCCGGCATTACCCATAAAGCAGGACAGTCGGCCAATGCTGTTGGGATAATCCTGACGTGTCGCCCAGCGGTATTGTTGTTCATCATCCTTCATCACCACTGGCAAGGGTAGAAACGGCAGAAGCCTTTTTCCGACCGCAACGGGGCCGGCTCCCGGCCCTCCCCCGCCGTGGGGCGTGGCAAAGGTTTTATGCAAATTTAAATGCATGACGTCAAAACCCATGTCGCCCGGTCTTACCTTGCCGAGAATGGCGTTCAAATTGGCTCCGTCGTAATAAAGCAGTCCTCCGGCCTGATGAACCATCGCGGCAACGTCCTGAATCTGGCGCATGAACAATCCCAATGTAGAGGGGTTGGTTAACATAATGCCCGCTGTACGAGGACCGATTTTTTGCCGTAGCGCCTCCAGATCAATATCGCCGTTTTTCCCCGTTGCAATTTCAACGACCTTGAAGCCGCACATAACCGCCGATGCGGGATTGGTACCATGTGCCGCGTCCGGGATGAGTATTTCATCCCGGGCGGTATCGCCGCGGGATTGATGATAAGCCTTAATCATCGCAACCCCGGCGAACTCTCCCTGCGAGCCGGCCATAGGTGTTAGCGACACGCCTGCCATACCGGTAATTTCGGCCAGATAATTCTGAAGGGTATACATGGCTTCCAGATAACCCTGGCTTGATTTTTCCGGCGCCAGAGGATGGCGTTGATTAAAGCCCGGAATCATAGCCGCCTTATGAACACCTCGGGGGTTATATTTCATCGTGCAGGAACCCAACGGGTAAAAATTACTGTCGATGGAAAAATTTTTCTGGGAAAGCCCCGTATAATGCCGAACCACCTGTAACTCGGAACAGGAGGGAAGGCGAGGTAACTGTTCCCGTAAAAAATGAGCGGGAATGTCAGTTTTTTGTGTACAGGCTTTGGGGGATTGGGCAACAGCCTGTCTTGTCCCCTGTGATCGTTCAAATATCAACATAGTTTGCCCTCCGAATTCTGGATGATTCCCTTTAATTCCTCGCAGTGTTTGACCGGTGTAAATTCAATAATCTGATAATCGGCAATTTCTGCCAGATAATAGGGGTCTTGTTTCAAGACGCTCTCCAGATGGGTGCGATCGCCTGTTGCGGCAATGATAATGCCTCCTGTCCGTGGTTTCATCGGTCCGGACGCGATCAGTAAACCCTGTTTGTAATGGTATTCGAGAAATTCACGGTGTGCCTGCAGGTATTTGTCCACCTCATTCATCGGTGTTTTGTAAGTCAGTTGCACGATAAACATCAGCGGCCTCTCTTGCTCATGATTTGGTTGAGGGTATTGGCATAACAGGATATTTCATCCTGTGTACGCATTTCGGTCGCGCATACCAGCATGGTGTTGGCAAACTTTGGGTAATGAGATTCGATGGCGTATCCGCCCGTAATGCCGTGGTCCTTGAGTTCGGTCAGAATGCTATCAACCGGTTGGTTGAGTTTTAATAAAACTTCATGAAAACAAGGTGCGGTAAATACTTGCTCAACACCCGGGATGGCGGTTAACGCGTCCGCCAGAATACGGGTATTATGATGACAATTCAGCGCGACCTGATGAAGGCCTTCCGGCCCAAGCAGGCTCATGTGAATCGTAGCTGCAGTCACCAGCAGGCCTTGATTGGTACAGATATTGGAAGTCGCCTTGCCGCGGCGAATATGTTGTTCGCGGGCCTGCAGGGTCAGGGTAAAGCCGGTTTTCCCGTCTTTATCAACCGCTCGTCCTATGAGACGGCCTGGTATCTGGCGCACATACTGCATGCGGGTACTGAAAAAACCAAAAAAAGGGCCGCCGGACGCCATCGGTGCGCCCAGGGGCTGCCCTTCCCCGCATACAATGTCCACGCCTTCCTTACCCCATTGACCAGGCGGTTTTAATAACCCCAGGGAAACGGGATTGACACAGGCAATGCTAATGATCTGATGTGAAGCTGCCCAGTTGCAGAGTTCATCGACTTGTTCCAGACAACCGAAAAAGTTAGGTTGGGCAATTACTATGGCAGTGACGTCTTCCTGCTCATATTGTGTCAGGGCGGATAATGAGGTGATCCCTTGTTTCTCGTCAAAAGGAAGGGTGATGATTTCAATATGCTGATTGCGAACGATGGTTTCCAGCGTTTCCCGATAAAGCGGATGAACGGTACCGGCAACCAGAATACGATTCGATTTGCTGCGTTTGTTGATACGCACGGCCATAAGTACCGCTTCGGCCAGGGCGGTTGCGCCGTCATACATGGACGCGTTGGCCACGTCCATCCCGGTTAACTCGGCAATCATGGTCTGGTATTCGTACAATAATTGCAGGGTTCCCTGACTGGCTTCGGCCTGGTAAGGCGTATAAGCCGTCAGAAATTCGCCCCGGGAGGCAATATCCCACACGGCGGCCGGAATGTGGTGTTCGTAACATCCGGCACCTATAAAGCACACGCCATTCTGATTGCGATCAGCGAGTTGCCGGGCATGTTGTAACATACCCATTTCACTCAATCCGGCAGGTATATGCTTAAATTCACCGTGACGGAGTGACGCGGGAATTTCATCAAACAGTTCCTCGATGCCGGATGCGCCAATTTTATCCAGCATGGCCTGGACATCTTCACCTGTGTGGGGAATATAAGGCATTGCTAGTGTACCTCCTCCGCTATTTCTTTCTGGTATTGCTCATTGTCGAGTAATTCTTTCAGTTCATCAGGGTTGCTTGCCTTGATTTTTACCAGCCAGCCGGCTCCGTAAGGGTCGCTGTTTACCAGGGCCGGTTCGGCGCTGACTTGTTCGTTAACGGCAATGACAACACCACTCACCGGGGCGTAAAAATCAGACGCGGCTTTGACGGACTCCACAACACCCAATTCATCTCCGGCCTGTACTTCATCACCTTCTTCGGGCAATTCCACAAATACCATGTCACCGAGTAACTGCTGGGCGTGATCGGTAATGCCTATCGTCATTTCATCATCGCCGGGTTTTAACCATTCGTGAGTATGCGTATATTTCAAGTCCTTCATTTTCTGTCCTCTCTGTCTTTAATTATAAGCCTTGAGGCTTTTGTTGATCGATAGCTTTCCCCAGCTTGACAAATCGAGGCTTGCCAACCGCAGCCGGTATGAGTTTATTTCGGATCTCCACAAAAACCTGCTCTCCGGTGTTGGCCGGAACCCGGGCTAAAGCAATGGATTTTCCAAGCGTCGGAGAGTACGTGCCGCTGGTAATTACGCCATCGGCATGCCCTTCGATGACCACGCGCTGTCCTGTTCTCATAATGCCTTTATCCTGCAGGACAAGACCGACCATTTTTCGTTGTACACCCTGTTGTTTCTGAGAAAGCAAGGCACCCATACCAATAAAGTCCCTGTCTTCCGGTTGCCATTTAATGGTCCAGGCCAAACCGGACTCCAGAGGGGTGGTTGTTTCATCCATGTCCTGGCCATAAAGCAGTAATCCCGCTTCCAGTCTCAGCGTATCCCGCGCGGCAAGACCGCAAGGCTGAACACCGGTTTGCAACAGGGAATCCCATAGTCCGGTGATGGCGGTAGCGGGAATAATGATTTCCAGTCCGTCTTCACCGGTATAGCCGGTACGGGCGAAAAACCAGTCGCCGACATCCACGCATTCAAATTGAGTGAGTGTGGAAACGGCGTCAATTTGAGCCGGGGTAAGCACACTCATGACCTTGTTCAAGGCGTTGGGACCCTGTGCGGCTATCATGGCCAGTTCCGTACGTTCCTGTAATCCGACGGCAAAGCCTTCGCATTTGGCGTGCAGCCAGGCCAAATCATGGGCGCGCGTTGCCGAATTGAGCACCAGTCGGTAATTGTCCGTGGTGCGTTGATAGACAATCAGATCGTCAATGATGCCGCCATGCTCGTTACACATACAACTGTAGAGCGCGCGGCCGGTATGGGCCAGTTGATCGACGTCGTTGGTCAAAAGCCTGCGTAGAAATTGTCTGCCGCCTGCTCCCAGGATGTCAACAACGGTCATATGTGACACGTCGAACATTCCAGCGTCGTTACGAACGGCATGATGCTCTTCGATTTGAGAGCCGTAATGCAAGGGCATGTCCCATCCGTGAAAATCAACCATTTTGGCTTTTAATGCCACGTGATTTGCATGCAGTGTTGTTTTCGCAATCATTGCTGTCCTTATTTTTCCTGCCAACATGGGCATGATTATACTCAGTTCAGTTGTGGTAACAAGTGGGGCGTGGAATCCGGACGGATAAAGGCGATGGATTTTTGTTCGTATTGTCCAGGCTCTGTGAACCAAATTTTCTTCGCACCATTTTTTTGCGAAAAGGCAGTAGCCCGTAAGGAGGCCTGCGGCCGTATTGCGGGTTTGATGTGCTAATCAGGAACGTTTTCCCGCATTTCGGCTGCGCCTTCATGACGGGCTACAAGACATTATTATTTGGTGTGCAACAATAGTTGCCTTGTTTTCGATCGGAAAAAAATTGGTACACAGAACCTGGTGTTTTTTTGCTAATGGCTGTGATTTGCACTAGGATTTAGCCATCTTTCATTCATTGTTTAAGAAGCGATAGGGCTAACATGGATCCCTGGCATAGTATTCTGGATGTTCTCTGGCTTTGTGTTCTTTTGCTGATGCTCAGGCATTTCAGACAGGAGAGAAAGGCTATCAAGGCAAGTCAGGAATGGTTGCTGACCAAAGGACGTATTACGTTATTTAACTGGACGCGTGCAGGCCATCGTCTCTGGCCGAAAATTGAATATCGTTACGAAGTGAACGGCCGGGAATACACCGGGGAATATTTATTTCTCGATACGTCCCATAACTCGCCGCACAGCCGCTATGCCCGTAAGGTGGCTTATCGCGTTGCTATGGCTTATGAGAAAAACGAGGACATTGATGTGTTTTATAATCCCAACGATCCAGGGCAGGCCGCGCTGGATATCGCCATGCCGAAAAAACTGACGTTTATTATCGGGCTGCTTGTTTTTCTTATTGTGCTGCATCTGGTGATTGTGGGTTATCGCTGGCTGATTGCTTCCTCCGGCTGACATTGACAGGCAGGTTTGGCAACTTTGGCCTGCAGATTTTTAATGACCAACCCCCTGACGCCTTGTCCGGAAGGAGCCTGCATGAAATTGATGGTAATGTTCAGTGTTTGTTTTTGCTTGTACTGGGGATTTTTGTAGATGACCAGAAGCGGCATGGTGGCTTGCCACTGTGCGCTGCCGGTGGATTTGATTTCCGGAGGCAAGGTGGCGACGGCACTCACATAATAGAGATTTTTTTGCACGGTTTCCGGTAATTTTGAGGCATTCAGCGCTTTTGTGTACTGAATCCAGCCGTCCGCAGTGAAATATTTGGCGATGTCACGCTGCCTGGTGAGATAATTTTTGTAATTGTACGTGTAGGTGGCGACAATGGCTTCGTTGGCCCAAACGGATAATTGCGTATCATCAATGGCGGCGCTACCGGTTACCGGATACAGCAGAATGACCGCAACCCCCAGGCAGGATAATCTACGCACGATGTTTTCCTTTTTTTGCAAGACCTGTTAGTTGATATTGTAGACGGGTTTTGCGGGCAAAAAAACCCCGGCCAGGTAGCCGGGGAAAGTTTTCGCGCTTTTAATGTTAAAAGCGCATTCCCGTAAAAGAGGGCGAATACGGGAATAAGCATTCGGGGAAATGCTCACTTGATTAGACACCCGGGAGTGAAAAAAGTTCCATGCCGCGATCGAAATACGGGGTGAAACAGTCTTGATCGAAGTATGATTAAAAGATGAATTCTTAATCATAAGTCACTTGCGGACCGGATTGCAGTTGGTCAACTCTGTCCAGGTTGTAGGGTGTGAGTTTCTGTTTTGATGCCAGACCCTCCTGGACTATCTTGACCATCTCCTGAAATTCCGACTTATGTTGCGTGACCCAATCTTTTTCGACGTTCAATTCCTGTTCACACATGTCCACGATTTCGTCATAACTACCATATTCCTCCGGATGATCTTTAAAGGCTTCGCGCAAGACAATGGCATAGGGTTTCAACGCTTGCTTCATCTCCTCTTCTTCTTCCATTTGCAGTATGTCATTAAAAATGGTTTCTGAAATCCTTTCTGACAAGAAGGGAGGCGGTTCCGGTAACCAGTCGGTTCCTATTGCCTGACGAAGCTCCGGTGTTTTTTCTATGTGTTCCCGGACTGTCCCAATCATTTGTTGAAATTCCTCCACATGACTGTAGACCCAGTTGGCGGGGAGTTCAAGATCATTCTCGCAGTCCCGGCAAACCAGTTCGTATTGGCTTTCGAATCGAGGTTGTTGCGCTTTCAGGTATTCACGGGCGACCACTAAAGCGCTCATAACCAGCGTTTCGTCTTCAAATGTTTGCAGCGATTTCTCCAGCTCTTCCCAGGCACTGACCGGTTCCGGTTTCTTTTGGGCAAACATGCCAACGTTGCTGACGGAAACAGGCTGAACGGGTGCTTTTTGTATCGGCTTGGGATGGATGATAGCGAGCCGTGCTGCCACATCTTTTTGATAGGAACCAAAAATATCGGCAATGATCCCCGGGTTATTTTGAATAATCGGTGACAGATAATGGCACATGGTAAATTGTTGATTGGGACTGTTGATTTTTGAAAATTCCATATCTTGCTTATCTGCAGCGGTTATTAACATTTTCAACATAGAGTATTGATTATGCTGTGCCGCAATAATAAACGCACTATTATTCAGCGAGTCTTTGGCTGTTAAGGCATCCGGGTTGGCTTTAAGCATGGCTTTCACCGCGGATTCATTGCCGTAACGAATGGCCAGAAACAGTTGTTGCGGGTATTGTACTGACGGCAGCATGTCGGATTCGAAACGGTTTTCGATGATTGCCAGATCAACCGGATTGCTTATCGGAGGTAATTCCGGTTTGATGTGATTGATAAAATGGGCGGCCAGTGAATTATTGTGGGCAATACTGCTGTTAATGCCGGTAATGTCCTGCCTGATGGCTGGGTTGGTACGTAATGTCACACCGAGGGCGTGCAAGGATTGCGCCTCTCTGCGTTGGCTTTTAACCCCCGTGTCCGGCAGCAAGCTCATTTGCTGCAGGGCATGACCGGTTTCTTCAGTCAGACCTTCGGCTCGTTCCTTATAGGACGAATAAAGTAATAGTTTATGGGGATAGGTTTCATAGCATAGCATTTTATTGCTTGAAATGGCCTCACCGAATGATTGGTCGCCTGAAGCCAGGGTCAAGGGACCTGATATGGCGTTTAAGGCGACGACCTGTGGATGCGGGATGCCTTTGGAGTGAATCAGGCGATAGACTTTGCCGGGTTGTTCATTGTCATAGAGCGTTTCTTCCTGGTCATTATCATAATCCACATAAACGATTTTGCTGAAGCCTTGCTCTTTCAATGTCTCAATGACTTCCTCAAGATGTTCTTTCAGTGTTTCACTATTTTGGCCGCTGGCTATAAACACATCCTGATTTTTCTCGGACGACTGGATGTAACCGCTATGGATATGCAGAAAATCACGGTTGCTCTTGTGACTATAGCCAAAAGTCAATTCGGTATTTTCTTCGTATTCGCTTAAGTTTTGCTGATCCTGCAAAATCGTGTGCCGTATTTTTTTCGGCAGTGCCTGCAGGAAAAACTCCTTTTGCTCTGTCAGTTTTTTTTGATTTCCTGTTTGTTCCAGTCGGGCTAAATCGACCAGTTCGCTGGTCAGCAGTATACCTTGTTCGTTCAGTTCCTCAATCAGGCCGGTTCGGACAACAGCCTTTTTTTCCGTGGTTTTGTAACTGGACAATCGTTTTTTCTCATCCTGGGTGAGGGCCACTTCGTATTCTTCTTTTTTGCCTGATTCAGCATGGTTATAGGAGTTCCCCAGTTTTACCGTTTCGTACGGGCCGTAACTATATTCTCTGGCGCTGAGGATTTGTACCTGATCACTTGGGCATTTCACGGTACCGAAAGAGGGGGTGGGCGCTTCAATGATAACAGCCGGGTTGATGTCACCGCTTTCGATTAACTTGTTTAGTTGCCCGGTGGGGATGAAATTAAAACCGAATTCCAAATCGATACCGCTGTTTCGCATGGCCCGGAGAAAAGTATTGTTCTGGCCAAATGAGGTCAGGTAAACATTACCCACCAGTTTCCCTTCCTTGAGCAGGTTTTTTTTAATTTCATCAATGAGTTTGGAGGCAAATAAAATATCCCCGAAGCCCCCCTGGTTTTCATCAATGTTAACAATGATGTCACTCATTTTTTTCTCTCTATGATTGATTGTTAATCATAATTATATGCAATTTATGCAATTCAAACCTTTAGGGAGTATTAAGGGCCGTGTAAAGATTGTGCAAAGATTGCGCGTGATCATGAAGAACAAACGAGCCGGGGAGGGACGGTTGGCCGATAGAAAAAAGTCCTTTTTTATTCAGGTTTTATAGGCGCATATTGCAAGAAACAAGTGTCTGGGAGAACCATTCGTCATCATAATATTTCATGAGTTCCGGTTCCCGCTCAATAAATAGCCGCACCGTTGCAAGGTATTCGCTGTAGCGTTCGGGAGATATATCGTTAATACCGGGTGGTATTTCAAGTTCCTCTCCCAGCTTTTGCAGTAATTCAAAATCCTGGCTGTCGCGGTGCTGGAAAAAAAGGCTTAAGACAACGAAAAAAGGATAAAATCGATTTTTGATTTGTTCCTCGTTTAAATCCGAATCGCATTGTTCCAGCAATTTTGGTTCGATTTCCTGCCAGAAAGAAGGGGGCGGCGGCGGTAACCAACCGGTTCCCAGCGTTTCTTTTCTCTTTTCTGAGGATTCAATGAAATCGTGAACTTGTTGCAGCATACCCAGATACTCGTCTCTATGCGTGTAAATCCAGTTGTCACGATAGCCTGCCCGATGGCAAGTCTGATTGATTTCTTCAAATACGGGTATTAATTCAGGCTGGTGCCGTAAATATTCCCGAGCCACGATAAGAAACGGGATTCGCGCTTTTTGATATTCTTCCAGATCCGGTGCGCCATACGCCTCATTGATATATTTTTGCAACAAAAGCCATTTGTTTTTTTCCTTTTCCGGTTTGTAGAAGCCGAATTGAGGTAAAAAACCAACAGGATTGACAGACAAATCTTCACGGCCTCTAACCAGATATTTCCTTGCTTCGCCGGCGTAAGAGCCCAGTAAACCAGCCATTTTTTCTTCATCCTCAAGAAGGCAGTCGGGCAAATAATCGAGAAAACGATACCTTGCAAAATGATGGTTTGCCTGGTTAATTGTTGCAAAGGGGATTTTTTGATCAGCGGCGTATTGTATGAACAGAGCCAGGAGGTTGTATTGACCGTTCCGGGCAGCCACAATAAACGAGTTATTACCCAAGGCATCGTTCTCAAACAGGCATTTGGGATGATGTTCCAGCAGACAGCGAACGATGTTTTCCCGTCCATAGCGAATGGCAAGAAACAGATGCTCCGGAATCACTGTTTCAGTCAGCATGCCGTCGTTAAACGCATCATCAATAACGGCTTTGGTGACAGGATCACTGATGGGGGGAATAAAAGGTTTTACCATGTCCAGATAATGACTGACCAGAGACGTATTTTTTCGTATTCCTTCATTCAGTTCGGATAGCTCACGCCTTACCGTGTCGTCCTGTAACAAATTGGCCAGTCTTTTCAGGATGCGGGTTGGCAGCGTTTTCTGCAACTCGGATCGCAAGCGCAGCAACTTCAGGGCTTCCCGTGTTTTTTCGCTATAATGCTCACCTCTGTCCTGGTAGGCGGAATACAATAATTCCTTATGGGGAAAACAATCGTAACAAATGATTTTGTTGGCCTGGATCGCTTCCATAAACGATTGGTCCCCTGTGGCCAGGGATAATGGCCCGGAGACGGCAAAGAGTCCGATCATTTGGGCATGATCCAGATGTGTGGCGTGCAGCAAACGATAAACAGATCCCTTGGCGCCATTGTCATACAGGATATGTTCCTCATTGTTATCCACGTCATGATAAACGATTTTATCGAACCCCCACCCTTTAATGGCCTCAATACGTTTTTGTAATTGCGGCAGCAGATTCTGACCGGCATGGACAAGAAAAATATCTTCGTTTTTCATTGTTTTTTGGCTACAGGCAAGATGAATATCGATGAAATCGATACTGCCGGCGTAACCGTATCCGAATGTCAGATTATGGTATTTTTCATAATTCTCGAGTGGCAATTCGTTGTGTTTGCCAAAGATAATCGTTTTGATTTTTCGGCTCAGCCGATTGGCCGACTCCTGTTTTAAACGGGTTAGTTTTGCGGATGGTTCACCGTTTATTTGCGTTTGATGCAGCAAGGTTCCAATTGTCGTCAGTTCTTTTGTTGGAATAACGCCTCGCTCATCCATCGCTTCGAGGATACCGGTTCTGAGTATTATCTTGTTGTCATTGGGGTAAGGTTGAAGCATGCGGCGTTCAAAGTTGATGAGCTCTTCACGATAATGGTTCTGCGCGGCTTTATCGGCAAGTGCATAGGAATTCCCCAGTTGCGCCGCTTGAAAGGGGCCGTAGGTATATTCCAGTGATACAACAGCGATGGCATCGGGGTAGATTAATTTGTTGAGCATGGGAGCCGGCCCGTCGATGATGACGGCTGGTTTGATGATCCCCTTGTCAAGCAGCTTCTGCATGTCATGAAACAGCACGAAATTAATGCCGAATTCACAATCTGCCCGTGACATTTCAAGTTTGGACAGTCCGCGTTTGTCATCATTACAGACCAGATAAATATCACCGGCCAGTCTGCCTTCGGACAGTAAGGCGCGTTTCAATTCTCCGGCCAGCTTCGCGGCGAAGAGAATGTCGCCGTACCCCATTTTTTTTTCATCAAAACCTACGATAATATCGTGCATTGTTTTACCCTGGCTTTTTGGGGCTTATTATAACGCACTTGAGTGATTAATTGTTCATTAATGGTATTTTTATGGCAAACAGGTGGTTATGAATGATGGTTATAAAATAAGAAATAGTACTTGTATCCTTTGGCAACCAGGTTACAATCGGTTAAAATATAATCATAAAGGATAACTGTTGTAATCTACGAGGATTCGGGATGCTTATCACGCAAATTAAAGGCGCCCTGGCTGAAGCCGGGAATCAGCATGAAAAATCGGCTTCAAATACCGATTACCTGAATAAAATCCTCCATATAGATGCGACCCGATTTATTGGTCAGTTAAATACCCTGCTCGCCAAATCCGATTTATCAGAACAGGAATGTCTGGATGCTGTCAAAAAACTACTCGCCCAACGCTGGCAAAACATTGCCGGAACCGCTTTAAGCTATACGGATCAAAACCGGCATTACCTGACCCGACTCTGTTTTGACCTGGCCAAAATTCTGCATCAACAGGATAATTCCCTCGCGACCTATCAGTATATGATGCCTACCCTGACTCATATTGATGATCAGATCCTTTATTATCGCGATCATATTGATCAGTATGCCCTGGATGAAGTGATTCTCAGCGACGACCAAAAATCGTTGATTCCGGTCGCGCTCTTAACCTGCCTGAGTCATCACGGCAACGTTGATATAAACAAGCTGGTCAATCCCTATGATGGCGCGCCCCTGTCTGTTACTGAGCAAGCGCGCCTGAGATTACATAGTTCCCAAAGCCGTGAATTAATGGAAACGTTTGCACAGATTCAAGAATGTAAACAGGGAAATGGCAGTATTGGCGGTCATGTGCAAAAGTTGATAATGGCTTTGAGAGAAGGCGGCGAACATGGCGGCGAAGACGGGAAAGAACTGGAGGCGGGCGTCAATGCCTTAAATGGCATTATCAAATTCATGGAGTACTGGCGTCTTTTGCCAAAGGAACGACAAATCGAGTTGCGGGCATTAACATCCCGAACGGACAAGCGCACATTTGGCAACTTAATTGACATACTGGACAAGTCAGACAGGGACTCTTTTGATTGCGTGGAATCCATCAGCGGTTTGCTGGAAAAAATCCTGGGCGAACATGGTGAAATTCTCTTTAAAGACACCAGAGAAGACTGGCAATATATTTCAATTCTGGCAGAAAAACTGGATGTTCTGATAAAACAGATGAAAGTGAAGACTTCCGGCCAGGACAGCCATCAAATCGTTTTTGTAGATTTGTTACGGGAACTGGATGGCTTTCAGAACGTACAATCTTTGCCTGACTTGCAGGCACTGTTTCATTTATTGCCCGTAAGTCAGTTACCGGATGTGAAAGAGGAACTGCTGTTCTTACTGAAAACCCATATTAAGGGGAGTGATGATTTACATCAATTGTTAATGGCATTGCAACCCGAGAAATTTGAATTCCTTTTTACCTGCTTCATCAATCATCATGACACGGCTCTTGGTAACCTGGAAGAAGTGGCTTTTTTGCTGGAGCAACTCAATTCCAGGCAAAGGGACGCCTTTTTACTTCAGTTTAAAGCTATGAGCGCCGGTTTTTCGGATAATAACCTGCGTTTTGTCAGGCTCTTCAGTTATCTCAGCGAGGAGCACCGGCTAGCCTTGATGCGTATCCTGGGAGATCACGCCGTCGAGATTTTTACCGCAGATCTCATATCGCTAAAAATCGGACTTAGATATTTGCCTCTGGAATTCTGTCACATTCTTTGCGAACAATACCATGATAATCAAAGCAAATTTTTCATAAATGGCAGTCAATTCGCGGATATCTACGGATCTCTGGAGCCTGAAAAACAGACCGTGTTTTACAAGAACGTTGCCGATATACTGCCGGAAAGCATTAAAAATGGCCGCCAGCTTGGCTATGTCCTGGCGTTGTTGGATGCAAAACAAATGGAAACGTTATGCCGGAAACTGGTGGATAAAAGGCCTGGCCCGATTTTTAGCGGTTTTGAGTTTTGTCAGGCGATATTTCCGCTTGATCCGCAACAACGCAAAACAGTATTTGACGTCTTTCGACCCGGGTTGCCTGATATCCTGACCAATGACGCGGATTTTTCACTGGCTCTTCGCCATCTTTCCTCCGAGGATCAAACAAGCTTGCGGCAGGATATGCGCTGTAAAGCTCATATTGACTCTGGCGAGGAGTTATCTGACGAACAGCTCATTACCCGATTTATTGCGCAAAAACAACCTCAACATGCCCGATCCAACTTTACCTTTTTTGACCATACACGCCAAATAAACGATTCCTATCTTCGTGACCTGCTGTTTGGTAAAAAGGATGCGCATAACGATTCAATGTCCATAAACTGAGTCTGTTTTTCGATTCACAGGGTCCGGGTTCCGTTGCATTTTCATGCCACGGCCGCAAAAGCAGTTGTCCGGCGTTTTGCGACGTTTGAATTCATGAACAGGGACTCGCTATTTACCTCATTCAAACGTAAAATGGCACTCAATTATCCATCTTTTCTCGTCAAGAATGAAAAAGCAACAGATCCTGGGGGAGAAGTCTTCGTGAGCAATGGTCGTTTTTATTTTGCCAACCGCGAAAATGTCAGCCGGTTTATTAACCGCTGGGATCTGTTGCTTTTGATTCTTGTTTTCTCCGTCCTGTTTTTCCTAGGCTGGGCCGGACAGCAAATGGCAACGCCTTACAAGCTCGGCCAGCCCCTGCCCATTTCCCTGGATCCGTCGAACCTTCCGTTTTACGCGTTGCGTACGGTGCTGCGCATGTTCATTGCGTTGGGATTGTCCTTGCTGTTTACTTTTGCGGTTGGCGCGCTCGCGGCCAAAAATCGACGCGCCGAACAGGTTATTATTCCCGCGATTGATATTTTACAATCCGTGCCGGTGTTGAGTTTTCTCTCAATCACCATCACCGGATTTATTCGCTTGTTTCCCAATAGTCTGCTGGGGCCGGAATGTGCGTCCATTTTTGTTATTTTCACAGCCCAGGTCTGGAATATTACCTTTGGTTTTTATCAGTCTTTAAAAACGCTGCCCCATGATTTGAAAGAGGCGGCAGCCATGTTCCAGCTGTCCGCCTGGCAACGGTTCTGGAAGGTTGAAGTGCCTTTTTCCATGTCGGGACTGCTATGGAATATGATGATGTCCATGTCGGCAAGCTGGTTTTTTGTGGTGCTTTCGGAAGCCATTGCGGTCGCTCATCAGGATATTCGTTTGCCGGGTGTCGGTTCCTACATCGCGTTGGCCATCGAGCAGCGCGATTTGCATGCGGTGGTGTATGCCATTCTTACCATGATTGTGGTTATTTTTCTTTATGATCAGATTTTTTTCCGGCCTCTTATCGCCTGGTCGGAAAAATTTAAAATGGAACAATCCCCCGATGAGGAGGAATATCAATCCTGGCTGATTGATTTGATTCGCAGCAGTCGTTTAATGAAAAGAGCCGGAGTGGGCGTCGCTATAGTAAAAGATCATTTTGTCAATGCCGCCTGGCTCAGCAGCAAAGGGCCAAAACCCGGTAAGGAAATTGATTATCGCCGCCAGAAACAACTGGATTGGTTATGGGGCGGCGTTGTGATCGTGGCCATTATACTGGGCGGGTGGTTATTGCTGGAATTTATCCTTGCGGATTTGCAATTCAGTGATATTGTTCATGTCTTCATTCTGGGTGCTGCAACCGGAACCCGAGTGATTGTGTTGATTATTTTCAGCTCCTTGATTTGGATCCCCATTGGGGTGTGGATTGGGTTGCGTCCGCGTCTGGCCCAGAAAATTCAACCGGTTATCCAGTTCGCAGCCGCTTTTCCGGCGAATTTATTTTATCCTCTTTTTGTGATTGCCATTGTCCGCTTCCATTTGAATGTTGAAATATGGGTGACGCCTTTGATGATTCTGGGAACACAGTGGTATATTTTATTTAATGTCATTGCGGGCGCCTCTTCCATTCCCCGGGATCTTTATCTGGCTGCCGATAATTTCGGTTTGAAAGGCTGGCACTGGTGGAAACGGCTGGCGTTGCCCGGTGTGTTTCCTTTTTATATCACCGGAGCCATCACTGCGGCAGGGGGCGCCTGGAATGCCAGTATCGTTGCCGAGTGGCTCAGTTGGGGAAACACCACCTTGCGGGCCACCGGACTTGGTGAATATATCCACGCCAGTACCATAGCAGGTAATTTTCCGAAGATAGCGCTGGGCACCGCGATGATGTGCGTTTATGTGCTGGTGTTTAACCATTTAATCTGGCGCCCTCTCTACCGTCTGGCAGAAGAGCGCTTTAATTTCAATTGAGACGGTTATGTCTGAAACTATTATTGCTCTTGAAAACTGTCGTAAATCCTTTAAGAAAGCCTCGGCTCAGGATCTGCTTGTTCTTGAAGATGTGAATTTTCAATTACGGAAAGGAGAAATCGTTGCTTTACTTGGCAAATCCGGTTCCGGTAAATCCACGCTGCTGCGTATTATAGCGGGGCTGGTACCGCCATCGTCAGGACGCGTGACTTATCGTGGACAGGCTGTGACCAAACCCGTAGCCGGGATTGCCATGGTTTTCCAGTCTTTTGCCCTGATGCCGTGGCTGACGGTGCTTGAGAATGTGGAGCTGGGACTGGAAGCGCAGGGTGTAGGCCGGGAAGAGCGTCGAAAACGTGCTATTGAAGCCATTGATATCATCGGGCTTGACGGCTTTGAATCGGCTTATCCCAAAGAATTGTCGGGCGGTATGCGTCAGCGTGTTGGATTTGCCCGAGCGCTGGTTATCAACCCCGACGTGTTACTGATGGACGAGCCTTTTTCGGCCCTTGATGTCCTGACCGCAGAAAATTTGAAGTCCGACTTGCTTGAGATCTGGCAGGATAAAAAAACCAACACGAACGGCATTTTACTGGTGACACACAATATCGAAGAGGCGGCAATGCTGGCGGATCGCATTATTATTTTTGGCAGCGATCCCGGCTATATTCGCGCCGAACTACAGGTCACGCTTCACCAGCCCCGCAATCCTGAAACGCCTGAGTTTAGGGATCTGGTTGACAATATTTATACCCTGATGACCACAGGCCCTAAAGAAAGAGCGAAGCGGGCCCAACGGGAGCGGCAAATTGGATTGGGTTATCGTTTGCCGGATGTGGAGCCTTCGGAGTTGTCGGGTTTGATTGAAACCATGAAATCGTTTGAAGAACGTATTGATTTGCCTGAACTGGCGGATGAGTTGATGATGAACATCGATGATTTGTTCCCAATTCTTGAGACACTGGAAATATTAGGCTTTGCCAAAGTATCGGACGGGGATATCCAGCTAAGTGAGCTGGGTAAACAGTTTTCAGAGGCCGATTTACAGGAAAGGAAACAGTTGTTTGCCAGAAGGCTTCTGGAAAAAGTACCGCTGGCTCGTTATATCCGCAGGGTTTTGGATGAAAAAGTCGGGCATCGCGTGTCTGAGGAACGTTTTTTATCCAAACTGGAAGATTATTTAAGTGAGAAGGAAGCGGATCGGGTTTTACGTACCATGATTGACTGGGGGCGTTACGCGGAAATATTCGCCTATGATTTTAATACGGGAATTTTAAGTCTGGAAAACCCGGGCACTTCAGATTCTGCTAAAGTTAATTAATAAATGGGCGAAAACTATGTCATAAAGAATGTTGTTTGAACAAATCGCGTTCATAAAGGAGTCACCATGGGATTTGTAATCGCGGTCAGTCAGGCAAAGGGGGGCAGCAGCAAAACGACAACTTGTGTTAACCTTGCTGGCGCGCTAAAGGAACAGGGTTATAAAGTCGTTGTCGCTGATATGGATAAAGACAAGCCGGATGCGATTCGATGGTCCCAACAGGGCGATAATCATATCGATTTTATTGAAGAATTGTTTGATGACAAGCCTATGGACAGGATCGAGCATTTGCGCAAGCAATACGACTTTATCATTCTGGATACACCACCCAATTACATGCCGGCGGCTTTTAAAGCCATCATGCTTTCGGATTTTGTCATTTTGCCCTGCTCTCCCAGCTTTCTTGATCAAAACAACCTGACGGACGCGATAGCTGTGCCAAGAATGTCACAAAAACCATTCCGGATTCTTGGCGTTAAGGTCAAAAAACGACAACGACTCTCCGAGCAGCTGGTCGAAGAGTTAAATAAGTCAGGCCTGGCTTTCAAAACCATGATTTCTTCGAGAACCGCCATATTGGAGTGTGCTTTTGAGGGCAAATGGATTGGTGATTTTGATAAAAACAGCAACAGTCATATGGAATTTCTGAGGCTGGCGGAAGAGTTACGCGCTTTTTTCAGCGCTCAAAAATCGGCGGATCCTCAGAAAGTAAATTCCAATACACCGACTCGTACAGCCGATGAAAGGATTTAACTTAAGGGTTTTGAGTCGCGTGAAACGCGATGGTGGTATTTCATACCTGCCCGGGCAGCCCATAATCCGGCCTGCGGCCTTATTGCGGGCTGTGGTTTTTACCCGTGTTTTTGGCGGCTCAGACGGACTAGATAATCCAGTATCTTAAACAGACGTTGTTCATCCTGCGCCATTTGCAGATCGGTTTTATACTGGTCGTTTACAACGATAGCCGGTACGGCGTTCACATGAAAACGAGCCATCAAAACCCCGCCCTGGTTGAGTTGCATGTCAATGGTCGTTGAATTTTTGAATGCGCTTTGGGCTGTGGCGTTATCAACGCCATGTTCGGTAAAGAACGTAATCATGGCGTCGGTGTTATTCAAATGAGCCTGTTTGTCCTGTACGGCTTTGAACAACAGAGGGTTTAATTTGTTGTCCAATCCCAGCAACGCGGCCGTATAATAGGCCTTGGCGTAATAAGACCAGTCGTTGTTAAAAACGACAGGAACTCTTGTAAAGCTGATTTGACCGTTTTGCTGTTTTACCCAACCTTGCAAACCGGATTCAATACGATAACACCATGGGCAGCCGTAACTGAAAAATTCAGTCACTTTAACCGGAGGTTGAATCGTTGCCGAATGTTCTCCTTTGAGGACTTCATAATCCTTGCCGGCTACAAAATCTTCGGCAAACAGGTGAAAGGGGAGTAATAAGGCGATAACTAACAGGAAATTTCTCAACATATTGATACTCGCTTTTAAAAATTAATACAGTCCTTGCATATAATACGCAACGGCTTTCATGTCTTCCTGACTCATTCGGGCACTGATATCCTGCATAATGGAATTCAGATCGTTGGTGCGTTTATGATCCTTAAACAATTGCAGTTGCAAAATAGTATACGGTGCATGCTGGCCTGACAGTACCGGAAATCCAGCCTGGCCATTACCGGTTCCTTTGGGGCCATGACAGGCGATACAGGCCGTAATCTTTTTATCCAAATCCCCGCCACGGTAGAGTTGTTCTCCGCGTTCGAGGTATTTTGCCGGCGTTTTCCCTTCGGCCAGCGGCATTGCGGCGTAATATCCGGCCAGCAAGGTAAGGTCATCGTCGCTTAAGTTCGCCAGTATGCTGGTCATCGCTGGCGCGTTTCTGGTTTTGCCTTGTTTGAAATCCAGCAGTTGTTTACGCAGATAGCCCGCGTGTTGGCCGGCGATATTAGGCCATTCGGGATTGCTGCTGTTGCCTTGCTGACCATGGCAGGCGACGCACACGGCGGCTTTTTCCGCTATTGTTTGCCCAGTATTATCCGCAGCCTGCGCAATGAGCATATTCAGGAGCAAAACAGCAAACACAATTTTTTTCATGCTTCCCCCAGGGGTTCTTCCTTTTTTAATGTTACACTGCCTGCGTAAAATCCCAAAATGAAAATGAAATTTATGCGAATAAATCGTTATACCCAGGCGGTCTTTTTAAAAAGTGCCGCCAAAGTGGAGCAGTTACCTCCGGATAGTGGTTATGAAGTGGCTTTCGCCGGCCGTTCCAACGCTGGAAAATCAAGCGCGCTTAATTGCCTGACGTCCATACGTCAATTGGCTCGCACCAGTAAAACACCAGGGCGTACGCAATTGATTAACCTGTTTGGTCTTGATGATACGAGACGGCTTGTTGATTTACCGGGATATGGGTATGCCAAAGTGGCACAGCAAACGAAACAGGAGTGGCAGAAACATCTGGCGCACTATCTGGAAGTGCGGCAATGTCTGAAAGGCCTGGTATTGCTGATGGATTGCCGCCATCCTCTCAAAGAGCTGGATCAGATGATGATTAACTGGTCGCTTGATCGGGAAATTCCAGTACATATTCTGTTAACCAAATCCGATAAAATCAGCCGCAGTGACGCAAAAAACACCGTAATTAAGGTCAGTAAAGCGTATCAACTGATGGAGGATTTGATTACAGTGCAATCATTTTCAGCCCTGAAAAAAGAAGGGGTTGATCAGCTGATTGCACGGCTGGATCAATGGTTTGAATGGTCACCTGCCTCCGACTCCCGTTTTATGGTTTGATCAGTTCATCCACGGCCTGGGGGTTGGCTAACGTTGAAAGATCACCTAATTCGGCCATGTCGGATACATTCTCACCGGCAATCTTGCGCAAAATCCGGCGCATGATTTTTCCGGAACGGGTTTTTGGTAAATCGGTCACCCATTGAATGACATCTGGCTTGGCAATGGCGCCGATGGTGTTTTTAACCTGTGTTAGAAGTTCATCATGCAGTTGTCTGTCGGGTTGAAAACCGTGTTTCAGGCTGACAAATACATGAATGCCCTGACCCTTTACGGGATGAGGAACGCCTATGACTGCGGCTTCCGCAACATGGGGATGGGCAACAATGGCGCTTTCTATCTCAGCGGTGCCTAATCTATGGCCGGACACATTCAGGACATCATCAATGCGGCCGGTGATCCAGTAATCGCCTTCCTCGTCGCGACGAGCCCCATCACCGGTGATGTAATAGCCATGCGCCAGATAATTTTGCCGATAACGGGCGT
Source organism: Legionella spiritensis (assembly GCF_900186965.1). Taxonomy (NCBI): domain Bacteria; kingdom Pseudomonadati; phylum Pseudomonadota; class Gammaproteobacteria; order Legionellales; family Legionellaceae; genus Legionella; species Legionella spiritensis. The sequence continues at coordinate 165,604 of NZ_LT906457.1, forward strand.
GATCACCGGCGATGGTTCTGGCCATGGCAGGCCAGGGATATTTGATAGCCAGAATGCCGTGATCAGGCCCCATGATTTCCTGGCCGGACTCATCAAGGAGCACAGGATATATACCCGGCAAAGGCTGGCAGGCGGCGCCCGGTTTTTCCCGATCAAATGTTTGCGGACAAATCATGATGGCGCCGGTTTCGGTTTGCCACCAGGTATCGACAATGGGGCATCTATCCTTGCCTGCTTCCTTTTTATACCAGTTCCATACTTCCGGATTGATAGGTTCTCCGACGGTACCTAGCAGGCGCAGGGATTGGCGGTCAGTAGTGGTGAGCCATTCGTCGCCGGCACGTTTGAGTGCGCGGATAGCGGTTGGTGCGGTATAAAAAACACTCACCTGATGCTTGTCGATAATTTTCCAGCAGCGTGACGGATCAGGCCAGTTGGGTACGCCCGCATGCATCAGGGTTGTAATGCCGTTGCATAACGGGCCATAAACGACGTAACTGTGTCCGGTTATCCAGCCCACATCGGCCGTACACCAGAATACTTCCTTCGATGTGCAGTTAAAAATATGGCGGTGGCTGAAAGCCACCTGAACAATATAGCCACCCGTGGTGTGAAGCAATCCTTTGGGTTGCCCGGTACTCCCTGACGTGTAAAGAATAAACAGGGGGTCTTCCGCGTCCATGATTTCCGGTTCGCAATCTGTTCCGGCTTCCTGTTTTAATTGATGCCACCAATAATCTTTTTCCGGGTTAAAAGGGGCGGGAGTCTCACTGTTTTTAATGAGCAGTGTTTTGATGCCCGTAGATTGGGTTGCCTCATCAGCCTGGGTTTTCAGATGAAACTGCTTACCGCCTCGCTGATAACTGTCGGCGGTAATCAAAAGTTTGCACTGAGCCGCTTGCAGACGCTGATGCAAGGCCGTTGCTGAAAATCCGGCAAATACTACGGTGTGTACAGCGCCTATTCGTGCGCAAGCGAGCATGGCTATTGCCGCTTCCGGAATCATGGGCAAATAGATTCCAACCGTATCGCCTTTTTTGACTCCCAGCGCTTTGAAAACATTGGCCATGCGATTAACTTCGTCATAGAGTTCGGCAAACGTTACAATGCGGTGTTGATTTTCCTCGTCGCCTTCCCAAATGATAGCGGCTTGTTCCGCTTTATCCGGAAGATGCCTGTCGATACAATTGACGCTGATGTTGAGTTTGCCGCCAGAGAACCATTGTATACGTCCTTCATGCAAATCACCTGTAAACACCTGTTGCCAGGGTTGATGCCAATCTACGATTTTTTGAGCCTGCTCACTCCAGAATTGTTCCAGAGACCCTGGAATACGGTATTGGGGATTGTTCATGAGTCCCCCTTTTCCGCTTCCAGAAATTTAATAATGGCGGAGAAATCGAGATCACCGTTACCGACATCTATGAAATGTTGATAAACCATAGTGGCGTGTTCCGCGAGGGGAGTCGTGACGCCCGCAGCCAGGCTGCATTTCTGGCTTAAGATGAGATCCTTGAGCATCATGGTGGCAGTAAATCCCGGCTTGTAGTCATTATTGGCCGGGACGTTGGGAACCAGATCAGGGACGGGAGGGTATTTACTCATGACCCAGCATTGTCCGGAAGAGGAGTTGACAATCTCAAAAAGCTTTTGCGGAGAAAGCCCCAGCTGTTTGGCAAGAACAAAGGCTTCCGAGACACCGATCATGGTGATCCCCAAAATCATGTTGTTACAGATTTTCGCAGTCTGGCCGCTGCCTTCTATGCCGGTATGGATGATTTGTTTACCCATGGCTTCCAGATATGGCCTGGATTTGTCAAAGGCATAGCTTTTGCCGCCAACCATAAAGGTCAGCGTTGCCGCAGTAGCTCCGGAAACACCACCCGAGACGGGGGCGTCAAGTGATAATAACTGGCGTTTGGCAGCCTGCTGGTGCAGTTGTTTGGCACTGGGGACGTCTATAGAGGAACAATCTATATGCAGCGCGTGATGGGCGGCGGCATATAATCCATGATCACCCAGGCAGACCTCCTGTACCTGCTGGCCCGTCTGCAGCATGGTAAAGATAATTTCCTGATCCCGGGCGGAATCCTGCAGTTTTTGTGCGGCAAAACCGCCGGCTTCCACCAGAGTCTCGAGGGCGTTTTTCTGTAAATCATAACCTGTTACGTCGTGGCCGGCTTTGATTAAATTCAATGCCATGGGTAACCCCATGTGGCCCAAGCCTACAAAACCTATTTTTGCCATGTTTTTCTCCTTTACAAACCCGGTCTATGAGAAGGAGCTTCGCGGCTCCTCCTTCCATGATCTTGATAAGGTGTTGCTAATCGTGTGTCGGCATGGTGAAAGCCGAAGCGCTGACCTTGCTGACTGGCCATTTGCTGGTAATGGATTTACGGCGGGTATAGAAATGAATGCTCTCAGGGCCGTGCATGTTCGTGTCACCGAAAGAAGAACGTTTCCAACCGCCGAAGGGGTGGCTGGCCACAGGAACGGGAATGGGAATGTTAATGCCGACCATCCCGGCCTGAACTCTTCGACTGTATTCCCGAGCGGTGTAACCGTCACGGGTAAAAATAGCGGTGCCATTACCATATTGATGACGATTGACCAGCGATAGCGCCTGTTCAAAGTTCCTGGTGCGAATAATACAAAGAACGGGCCCAAAAATTTCGTTCTGGTAAATGGACATGGCTTCGGTAACCTGATCAAACAGACAGGGGCCCAGGTAATAGCCCTGGGTGTGTCGCGGATGCTGGAAATTCCGCCCGTCGATCAATAGGGACGCTCCTTCCGTGACGCCCTGCTCAATGGCTTCAAGTACCCGCTGTCGATGAGCTTGACTGACCAATGGACCCATATCGCAGTTGTCCACATCACCCGCATCGATACGAATGTTGTTTATCTGTGGAATTAACCGCTCCAGCAGCCTTTCCGCCGTGTCATCGCCAACGGTTACGACCACTGACAGAGCCATACATCGTTCTCCGGCCGAACCATAGCCCGCTCCGGCAATCGTTTGAGCCGCCTGTTCCATATCCGCGTCCGGCATGACGACGCCATGATTTTTCGCACCTCCGAACGTGTGGGCCCGTTTCCCGTGGGCAGTTGCCGTTTTGTATATGTATTCGGCAACAGGAGTGGATGCCACTGCGGTGAAGGCTTTGATATCCGGATGGGTCAACAGTTGATCCACGGTTGTTTTATCGCCATGAACGCAATTGACAACGCCGGGAGGCAATCCGGCATCGCTTAACAACTCGAGCAGGCGAACGGGGGCGGAAGGATCCTGTTCCGACGGTTTAAGGATGAAGGTATTGCCGCACGCAATGGCCGGGATCATCATCCAGACCGGAACCATAACCGGAAAATTAAATGGCGAAACCCCGGCACATACCCCCAGGGACTGCCGGATGGTCTGGCAATCGATATGAGTGGCCACATCACTTGAGAAGCTGCCTTGCAACTGCTGGATAATACCGCAGTGAAACTCCACTACCTCAATCCCTCTGGCTACGGAGCCTCGGGCGTCATCCAGTGTTTTACCATGCTCTCTTGTTACAATACTTGCCAGTTCCGTCTGATGCTTTTCCAGCAAGTCACGAAACTTGAATAAAACACGCGCTCTTTTGACAGGTGTGGTTTCAGACCAGGATTCCCATGCTTTTCTGGCCGTCTCCACGGCAAGATCACACGTGTTTTTATCCGCGAAACGTACCTCGCCGACGGCTTCGCCCAACGCGGGATTGTAAATGGTACGGATCTGGCTGCTGCTATCGCCTGCATGCGGCTCACCGTTGATATAATGATGAACTGAATATGCCATCGCTAAACTCCTTTTTAATCCTTTGTCAATGATTGCCGTGTTCAGATGGTCACAGACCTTAATTGTTAAACGTGGTCAGTGTCACCTGGTAATGTTTTTTGTCTTCATTGAAATGGGAGCTGCGGGTTTCAATGACTTCCACACGATTGAATTCACCCGCCTTTTGCAGGGCGTTCTCAATGGCTTCGTCAAGCCCCGCTTCCGAATACCCTGTGTAATCCCTTGTTCTTATACTTGTCATCCGTTTGTTATCCGTCATTGCTGGGAAAGCGTCCAGTCTAGCATGAATTATCAGTAATTTCTTACTAATTATTGCTCGCAAAAAATTGTTTCCCTCTGTAATTTATTCAATAATAGATGACCGGTGCAGGCAAGGAATCGTAGCCATGGGAAAAAAAACAATACTACGTTTGGAAAAGGGCGTCGTACTCAATGACGAGCAACTAAAAAATTTACAGTCCATTCTTGGCGATAGTCCAGTCAATGAGGATGCTTCCGTCACACGGAATTTGCAACGCAACCATCAGTTGCGCGCCGACAGTCTTAAAAAAGCCTTTCAATTCATAGAGGCAACCATTCCGAAAAAAAGCGAATTTGATACGGAAAAGTATTTGCAATGGTGCGCTGAAATTTGCACGTTCCCCGAAAACGCGGAGGATGAGGAATACAAGAAATGTCTTACCAGATATGGGGCGTTGCTGACAGACGCCCTGGTTGATTACTGGGAATGGGATACGAAAGACGGTACGAAGATCAAAGAGGAAGCGATCGAGCTTTTAAACAAGGCTGAGCAATATGTCGTCATGCAAGAGGGCCGCGCTGATCTTGCGACATTGATACCTGACGAACTCTCTGAAGAAGGCGGGTTTATCCTGCTCTGGGATGAGCAACTTCCTCCCCTGGTCGAGGAAACACGCCGGGAACTGGAAGCCATCAAGGCGTCGGTGTTATCCGCAACACCGTCGTGGTTTCGTCAGTCCGGCGTGGTTGAGCAACTTTATTTTTACCATACGCCTGCTTACTGCAACAATAGTGGCGTGCTGCGAAAACATTATGAAGCCGTCAATTTTGCCTGGATGAAGGCCAAGGCAGAGAGAAGTCTGATTATTGAAGCCGATTTGCAAGCGATCAGGGATAATCGCGATCTGCCCAAATGGTTCACGGGTATGGCGCCGGAATCGCAGAAATTTTTTAAATCATGGTTATTGTTTGCAGAGACACAAGAAGACATTAACAAAGGCCTTGCTGCCATCAACTCAAGATTAACCAGTATATCTCAGGGTAAGACGGAGGATATCAGCCGGCAACTATCGGATATCAGAAAATTGCCTTACTGGTATTTATGTTTATCCGAACATGAACAACTGATGCTTAAAACGGTACTTGCCCACTCTGAAACGGTTGACGAGGCCATGTCTTTTTTACCCAGTCGTTTGCGAACCATACCGGGTGTGGCCAATTTTGCCCACAATCATTTTAAAATTCTTGATAACAAGCTTAATATTTTACATTCGTTCGACCCTTATCGCGCCAGTCATTTGGCGTCTCGCGACGTGCAGGATATGCCCCCCCATATCAGAGAGTTGCACGTTAAGCGTAATCTGGCCCGTTTGCGTGAGGTGGTGGGTGAAGACAGATGGTTGTTGATTCAGACTTTGATTAGTCCCAATGAGTATACGGAGAAATACGCCGGCATGCCTGATCATCGTTTGGCTCAGGATCTTGCAAGGGAACTGGAAAAAACGGGGGACAACAAGGTTTGCTCTCCCAATCATCCCTTTAATTATCTGCGTTACCTGGATTCGACCAGTCATGATAATCCCCAGTGCACCAAATTGTTAAAACTGGCGTATGACAATCTCGATGATAAATTCATCAAGGAAGAAATTGCCTTGCTGGAGTTGGACGAAATTTCAGCATCTGAGCTGGAAAAACTGGTTTGTGCAGGCAAGTCTTTTATTGCCCAAAACGAAAATTCGGATTGTTACGCATCCTTGCGGCAATTAATCGCTAACCTGGAATGGCAGGACATGCCTTGTTCTCCGGATGAGGTGGCGGAGTTAATCAAGCAGGCTTTTGAGGAGGCCAAAGCGCTTAAAGAAGGGAGAAAAGCACCAGTAGGACATGGCCTTGTTTCCCGGGTCGAGTTAAATAAACGCAAGCTTATTGATTTATTTCATGACCATTACGACTTTTTCAAGGGATGGCAGGATTGGCAGCCCTTGCTTACCCGGCAATTATATGTACGGAGTAATAAAATAGGCCAGGAGGAAACGTTTATCCGTTTCCAGACAAAAATGACTGATCTGGTCATGTTGTGCAAGGAATATGAGAATGTATTGAATTCCGGCTGGGGAACCGGGACTATTTGGGATTATTGTGGCCGCGAATTGTTTTTAAGCTCTCTGGAAAGCCTGATAATCACTCATACAAAAGATCCTGAGCTTGCCAGATCAGAGGAGGGAATCAGTTTTGGTTCATGCGTGAGCGGCAAGGATCGCAAGTCCATTGAGCTAATACACACCGCTGCCATGTTCCGTTACAAGAAAGCATACGGACGATGGCCCAGTTTTGGGGATACGGGTAGTTATCGTGCCAATTTCGTTGATATCGTTGCGACCCTTTATGTCTCCGGACATTTCCAGGAACATGCCGGTCAAAACGCGCCCGGCTCAAACGGGACTAAAACACCGGATTTGTATTGGCCTGCTGATATTGCCAAGGCAATATGTGCCAAGCTGAAAAACGAAAGGGCGTTACAGCGGGATGACATGCTGGCGACCTATAATGAAGTGTCTCGTATCGGTAAGATGAAGGCGGCTGTCAAAGTCGGTTATGCCTCATCAGCGGTTGCCGCGTTGGGGTTTACCGAAGAACAACAGCAACGAATCATTGATTTGTTAACCGCTATCGTGAAACAACCAAAATACTGGCACAAAAAAACCAGCGTTAAAACAGGGCTTTTTTATTCGGCGCCTACGGGGATAGCTGAAATAGATGGTATTTTAACGGATGAAACCGGGAAACCCAATTCCGAAATTCTGACCAACATTTTTCATGCCGTGTTCAACAGACCGGTTCAATCCTGGTTTCGTGATTCTGATACGCAAGAGCTTTATAACCTGATTAAAAAATTATCGGATCCCCGCAGCAATCCCGGGGAGGTATTGGACGAACTGGAAACATTCAAAACGAATTCCTATGTAACATCTTCCAGAACAGACTCTCCGGAACCGATTCCTGTCAGTATGTTGATTTGATACTATGACTTCATTCATGTCGTTTTGACCGGTGGTGATTTACAAATGGTTCTAAAATTGTCTATGTGCCGCGACTTGTTCGCGGCATCCAGGAATGCGTAGTTCGGAACTTTGAACCACTGGTTCCCGCGAACAAGTCGCGGGATGTAGGCGTTGTTCAAGAATTAAAACCATGCAAAACGAAATGGAAACAGTACTATTTGGTCAGGATTCGACCTCTGATTGGCAAGGATAAGCCTTGGTATCTGGAGTAGTTTGCAAGTTGTGCTGCCAACAGACAACACAACCATTCACAGTAAGTTTAACTGGCGGGGGGTTACTCTTCCAGCAAGTGTTCCAGACCATAATATAAGCCATCCAGCCGCATGACTTTTTGGCAGCAAAGCAGCAGGCCGGGCATAAAGGAAGCACGGTCGAGCGTATTGTGGGTAATGGTCAGCGTTTCGCCGCTGTTGCCGAACAGAACGTCCTGTCTGGCCAATACGCCGGGAAGTCTCAGGGAATGAATGCGAATGCCATGATGATCGCCGCCACGGGCGCCGGGAAGGAGTTCGTGGAATTCGGAACGGACTGTCTGTTTCGTTCGGGTATGGGCTATTAATTCCGCGGTTTTTAAAGCAGTGCCGGAAGGGGCGTCAAATTTTTGCTGATGATGGGTTTCAATAATTTCAACGTCACTGAGATAACGGGCGGCCTGGGCGGCAAAGCGCATCATCAAAATGGCGCTGATGGAAAAGTTGGGGACTATGATCCCTCCCAGTTTCCTTGCCTTGGCCAATTCGGTTAAGCTGTTGATTTGTGCATCAAGCAGGCCGGACGTACCGATAACAGGATGTGCGCCGCACTCAATAATGGCCAGGGTGTTTTCAAACACGCAATCGGCGCGGGTTAAATCAATCACGATTCGGGCATGGGTATCATTTATGGTTTTGCGAAGGTTATCCTGCCTGGATAGCGCGCCAACCAATTGGAAATCAGGATGTTGTTCGATGGTATCGCAGGCGAGCAAACCCATTTTTCCGCGCGCCCCGTTTACGATTACTCGTATCGTCATATCGTCTCCAAAACCAGGATTCTTCAAAAAAACGGTTGGTGTTTTATCAAGATGCTGTTTTCACACTACCTATGGTCCGGAATGCTGGCTGCCCGGTTTTTTCTGCGCATCGCGCAAAGTGCGCCACGCCCAGGTACTTGCCGGGATCCAGCCAATAATGGAAGCCTGCATGATGAGTGCAACAAGGGCGGCGCCCGGGTTATCTTTCATTAGAAAGACCAGCCAGGGAAAGGCCGCTGCAAACAAGAACATAAATAGTTGTTTCATTTCACCTGTACCTTCGCGACAAGATATTTAAAGTATACACTGAACCTATTTTAATTGACGAATGGAGCAGAAGGAAATATTTCCGTTGTGTTGTTGCAATTATCCCGCAAACATTGTACATTGTATGCGCATTTTTGTAGATGAACACTTAAAACATCAGAATTTACTTTATGGCAATCCTGTTTCGCGCTATCCATACTAGTCTGCTCCAAGGCACCGCCGTATTTGCCATCAATGTCGCCCATCGTCATAACAAGGTTATAGCATGAGAAGAAGACAAGAGCTTCATCCTCGTACAGCAGTAATTAATAAAACACAAAAAAACAAAGCCCGCAAAGCACGCCATGACGCACTTTCCTGGCTTGCCGCCACCTTCCCGCAGGCTTTTGATAATTCCATTAGAATCAGACCGCTGAAAAAAGGCATTATGGCTGACATTCTGGAGTATGCCACGCAGGCGGAGGACGCCGGTATATCCAAAGCCAAGTTGCGAGAGGCGGTAGTCATTTTTACGCGTCGTCTGGATTATCTGGCATGCCTGAAGGCTCGGGAAATCCGCGTTGACTTGCAAGGTGATCCGGTGAATGCCGTGACAGACGAGGAAGCAGAACGTGCTGCCGTTAAAATCAAACGGCGTATAGAAAAGAGTTTGCGTAACGCTCGCCAGGAACAACCGGCGAAACAGGCTCCTTCACAAGGAGAAGACCGGTTTAATCGGATGGCTGGCCAGAAGCAGGAATGTTCGTCAACGATGGAATATAATACGGGTTTTCCTGACCGTCCGCCTGCGTTTAGTTCTATGCAAAGTGCTGCAACCCAAATTAATAATCGTACTCCGACCGTTATCAAACACAGGACTTCCAAATCCTATGATCCGGAAGCGATTGCCCGTTTGAAGGAAAAATTGGGTCTGTCACGTCGTGACGAGAAGCAAAAGGAAACGACCTAGATTTTACATAAGAAGGTAGCCCGTAAGGAGGCCTGCGGCCGTATTGCGGGTTTCGTGGTTCAATATTGCAGCAGGAGAACAGGTGAGCGCCTAAGTGAACGTTATCCCGCATTTCGGCTTCGCCTTCATGACGGGCTACAGGATGATGTCCTAGGGTGTGTCCTCATTCAATCTGCAATTTACGCTAAATTATCCCAACTTTTAGCTCGCGAAACAGAATGAGGACACGCCCTAGTGCAACGTTTCACTGATTCTGTCCTGTTGCCAACGGTACAGAAGAGGTAGGTCGGGCGCCTCGCCCGACCTACGACTTGCTCCGCTGTCGCAGCAATAACAAACTAGCAAGACAACTTCAGTGAAACACTGTACTAGGCTGGTAACTGAATAATTTCCATGCTGTTTGTGCCTCCGGGCTCTCCGATGATGCGACCGCGGGTAAGTAACACATACATTTTACCATGCAGCATCCCGTTGTTCCGTAATTGTTCAATCACCCAGTCATTGATTTGCTCAATCGGAATGGCGCGGTAATCCAGGAATACAGGGAATACATTATTGACCAGGCTCAGTCTGGCAACGGTACGTTCATTCGCCGTGATGGCGTAAATAGGGACGTTGCTATGCTGGCGTGACATCCAGACGGCACTCGCTCCTGATTCTGTCAGGGCGATGATGGCTTTGATGGGAAAATGGTTGGCGGCGTGCATGGTTGCCATGGCAATGGCTTGATCCGCGTGATGATAATGACAGGCATCTTTTTCAATGTGATAAAGAAACGAAGCGTGTTTTTCCGCACTCAGACATATTTTATCCATCATCTCAACGACTTTAACCGGAAAATGTCCGGAGGCGGTTTCAGCGGACAACATCACAGCATCCGTACCGTCCAGGATCGCGTTAGCCACATCGGATACTTCGGCGCGGGTGGGCTGCGGATTTGTAATCATGGATTCCATCATCTGAGTCGCGGTAATGATAACTTTGTCCAGCCGTCTGCCCTGCTCGATAATGCGTTTTTGAAGTGCGGGTACTTCCGCCGCGCCTACTTCCACCCCCAGATCGCCGCGGGCAACCATGATGGCCTCCGTTGCGTTAATGATTTCAATCAGGTGATGTACGGCTTCCGTGCGTTCAATTTTGGCAATAATGGGAATATCCGGTGCGCCGAACTCTTTGAGTAATTGTTTTGCTTCCAGAATGTCCTGTTGGTTCTTTACGAAAGAGAGCGTCAGGTAATCCACGTGGATGCTGGCTGCGATTTGTATATCCTGTTTGTCTTTTTCGGTCAGAGCGCCGGCTGCAAGCCCACCGCCTCGCCGATTAAGTCCCTTGTTGTTTTTTAAAATACCGCCTTCGATGACCCGGCAGTGGATCTGCGGTGGCATGACGTTTTGAACTTCCAACTCAATCATCCCGTCGTCTAGAAGCAGGATGTCGCCGGGATGCACTTCATAACAGAGATTGGTGTAGGCGACACCGACACGTTGATTATTACCCGGGTTATTCGTTGCGCAATCCAGAATAAATAATTGATCGTTGTTCAGAGTGATTTGATTGTTTTCAAAGCGGCCAATCCGTAATTTGGGACCTTGTAAATCAGCCATAATGGCCAGGGGCCGCTGCAGTTCCGCTGCTATCGCTTTGGCTTGTTTGATGGTCGCAAGTACTGTTTGGTCCGCGTGCGAAAAATTAATTCGCAATACATCGACACCCGCGGCAATCATTGGACGCAGTACGTCCGGTTGACTGCAGGCGGGTCCCAGTGTGGCAACAATTTTAGTGCGGCGTCTTGTCATGGGCGCGTTTTTCCAGAATAGCTACGGCGGGTAGCGTTTTACCTTCCAGACATTCAAGAAACGCGCCACCTCCAGTGGATATGTAGGAGATTTGCTGGGTGAGATCATACTGATCAATGGCCGCGAGCGTATCTCCTCCGCCTGCGATCGAGAAGGCGTCACTGTTTGCAATGGCAATGGCTATGGCTCTGGTTCCATAGGCAAATTGCGGAAATTCAAAAACACCTAACGGTCCGTTCCATATGATGGTTTTTGCCTGATCAATGATATCCTCGTAATCACCGACGGTGACAGGGCCAATATCCATAATCATGTCATCGCCGGCCACACTGCCCAGAGACTTGTTAAAAGCCGGACAACTTTCGGTAAAGGTTTTGCCAACGACCACATCGGTGGGTAAAGGGATTTGACAGCCTTTTTCCCCGGCCAGTTTCATAATGGCTCGCGCCTCATCCAGCAGCTCATTTTCACAAAGCGAACCGCCAATTTCAAAACCATGCGCTTTTAAAAACGTATTGGCAATGCCGCCACCAGGGATTAGGTAGTCGACCATGCCGACTAATTGGCGAAGCAAAGTTAGTTTCGTCGAAACTTTGGCGCCTCCTACGATGGCTATTATAGGTTTTTCCGGTTCTTTCAGGACGTGTTGCAGAGCGTCCAGTTCTCGAACAAGAAGCGGCCCGGCTGCGGCGATGGGGGCATACTCAGCCACGCCATACGTTGAAGCCTGTGCCCGGTGGGCGGTTCCGAAGGCATCCATGACAAAAATATCACAGAGTGCGGCCAGTTTTTTGGCCAGAGTGGTGTCATTTTTAGTTTCACCGACATTAAAACGGACATTTTCGCACAACACCAGTTCACCCGGTTTTATATCAACGCCATCGAGATAATCGCTGGCAAACCGAACCGGGTAATCAAGATGTTCTCTCAGATAGTCCGCTACCGGTTGCAAGGAAAAACGTTTTTCAAATTTTCCCTCTTCCGGTCGCCCTAAATGAGACAATACGATGACGGCAGCACCCGTATCAAGAGCGGCCTGTAAGGTAGGAAGAGCTGCTTGCAAGCGCTGATCACTGGTTATTATTCCGTCTTTGATCGGTACATTCAAATCTTCGCGAATAAGAATACGTTTATCACACAGATTCAATTCGCTCATTTTGATTAAATTCATGAGTGTGTCCTTAGCGATTCATCATGCAGCTTGCCGTATCCAGCATACGGTTGGAAAAACCCCATTCATTATCATACCATGCCGCCACCTTGACCAGATTGCCAAGCACTTTGGTTTGGGTGGTATCAAACACGGCGGAAGCGGGGTAATGATTATAGTCGCAGGAAACCAACAGGGCATCGTTGATATGTAACACATCGCTTTTGGCTTGCCGCATAATATCGTTCACCTCGGCAACGGTTGTGTCACGTTTTGAGGTAAACGTCAAATCCACAATCGAAACATTCAGAGTAGGTACCCGCATGGCGAAACCATCCAGCTTGCCGGCCAGCTCCGGGAGAACCAGACCAACTGCTGCTGCCGCGCCCGTTTTGGTCGGGATAATGGACTGGGTCGCCGAGCGTGCTCGTCGTAAATCACTATGGCTGCCGTCCAGTAACATCTGATCCTTGGTATAGGCATGAACGGTATTGACCAGGCCGTGTTCGATTCCCAGCGCCTCGTGCAACGGCCTGGCAATTGGAGCCAGACAGTTTGTGGTGCATGACGCGTTAGACACAATGATGTCGGTGGCCTGTAAGGTATGGTGATTCACCCCGTAAACGATAGTAGCGTCCGCGTTTTTACCCGGAGCCGAAATCAGTACTTTTTTGGCGCCTGCGGCGATATGCTGCATGGCTCCTTCGCGGCTGGTGAAGCGGCCGGTGCATTCAAACACAATGTCAATGTCCAAATCCCGCCAGGGTAATAATTTAGGATCTCGCTCGGCAATGATCTGGACAGGATGGCCATCGACCAGCAATTTATCACCGTCTATGGCAACCTCACTGCCGAAACGGCCGTGCGTTGAGTCATAGCGTGTCAGATGGGCAGTGGTTTCAATGCCTGACAAGTCATTGATAGCGACCACGTTAAATTCCTGTTGCCGCTGATATTCATAGATAGCACGTAATATACAGCGGCCGATGCGGCCATAACCGTTTATTGCGACTCTTATCGTCATACTACTTCTCCAAATTACCTGGACTCTTTATTTTGAGTCGGATTTTAATAAAGTATTTAATGCGCCCATTAATTTATCAACCGTGAAGCCTAAATAAGCGAAAGCATCTTTTGCCGGAGCCGATACGCCAAAGCGATCAAGCCCCAGTACCAGACCGTCAAGACCAACAAACCGATACCAGTAGGCGCTGCTCGCCGCTTCAATGGCAAGACGTTTTCGTACGGTGTCCGGTAATACGTGTTCTCTGTAAGACGCGTCCTGGTCAAGAAATCGTTCGCAACATGGCATGGACACCACCCGGACACGCTGACCGGAAGCATTGGCCTGATTGGCGACAGCAACAGCGAGTTGTACTTCCGAACCTGTTGCTATAATTATAGCCTCAGGTTTTTCACCGCAATCAATAAGGATATAGCCGCCTTTGGCAATGAGTTCCCGGGAAGAGGGGGTATGAGTCAGAGCCGGCAAATTCTGGCGAGATAACAACAGGGAAGAAGGACCTTGATGACGGCTAATGGCCTGTTGCCAGGCAACCGCAGTTTCCATTAAATCAGCAGGTCGCCAGACTTGCATATTCGGAGTCATACGAAGTATGGCCGCATGTTCAACAGGCTGATGGGTAGGGCCGTCTTCGCCAAGGCCAATCGAGTCGTGGCTAAACACATAAATAACCCGCTGCTTCATGAGGGCCGACAGGCGGATGGCGTTGCGGGCGTAATCGGAAAAGACCAGAAACGTGCCGCCGTACGGGATGAAACCGCCATGCAGAGCCAGGCCGTTCATAATGGCGGCCATGCCGAATTCCCTGACCCCGTAATAGAGATAATTTCCGTTGGGCCGTTGTGCGGAAATTGCCTCGCTTCCGGACCAGTTGGTGTTGTTTGAACCGGTTAAATCGGCTGAGCCGCCTAACAGTTCGGGTAGTAATTTCGCATATTCTTCCAGACATTGCTGCGAGGATTTCCGGGTTGCCAGAGCTTTGTCGTTAAGACGGCATTGTTCAATAAAAGACGTGGATTCGGCTTCCCAGTTATCCGGCAGATCACCGTTTATACGGCGTAAAAACTGATAATAATCCTGCTCGAACTCTTGCTGATAAATTCGGCATCTCGCAATCCAGTCATCTTCCTCACGCAGCCCTTGTTCCTTGCGATCCCAGGCGGCGTAAATATGATCAGGAATAACAAAAGGGGCGTGCGGCCAATGAAATGTGTTTCTGGCCTGAGCCACGCCCTCGGCACCGAGAGGCGCGCCATGGGATTTTTCACTTCCGGCGACAGGCGTGCCATAACCGATGATTGTTTTGCAGATGATAAGGGTTGGTTTGCCGGATTCCGCTTGGGCTTCCATTATGGCTTGTTCTATGGCTTTTTCATCATGCCCGTCTATTGGCCCTATGACCTGCCAGTGATAGGCGTTGAACCGTTCGGCAGTATTATCGCGGAACCATTGTTCCACCTTGCCGTCGATGGAGATGCCGTTGTCGTCATAAAAAACAATCAGCTTGCCTAACCCCAAAGTCCCCGCCAGGGAGCAGACTTCATGAGATACGCCTTCCATCAGACACCCGTCGCCGGCAAAAGCGTAGGTATAGTGATTGACCAATTCCTGACCAGGGCGGTTAAATCGGGCCGCCAGACTCTTTTCGGCAATGGCCATGCCAACCGCGTTGGCCAGACCCTGGCCCAGAGGGCCGGTGGTGGTTTCAACACCCGGGGTATCCCCATATTCCGGATGGCCGGGTGTTTTGGAATATAATTGCCGGAAACGTTTCAGTTCATCAATGCTGAGTTTATAACCGGTCAAATGCAACAGGGCATATTGCAACATGGAGCCATGACCGTTCGATAATACAAAACGATCCCTGTCAAACCAGTGAGGATTGGCCGGGTTGTGTTTCAGGAATTTTTGCCACAGAACGGTCGCAATATCGGCCATTCCCAAAGGCATGCCCGGATGACCTGATTGGGCTTGTTCGACCGCGTCGATACTCAAAAAGCGGACGGCATTGGCTAATTCGTTAGAAAAACTCATACAAACTCTTTAAACATTGAACGAAGTGGCCGTATTGTCGCTCAGAAGACATGAATCAGCAAGTTGGCAGGAGGTAATTGCGCTAAATTGCCTTGTTATCTCACCGTATAAAACTAGTTGTTACGGTAAAAGGAAAGCAAGTAATGACGTACTTCCTTCGTCACTAACGGAATTACCACAAAAAATGGAAACCTGGACCAGGAGAAGAAATTTTTAAACTTTAAAGCAATATTATGGTCATAAAATACCAATGTTTGACTTTATGATGATTTTTTATATAAATTGTCGAGCAAATAATTATAACAAGGTTTTATGGCAGTCTATCTGAAAAGGTTACAAGGCATTGTGGCTGGAATGCCTCCATTACCGGATATTGGTGATTCCTCAAAAACAACGTGGCAGTATAGTCAATTTTTAAACCAGAAGAATACGGATTTTTTTCGTCCCCTTGCTAAAAATCATTTGTCTCTGACTATTGAATACCAGACTCTGTGTGCGCAATTGAACAGTGAATTGATGGTTAAAGGAGTTCGCTTGGGCGAATTAACCGAGCAAATTGCCTGTGCTTTGATGATGGCCGAATTGCTGGAGTATTTGTATCGGTATTATCTGGCCGTACCCAGAGAGCAAAGACGGTATTCTCAGGATCAGATCATCTGGCGCAATTTGTTGCGGCAAAACGGTTTCCGGTTTGGCCGCAAAACGAATATTTCCATGCAGCCGGATACGTTGTCGCAGCGAATTCGTAACACAACGGCAAAAGCGAACTGGCCAAGACTTTTCATAGTTCGATCCAAGCGGCTGATGGAAGCGTTGACGCCAATATTAAAAAGCGTTGAAGGGTATGCTGTCTTCATTCGACAGATGAGTGACATTATTACCCCTGCCCTGTCCTACGTAGCCTGGCTTTTTTATCTTCCTCGCCTTGTGGACAATACCGGTTTGCTGATCAAACACCTGGCGCCCCTCTGCTGGATGCATAAAAAAGAACAGGAGCTGGGTTGCCCGACCCGTCTTTATCTTTATATACAAAGGCACTGGTTTGATGTTGGTAATGATTCGGCGTGGGTTGCCGGAGGTTTACTGACCTGTTTTGTTCTGACGGGAACATTGGCGCCGGCAGGCATGTATCTCAATATTGGCCTGTTTGCCTTTGATATTGCCCTGGCAGGCCTGCGAGCTTACATCGAGCTTCGGCGGTTGTATCAACTGCGGCGGGAATACGCTGATCTGGAAGAAGAGTCGGGCGCTACGGAAGACGGTTGCGATATACAAGGGTATCTTAATCATTTACAAGCACGTATTTACTACGAACAACGTCGTCTGACGCTTAGTGTGGTGGTAACCTCTGCCTTGTTTGTCGGTATGGTCCTGACCATACCTTCGCTGGCGTTTAATCCGATTGTGCCTTTAATAGCGGCATCCATCCTGGTTACGGTTACGCTGGCCGCCTATCTCGCTTTCAAGTATCTGGAGAAACAAAAACCGAATGACAGAATCGACACGCTGGCGAGTCTTTGCAAGCCATCGAAATCACTATCGGACGTCGGTTTTTTTACCAGAAAATCCTTGCCGGAAAGGGATAGTAAAAAGGCTGTAAAGAAAAGTGGAACCGTCAACATAAGTCCGTCGTCTTCGTTTGAGAGTGTGTCTGCGAGGTTTTGATTTGCTGGCTGATATTTGATGCTAGGTGTCATAGAGCAAAGCGCTTTTCAGTGTTATGATGACCCATTTGCCGCACAGAGAGAATTATGTCAGTCAGTTACCTACCTCACTTTTCATCCGTTGATGCAAAAACTTATGTTGAACGCCTGGATGCCATGTTGCAACGGCATTTACAGCAAATTGCCGATTGCCTTTCCGGCTCGCAGACATTTGGCTGGGACAATCTGATGCGTCCCCTGGAAGATATGGATGACGAGCTGGAGCAATTCTGGTCGCCGCTTGCCCATTTGCACGCCGTGGTCAATTCCCGGGAGCTTCGTGCCTGCTATCAAGCCTGTCTGCCCAAACTAGCTGCTTATGACGCAGCGATTGGACATAATCAACGTCTCTACGACGCTATTCATTCGCTTGATACGACGAAACTGGATAACGCGCAACAAAAAATTGTCCAGGATGCCTTGCGTGATTTTGAATTATCCGGTGTGGCTCTGCCTCCTGAAAAGAAGCATCGTTACGAGATGATTCAGACGCAGCTGGCTGATTTATCCAACCAGTTTGATAACAACGTACTGGATGCCGGCCAGGCATTTACCCTGCATATCACAAACGAGGATCAAATCAGGGGATTGCCTGAGCATGCGCGCCATGCGGCGGCGGAACTGGCCAAAGAAAAAAACAGGGAAGGATGGATTCTGAACCTGGAATTTCCCTGTTATCTCGCTGTGGTGACCTATGCCGAGGATCGCCGGTTGCGGGAACAATTTTATTCGGCCTATGTGACCAGGGCGTCGGATCAGGGCCCTAACGCCGGAGAGTTTGATAATTCCACGATCATTGATGACATTCTGGCGTTGCGGCATGAAAAAGCGCATTTGCTGGGGTATGCGAGTTATGCGGATTTATCACTGGTTGCAAAAATGGCCGAATCGGCTCCCCAGGTCATTGAATTTTTGGAGGATCTGGCCAGTCGATCGCATGATCAGGCCATACGCGAATTTCAGGCCCTGCAGGATTTCGCCTCTGATGAACTTGGACTGCAAGAGCTGGCACCCTGGGACATCGCCTACGCGTCTGAAAAAATGCGCAAGGCTCGATTTGATTTGTCGCAGGAAGAGTTAAGGCCGTATTTTCCGGAAGATACGGTCATGCAGGGTTTATTTACCATCGTGCATCGTTTGTACGGAGTACGGCTTGTCGAAGAAAAAGGGGTGGATGTCTGGCATACGGACGTCAAGTGTTACACAGTGCTTGATGAAATGGAACAACCCCGGGGTTATGTCTACGTCGATTTGTATGCCCGGCAGCAAAAACGAGGCGGTGCCTGGATGGATTCGCTGCGTGGACGCCGCCGTCTCGCCGATGGCCATACGCAATTACCGATTGCGACGCTGACCTGTAATTTTGCCAAGCCGAGCGGGAAAAAAATTGCTACGTTGTCACACGATGAAGTGTTGACGCTATTTCACGAATTTGGCCACTGCCTTCATCATTTGCTGACCCGTGTGGACTATCTGGGAGCATCGGGCATTAATGGCGTGGAATGGGACGCCGTGGAATTACCCAGCCAGTTTTTTGAGAACTGGTGCTGGGAAAAGAGCGCCTTGCAATTGTTAACCCGCCATGTCGATACCAATGAATCCTTGCCTGACGAGTTGTACAACAAATTACTGGCCGGGAAAAATTTTCAATCGGCCATGGCCATGATGCGCCAGCTTGAGTTTGCCTTGTTCGATTTTCGTATTCACAAGGAGTTTTCCGCGCAGCAACAGGATTTTGTAGCTTCCGTTCTGGCGGATGTGCGTCGTAAAACCTCCGTGATTCCCATGGTTCCCTACAACCGGTTTCAACACAGTTTTTCCCACATCTTTGCGGGTGGATACGCCGCCGGTTATTACAGCTACAAATGGGCGGAAGTGTTGTCCAGCGATGCTTTTTCCCGTTTTGAGGAAGAAGGGATATTCAATGAGAATACGGGGCGAAGCTTTCTCAGCAATATTCTTGAGGCAGGCGGTTCAAAAAACGCGCGCGAGGCGTTTCACGCATTCCGGGGCCGCGATGCCAGAATCGACGCATTGTTAGTACATAATGGTATAGAACCATGAGCGCATGATTATTTAATGGCGGCATGGATGTTACCCAAGAGGGTTTGTGTTATAATTATAGTGTACCGAAATGGGGGCGACCTGGCTTCGACGCGGGTTGCGAAACCTGAAGTGCATGCCGAGAATGAGATCTCTCGTAAATCAGACTCAATAAACATAAATGCAAACGATGAAAACTTTGCAGGTGAAGCTATCGCTGCGTAAGCTTTGATAGTGTAACCGCACCGTGCGCTGCCATAAAACCAGCGCCCCGTTGACCGAGCTTGCTTGCCGGTATCGACTCAACGGTCATAGAAGACAAGCTAGTGTTTCGGTCCATCCCGTACCGGAATGCGAAATTCAGGGAATCGCTGCCGACCATCCTGCCTGTCGGAGGGGAAGCAGTTAAATCAATAGACATGGCTAAGCATGTAGAGCTGAAGGCAGAGGATTTGCGGACGCGGGTTCAATTCCCGCCGCCTCCACCAATTACCTAAACCACTCCTGACCACCAAAGACCATCACAAACCCATTAAAATCAATGGGTTCCGCGGTCCTTCCAATGCTTTTATGTTGTATTTCATGGTCTGCTATTGGCTACAAAAAGCCCCAAAAAAGCCCCAAAATTTTAAAGTTTTGCCCCAGTGGCGCCCCAGAAATTTGTTTTTATAAAAATACATAAATCAAATGAATTAATTCGCTTAATTAAATAATGATACAATGATGACGTTAAAAACTAGCAGATTAAACTTTCTTGGATTACAAACATAACAGATGATTCCATGTTAGAAAAACTAGAAAAACATCAAATCAAAATTTATTTACTATGTTTTGGGGTTGGCCTTGCTTTAGGCTTGATATCGACCAATCAAACCTCCCCATTGGAAAAGCTTCTGGAACCTGCAATTGCAGTATTGCTATACACCATGTTTTGCCAAATTCCATTTAAACAGTTGCTTGACGGGTTTCAACAAAAACGCTTTTTACTTGCGCTCATGACCGTCAATTTTATCTTAATACCTCTCTTCATTGCAGGAGCATCCCGTTTTTTACCCGACTCAGAATCTATTCGCTTTGGTATTTATTTGGTCTTGTTAACCCCTTGCGTTGATTATGTCATTTTTTTCACAAAGGCAGGCAGAGGTGATGAGAAACTGATGCTGGCCAGCACGCCATTGCTGTTGCTGGCGCAAATCTTGTTGCTTCCTTTTTATTTATGGTGGTTTATGGGAAAAGATATGGTTGATTTAATCGATATTAAACCATTTATCGCCTCTTTTTTATGGTTAATTCTTATCCCTCTGGCTTTAGCAATTTTATCCGAATGGTGTGCAAAAAAATCGAAAATAGGCAAAAGCTATCTTAATTTTACAGCACGGCTGCCTGTTCCAATGATGGGTGCCGTTTTATTTTTAGTTGCTCAATCAGAGATTAATAGAGCCTATAGCCATGGTTGGACAATCATCGGATTAATCCCGCTGTATTTTTTCTATATGATTGTCGCGGGAATGCTGGGATGGATGGCTGGACGAGTCTTTAAACTCCGCGTTAAACAAGCTCGAACAGTATGCTTTAGTGCGGCGACAAGAAATTCCTTGGTTGTCTTGCCGCTTGCTTTAAGTCTTGCTGATGAAACCAAAGCATCGATTGCCGCAGCTGTCATTGTTACTCAAACGATGACAGAGCTTTTAGGAGAGCTTGTTTATATAAAGGCTATTCCTATTTTGATTTCTGGCTCGGCGAACCCTCATCACGACTAAAGCTATCTACATAGCTTATTATATTGCCAATGACATCACAACCTTAATCTGTTAGATTTAAAGTAATATCAAATAAAATCAAAAAACTAAGAGTAAAAAAACAAATGGTGGCAAAGTATATACGCTTGATTATTTTTATCTGGATTGCCTTAATTGCAAGTCGGGTATTGGCACAAGGACTGTTTTCTTTTCAGGAGGCATTAAAGCTGACTTATCAAAACAATCCAGAATTACAAGCTCAGATTCAACAGGCAGAAAAAGCACGAGGACAATTTATCCAGGATGGCTTATGGCTAAATCCATCCTTAATGTTGGAGACTGAAAATATTGGGGGATCTGGTTCTTTTAAAGGGTTTGAATCAGCTGAGACCACACTATCTTTAAATCAACCAATACCTTTGGGGGGTAAAAGAGATTGGCTGCAAAAGGCAAGCGGTGCTCGCTATGAGTTCATGCGCACTGCCATCTTACGCAAAAAAGCCGAATTATATATGGCTGTAGGCGAGGCTTATGTCAATGCTTATTATGCAAGCCAATGGCATGAGGTTACCAAAAAGCTGGTACGTTTAAACGAAGATATCGTCAATGATATTAAACGCCGAAAAAAAGCAGGTGTGAGTGCAGAGCTTGATTTACGTTTAGCTTTAGTCCAGTTGGGCGAGGCACGTATTCAACGAAGCCGAGCTCATCGTGATATCAAAAAACAATATGCCTTATTGGCCAGAATGACAGGTCAGGACACTTTGAGCATTAAAGCTCTGCAGGATAAAGGATTGCCACACAATGGTATCACACAACAGTCTATTAATAATACGCTTAATAAAAGCGTTTTTCTCAGAGAAAAAACAGCCGAACTTTCAGCCCAGCGCGTTGCCATCACTTCGGTTAAAAAGGACGTTTGGCCAACAATACAGCTCCAGCTGGGCGGACGACATTTTTCTGATGATAATGAGAATGCATTGGTAGCCTCTGTTAACTCGGTCATGCCGGTATATGACCGCAATCAGGGTAAGATATTATCAGCAGAAGCTGCCTATACCGAGACGATGCAAAATTTAAGGGCGACAAAGTTGTGGCTGAAACAACAATTAACCGCTGCCTGGCTTGATTTACAGCAGAATAATGAAGAATCAAACCAGGTGAAAAACGAGCTATTGCCGAATGCTCAAAAAGCATCATCGCTTGCCATACAGGGATATCAAAAAGGCTTATACTCTTATGTTGAGCTTTTTAATGCCATGCGTCTTTTGTTTAATGAAGAACGTCATTATCAACAGGCGCATGCCAAGCGTGATATTGCCATGATTAAAATTACAGGGCTTCTAAGCCAGGGAGTGTCTTAATGTTAATGCGAACCATGATTAGTGTTTTGTTGCTTGCTTTCATTTCAACGGGGTATTGTTCTGAACAAGAACACGAAGAGCATAAAAGCCATCAAGATGAAGAAATAGTGAGCTTATCAAAAGAAGTCATAAAACAGTATCGTATCGAGATAGTCAAAGCAGGGCCACAGACGCTTGAGGTAACACGGGATATACTGGGGAAAATTGTCCCCAATGCCAATAAAACCATTTATATCTATCCTCGCTACGGTGGTATTATCAAGAAGATGACCAAGTTTTTGGGCGACAAAGCGCGCGAAGGCGAATTATTGGCAACTATTGAAAGCAATCAAACGTTACAAACCTACGAAGTGAGAGCCCCTTTTTCAGGTTATATTGTCAGAAAAAATACGAACCCAGGTGAGTTTGTAAAAACTGGAAGCCCAATTTATCAACTGGCCGATTTATCAACCGTTTGGGTGCAGTTATTTGTCTATCGGGAGAATGCTGAATTGATTAAAAAGGGTCAGGCCGTTGTGATTTACGATAAAAGCAAACCTACTAAATCGGCAACCAGTCAAATTGATTATGTATCGCCTTTAGGCGTTGAGCATAGTCAAACCATGATGGCAAGAGTCGTGCTAGACAACAATGCAGAGACGTTAACCTGGTTACCGGGGTTATACGTTAATGCAAGGGTAGTGATTGAGAAAAAACAAGTGGCAGTAGCCGTTAAAAATGCTGCCATTCAGACTTTTGAAGGTAAAAACGTGGTGTTTATCAAGACCAAAGAAGGATTTGAACCCAGGGTTTGTCAATTTGGTTTAGAAGGGCACAACTATACTGAAGTCAAAAAAGGCCTTAAAGCAGGTGATGAGTATGTTTCGGAAAACAGCTTTATCTTAAAAGCCGAACTTGAAAAAGACAGCGCTTCACACAGCCATTAGAGGAAGAGTATGTTAAAAGGAATTTTACAGTTTTCTATTAAACAGCGGTGGTTAATTTTAGTTGCCGTTTTCATCGTCATGTGCTTAGGTATTTATAATTATACCAAACTTCCGATTGATGCAGTTCCTGATATCACCAACGTCCAGGTACAGATTAATACGGAAGCGCCAGGTTATACACCCTTAGAAGTGGAGCAGCGCATCACTTATCCCATTGAAATTATTATGAGTGGTTTGCCAAAGCTTGATTATACACGCTCGATATCCCGCTATGGTTTGTCTCAAGTCACCGTTATTTTTAAAGAAGGAACCGATATTTATTTTGCCAGACAACTTATCTCCCAGCGTTTACAAGCGGTAAAAAATCAGCTCCCTGAAGGCATGAATCCCATGATGGGGCCTATTTCGACCGGTCTTGGTGAAATATACATGTATAAGCTCACCACAAATAAGCCTGATAAGTATACCCCAACGAAGCTTCGCACCATTCAGGACTGGGTTATCCGCCCGCAATTACGTAATGTGCCAGGCGTTGCTGAAGTGAATGCCATTGGCGGCTATACCAAGCAGTATCAAGTATCGCCGGATTTAACAAAACTAATTCGTTATGGGTTGACATTGCAAGATATTGAGGCGGCACTTAAAAAAAACAACGACAATGTCGGTGCTGGGTACATCGAGAAAAAAGGTCAGCAATTTTTAATGCGTGCACCAGGGCAATTAAAGACGAATGAAGATATTGAGAGAGTCGTTGTTAAAACCTTTGATGGTGTGCCTGTTCATATCTCAGATATTGCTGATGTTAGGATTGGTCATGAATTACGCCAAGGTGCGGGGCTTGCTGATGGTAGAGAAACAGTTATAGGTACGGTTTCCATGATTATCGGTGAGAACAGCCGCATTGTTGCACAAGACATTCACAAAGCCATACAAAAAGTCAATCAAACCTTGCCTAAAGGCGTTCAAATTGTCCCTGTTTATAACCGAACGAATTTGGTGAATGCCACAATTAAAACGGTCAGTAAAAATCTTGCAGAAGGCGCGCTATTAGTCATCGTAGTTCTCTTTTTGTTTTTAGGTAATTTTAGAGCTGCATTGATTACTGCTTTAGTCATTCCCATCACCATGCTGATAACCATTACTGGTATGGTGCAATATGAAATTAGTGCCAATTTGATGAGTCTTGGTGCACTTGATTTTGGTTTGATTGTTGATGGTGCGGTTATTATTGTAGAAAATTGCATTAAAAAGCTCGCCTGGCAACAGCATCATCTAAAAAGGACTCTTTCAGTCAAAGAGCGACTGGACACCGTACTAGATAGTGCCAATGAAGTGATTCGCCCAAGTCTTTTTGGGGTATTGATTATCACCATTGTTTATTTTCCAATCTTAACGTTAACGGGCGTTGAAGGAAAAATGTTTAAGCCTATGGCGCAAACGGTTATCATTGCCTTGCTTGGCTCTATTGTTCTTTCCATGACCTTTGTTCCAGCGTCAATATCGATTGCTCTATCCGGAAACATCAGTGAAAAGAGCAACCGCATTGTTTTGTTTTTCAGAAACCTATATAAACCATCTTTATTATTTTGTTTTAAATACCGCGCGTGGGTTATTTTCACATCTACTGCTCTTATCATAGCAAGTCTTTTTTTAGCTATGCGTATGGGCGGGGAGTTTATTCCCAGTCTTGATGAGGGTGATATCGCTTTACAAGCTTTACGAACTCCCTCAACCAGTTTGTCGCAGTCCATTGATATGCAAGAACATGTTGAAAAGATTGTTGAGCGTTTTCCTGAAGTCAAACTGGTTTATTCTAAAATTGGAACCGCTGAGGTAGCAACCGACCCCATGCCTCCTAACGTTGCAGATACTTTTGTTATTTTAAAACCAAGGGAAAAATGGCCTAATCCCAATAAGTCCAAAACCGCACTGATTAAAGAGATTCAAGAAAGGCTTGAAAAAGAACCAGGTAATAAATATGAATTCACCCAACCCATACAGATGCGTTTTAATGAGCTCATTTCAGGTATTCGTGCCGATGTAGCGATTAAAATTTATGGGGACGATCTTGAAAAGCTGCAATCTCTTGCCAAAGATGTCTTTAAGGTTGTTAATCCGGTGGAAGGGGCTGCTGATGCCCGAATCGAACAGGCAAGTGGTCTGCCTACCATTACTATTCGTATTGACCGTAAAAAATTAGCACTTTATGGCTTGAATATGCAGGATGTTCAGGATGCGGTAGAAACGGCTTTAAGTGGACGGGTAACCGGACTCGTTTATCTTGGCGATCAGCGTTTTGGTCTGGTGATTCGATTAAAGGATAAAGAACGTAAAGACAAAAATGTTTTGTCTAATATTTTTATTAAACTCCCTCCCAAAGCTGATGGTATTAATCATTTTATTCCTCTAAGCGAGGTTGCCTCTCTCGATGAAAAATTAGGACCCAACCAAATCAGTCGAGAAAACGGTAAGCGACGTATTTTTGTTTCCACTAACGTTAGAGACAGGGACTTGCGCTCTTTTGTTGATGAAATCCAGGCCAAGATAAAAAATAATGTTACTCTACCCCCAGGATACTGGATTGAATATGGTGGTGAATTTGAGCAAATGACCTCAGCGGTTAACCGGTTAATGGTGGTGGTGCCAATGACGTTATTGTTAATATTTGTATTATTGTTTATGGCTTTGCAGAGCAAACACGACACGATTGTGGTGTTTAGCGGCATTCCACTGGCTTTGACTGGTGGTGTTTTTGCCTTATGGATAAGGGGAATACCTCTGTCCATCTCCGCAGGTGTTGGTTTTATTGCCCTATCTGGGATTGCGGTATTAAATGGCCTTGTGATGATTACCTTTATTACCAATTTAAGAAAACATGGCCATCATCTGGTGTATTCAATCATTAGAGGAGCATTGGCTAGATTAAGACCCGTGTTAATGACAGCCCTTGTCGCATCGCTTGGGTTTGTGCCCATGGCTTTATCAACCAGCACAGGCGCTGAGGTGCAAAGGCCACTGGCAACTGTCGTTATTGGCGGTATCCTTTCATCAACATTTTTAACTTTGCTGGTGTTGCCGGGACTATATTATTGGGCGCATAAGTCAATTGAAAAGAAGAAACAAGGTAAGTTTGACAAATAATTAAAAAGAGGGATTTTAGAAAATGCAGACATGGCTGATAATTATGCTGCTTATCTTAGGGTTAGTGGCAATGAGTATTAGTGTATTCATTATTTTTAAAAAAACAATGAATACAAAATCCGTGCTATTTACGGGTATTGTGTTGTTGATACTTATCATTGCGGCTGCCTTTTTCCATGGGTTCTCAACAAAATTTTAAACTGGAAGGAAATATATATGAATCATAATGTGTTAAAAAAAAGCATTATCTGTTTGGGGTTAGTTTTATTGGGATGTAGCCTTATATCCTGTACAAAAGCGAATTCTACAGAAAATCACTCAAAAAGTGGTTATGAAGATGGCGTTGGTGACTTTGGTGGCGATGGAAGGCATAAACATAAAAATAAATAATAAAATGTGGTTGGCAGGGTGAAAAATAGAAGCTTTAATCGTTCTAACAACAATTATCATTGACTAAGAGTTTATTTTCTTACTTTAGATAGAATAATTGGTATCCCAGATATGCTATTAAATAATAAGGTATGTTTTATGTATATGCGCATGCTACCATTGATTTTCATTGGAATATTTTTAGGTGTTGGCAGTTATTTAGGGCTATTTAATGGTTTTAAAGAACAGGTATACAATTATATCCTTGTCTATAAAAAACCATCTGATTGGAATGATCGAGGTGTAGATTATATCACAGGCCATGGTGTTTCTCAAAATTACCAGCAGGCTGCAAAATGGTTTCGCAAATCTGCAAAACAAGGTGAAGCTTTTGCGCAGCGCAACCTTGGTATTTTGTATGCAACTGGAATAGGGGGCTCACAGGACTACAACGAAGCTTTTAAATGGTTTCGAAAAGCTGCTGAAAAAAATGACCCTGTTGCTGAATTTAACCTAGGAGTCATGTATGAACTAGGCCTTGGTGTTTCATACAATACGAGCGAGGCTTTCAAATGGATTAATAAATCAGCGAAACAAGGATTTCGAGATGCAGAGCGAGATCTTGGGCTCATGTATTTAATGGGTAAAGCCGTACCACAAAACCATAATGAGGCGGTTATATGGATTCGCAAGGCGGCTGAAAAAGGTGATCGAATAGCTCAGGTTACTCTTGGCACAATGTATGCTGCAGGTTATGGCAATGTTATTGTACAAAATTATATTGAAGCGATGAAGTGGTTTTCCCATGCTGCAAAACAGGGAGACGCTATGGCTCAATATAATATCGGGGTGTTATTTTATAAAGGCAAAGGAGTAACTAAAAATGTCAAAGAAGGGGTAAAATGGTTTCATTTGGCCGCTAAGCAAGGCTTGCCACAAGCCCAATTTGCATTAGCTATGTGTTCTGAGTGTGATGAAGTTATCTCTCAAAACAATATGGAAGAGCGTAAGGCCTTGGAAGAAATGGCTAACTATGGTTATCCAAAAACTATAGAAATCTTGCAGAATTTTAATTTACATTAAGAGGAAAAATTATTTTTTCGTCAATTGAGTCAGTCAGTTGCCATTATTTTTGCACAAAATATAATCGAGAAAGTCATGAATAACAAATCCAACACAAAGGTTATAACCGCCTCAAAAGAGAAAAGATTGTTTATTGCAACATTTGTAAATATTTTGCTGACTGTCGCTCAAATTATTGGTGGCCTTATATCCGGTAGCTTATCACTAATTTCTGATGCGCTTCATAATTTCAGTGATGCTGCCTCACTGCTTCTAGCTCTGCTTGCTGTAAAAATCGGTCAAAAAAAGCCTGATTTATCAAAAACGTTTGGGTATCAACGAGCAGAGACAGTTGCTGCTTTAATTAATTTTACAACTTTAATTATTATTGGCTTGTTTTTAATGTATGAAGCGGTTATCAGATTGATTTATCCTAAGCCAATTTCAGGTTGGATGGTTGTCATTATTGCAATCATTGCATTGATAGTAGATATAATAACCGCGATGCTCACTTATAAGGAATCTAAAAAAAGCATGAACATAAAGGCTGCTTTTTTGCATAATCTAACCGATGCATTAGCTTCCGTTGGGGTGGTTGTGGCGGGTACTTTAATACTGCTATACAATTGGTTATGGGTGGATGCTGTAGTCACTTTTCTCATCTCAGCTTATGTTTTATGGCAAGGACTTCGTGAAATTCCTAAAGCCATTCATTTGCTCATGGAAGGTGCGCCATACGATGTTGACATCGCTGAAATAATAGACGGCGTTGAGCGCTTAGGTGGTGTGAAAGAATTGCACCACGTTCATGTTTGGCAAATCAATGAACAATTAAACGCGCTTGAAGCGCATGTGGTTGTTGAAAATCACCTTGATAACGCTTCGTTAAAAAAGGAGATAAAGCAGTTATTAATACAAAGATATCATATCGGACATTCTACTTTGGAATTTGAATGAAGGATTGTTGCTGCTTTCATATGTGGTGCTATTGCCGATACTCAGATGTATTTCTTGAAACTTCATGTGTCTATAAGTAGATTTAAGGCTTTAAAGATTCTTTGAAAATTTCCAAAGCTTCTTTTATAACATAAAGGCCAATAGCAAAGCCCACAATCAAATCCGGATAGCGTGATTTTGTTAACAAAACCAAAATTCCAGAAAAAATAACGCCTATGTTGGCAACTACATCCGCTCTCGTAAATATCCAGGTAGCACGAAGATGCACTTCTCCATTACGAAATTTTTTAAGAAGTTTCAATACAATGGTGTTTACAATCAGTGACATACAGGCCACCACTACCATAAGGCTACTTTCAGGAGAGCTTCCATACCATGCGCGTCGTCCTACTTCAAATAAAACGCCTAGCCCTAAGAAGCATAACAATCCTCCGCTAGTGACTGCTATGGTTTTCTTTAATTTAGCTGTTCGGCCTACCGCTATTAGTCCAAGAGAGTATGCAAAAGAGTCGGCAAGCATGTCAAGTGAGTCAGCAATAAGCGCCGTAGATTGGGCAATAATCCCAGCAGTGAGTCCTACCACAAACATCAGTGCATTTAATACAAGAGCAATAGTTAGTGTCTTTCGTTCGGCTTTTGTCGTAGCAGTCTGTTGGCATCCACAATCA
Source organism: Legionella spiritensis (assembly GCF_900186965.1). Lineage (NCBI taxonomy): Bacteria > Pseudomonadati > Pseudomonadota > Gammaproteobacteria > Legionellales > Legionellaceae > Legionella > Legionella spiritensis. The sequence continues at coordinate 194,936 of NZ_LT906457.1, forward strand.
GTCATTTACGAATATTAGCTCATTGGTCTTGATGTGTCTGTGGTGCTGTCATATCTGAATGTTTTTGGTGGTCCACCATCTTATGGTCCATCATAGTCATATGAGCAGCGGGGGTTTTGAAATAACCTTTTACCCAGTAATTGATACCGAAATAACTTGTGCACAACAAGGCGAAAATTGCAAGTAAGGTTATAAGATACCCAAAGAATCTTGCAAGACCCACGCCACTTCCGTTATTACGACAAGCCCACACTAAAAATCCCACCCCAAAAGCAAGTGCAATGAGCTCAGCTGCAAAAGCTAAATCAAGTAAAAACATCATAGTGCTGTCCTCCTAACTGTTGTTGAATTCCATTTTCTAAGTAAAGTCATAAGCAATTGAATTGCATATGAAATTAATAGTAACATAGGTTATAAATTGCGCGACATATATTCTTAAATAAATTATTATCAGCTTTTTCAACACCAGAGGAAAGAATATAGTTTGCAAAAGTTAGTTATAATGACTTTAATAGACACCGCACACTTATTTGATACATGCAATATGTGAAATCAAAGGAAGTGCTTTCCCTTAAGCAGGGTATTTCGGGGCATAGGTCGTTCCATTACCCCACACCTTTTAGCTGATTTAAGGATCAATTTATCCAAAACTCAGGTTTGTACGCAAATTATAATCTATTGAAAAATACAGGGAAAAATGTAATATATGTTGAGCTTGAGATCCAATGATCAAAAAGGATATCTAATATATCACACTGAAATAAACACTGAATCCAATCTCTAATTCAGATTTAGAAACAAATACATGTGAAAAAGGAGTTTGAGCGGCAGATGGAAGAAATAAACCAATCTAATCACAGAGTCGAGCAACTCTCTCCCTGGTGGCGTCGCTCGGTATTGATAATTATGCTGTTAGGGTTTTCAGTTCTAATATCATTAACTTATAAAGTTCAACAGGATGCGCCGCCTATACCGCAAAAAGTTATTAATCCTCAAGGGGAACTTATTTTTGGTAAAACAGATATCTTATCAGGTCAGTCTATCTTTCTTAAATATGGTTTAATGAATAATGGAAGCATATGGGGACATGGTGCTTATCTTGGTCCAGATTTTTCAGCACAATATTTACATAATTTAACTTCAGGGGTTGCTGATTATATTGCAAAAGAGCAATATAACGTCCCATTTAAGGAGCTTCAAACAGAACAAAAGGAGGTTGTTAATGCTTTAACTCGAGAGTTATTGAAAAAAAATCGATTTGAACCGAGCAATAAAGTTCTACATTTTACAGAGGCTGAAACGAAGTCATATAACCAACAAATTAAATGGTGGTCAAATTATTTTACATCACCTTCTGGCAATGGTGGTTTACCTCATAATTTTATCAACTCAAACCAAGAGTTAAGGGATTTAGTCGCTTTTTTCTCATGGACTGCTTGGGCATCTGTTGCTAAGCGGCCTGGCGAGGTAACCACATACACGAATAACTTCCCTTATGACCCCCAAGCTGGCAACTATCCATCAAGTGCAGCTTTATTTTGGAGTGCAATGAGTCTAATTGCCTTGCTCGGAGGTACAGCACTTGTATTATTGGCATTTGGTAAATTTGATTATCTGGGTTGGAAACGTAATCCTGATAAAGCTGCTCCTATCTTCAAAGTTGGAAATCCAAGCCGCAGCCAACAGGCAACCCTCAAATTTTTTGTAGTGGTGGTATTTTTGTTTTTGTTGCAGGCATTGGTGGGTGGGCTAACAGCACACTATCGAGCGGAGCCAGAGAGCTTTTTTGGATTGGATTTATCTAATATTTTTCCGAGCAATGTGGTACGTACTTGGCATTTGCAACTGGCAATTTTCTGGATAGCAACCTCATATGTTGCAGGTGGATTGCTCTTAGCTCGCGAGATAGGTGGTCAAGAAAAAAAATATCAGGCAGCTTATATTCACATACTGTTTTTCGCTTTGGTTATCGTTGTAATCGGTAGTCTATTAGGGGAATGGGCCGGTACATTTCAATGGTTGTCAAAATATTGGTTTTGGTTTGGTCAGCAAGGATGGGAATATCTTGAGTTAGGTAGAGCCTGGCAAATAGGGCTAGCTGTAGCACTAGTATTTTGGTTTGTATTATTATTGCGGAATATTGCCCCAGTTATCAAAGATCCTGAATTAGGAGAAATATCGCGTTTATTTCTTTTAGCTGCACTAGCCATTCCATTTTTTTATCTGCCGGCAATGTTTTTTGATAATAATACACATTTTTCAATTGTTGACACTTGGAGGTTTTGGATTATTCATCTGTGGGTAGAAGGTTTTTTCGAATTTTTTGTAACGGTATTAGTCGCTACAATTTTGTTAGGCTTGAACGTCGTCACTCGTACCACGGCAGTACGGGTCATCTACTTGGATGCAATTCTGTATTTCGGTGGTGGACTTATTGGAACAGGACATCATTGGTATTTCAATGGCCATAGTGAAATGAACATGGCATTTGCTGCCATTTTTTCTGCAATGGAAGTAATTCCTCTCACTTTATTAACGCTTGATGCATGGGATTTTGTGAAAGTTACTGAAGCAGAGCGTTTACCCTCGGGAGAACCAATACGCATTCCACATCAATGGACGTTTTACTTTATCATGGCTGTAGGTGCTTGGAATTTTGTTGGGGCAGGGGTATTTGGATTTCTCATAAATTTGCCGATTGTCAGTTATTTCGAAATAGGAACCATGCTCACTCCCAATCATGGTCATGCAGCCATGATGGGTGTTTTTGGCATGTTGGCAGTTGCACTATTAGTATTTTCAATGCGGCATGTTTCTACTGATACGCAATGGGAATCTTTGGAAAAATACATCAAAATTTCGTTTTGGGGACTAAATATCGGTTTATTGATGATGGTTGTTTTCAGTTTATTCCCTGGTGGTGTATTACAACTCTATGATGTATTAAATAATGGTTATTGGCATGCGCGCAGTTTGGAGTACGGCGGACAGGAAACTGCGAGGCTGCTGGAATGGTTGCGTACTCCTGGCGATTTAGTATTTATAATTGTAGGAATTTTACCGCTATTGTATGCGGTGACTAAATCTTACTTAAATCTTAAACGAAAGCCATAATTTAGATTTTAATCTCACTCTATGTGCTACCCCCTATTTCCGGAAAATATCCTTGATATTTTTAAACAATTTAAAACAGGCTAAAGCTAGCCACTCAAAAAGGATAATGATATCAACAATGTGCTTACTTTAAAGGATTTGCTATTGAATAATCGGTGTTTCTTGCATAGAATTAAAACATTCTACTGGGATACTATCAAAGTAAGTAAATTTGTATATTTTACCACAGGCATTGATAATGATTTCATACTTGATGATTAATGTAACATCAGTGCAAACTCATTATTTATTTGGGATAGCAATTGATTAAAATTAGATTATCATTAATTGAGGATATTCCTCTGCACCGGATTGTTTGATTTTCTTTTTTTATTGAGAGTATATGGACGACTAAATGCTTACCCATAGCGTTCTCAATAAAAAAGCGGCCATTTTTGTCGGTTTTCACACTAACTCGCCCTATAGAGTTTCCATGCTTATGTAATTGGATTAATAATTCTATATTTTTGAGAAGAGGTGCTTTTAATTTGGATTCTTTAGCGTATTTGACCTGATAGGACAGGGGCTCTGCATTAGCGACAGTTCCCCCAAAGGCTAATATGAAAACTCCAAATAGAATTAAAAGACACTGTTTGTTACTCGTCTTTGCTCTTGTCAACTTGTTCATCTTTGACCTTATCTTCTTCTTTCATATGTTTTTTCATTTGCTGTTTTTTATCATCACTCATACCTATTGAGCCACCACACCTACCATCATTCATTTTCATATGAGATGCACCACAAGAAGATTCTGGGTTTTTGTTGCCGTGCATAGAAGATGATACTAGCTGACTTGATTGGTTAGCATAGCCATTTTCTAATTTTGTAATTTTAAAGGGGTTAGATTCAGCTGAAACAGGCGTATTAGCTAGAAAGGCCACAACGCTTGCGCTAAGCAACGCTATATTCTTAGTTTTCATTTTTGGCTCATTGGTTAGTTAATTGTCAAAATTGGGCTATATTAGTACTTTTAGTTTAGTCTAGTTATACTTTAAATCAATAGGGTGAAAAAGGATTTGCCATGCCAAAGATTATTAAGCTTTCCTTACAGAATGTAAGTTGTGCAAGTTGCGTTTCAAGTATAGAAAATTCTTTGGGAAGCTTGCCTAAAGTCGAAGCAGTTTCAGTTAACTTTTCCCAAAAAACAGTGGAAGTAACAGGTGATGCATCAATAGAGGTTATTCAGTCAGAGTTAGAAAAGCTTGGTTATGGTGCTAAAATTTTTGATGAAGAGAGCTTGTTTAATGGCAGTGAGCAAGAACAAGAGCGGGCTTATTATAAGACATTACTGAAAAAATTTTACACCGCTGGAATCGCGGGTATGATTCTGCTTGTGGGAAGCTTGTTAGATTATTTTCCAGGGCTTGCAACTGCTCTAGGCCAGGTTGTATGGAGTGGTATAGGTTTAGTGTCACTACTTATTATGATTTATTCCGGTGGTCATCTATACCATAATGCCTATCGCGCCTTTTGGTCTAATCATGCCACTATGGATACATTAATTGGTTTAGGCACTGGTGCTGCGTGGTTTTTTTCTATGTTTGTTACTCTGTTTCCTGATGTTGTTCCAGAGCTTGCACGCCATGTCTACTTTGAGGCTGCACTTATTATTATTGCCTTGGTTGATTTAGGTGCTGCACTTGAAATTAGGGCACGAGGCAAAACATCACTAGCTATAAAAAGACTCATTGGACTTCAAGCAAAAACAGCGCGAGTTGTTAAAGAGTCAGAAGAAGTTGATATTGCATTAGAAGATGTAGTAGTTGATGATGTGGTTCGTGTCAGACCTGGTGAAAAAATACCTGTGGATGGATTAATTATAGAGGGCAGTACGAGTATTGATGAATCGATGTTAACCGGTGAACCATTACCTAAATCTAAACAGGTTGGTGATGAGGTGATTGGTGGAACCATGAATGCTGCTGGTTCTTTTTTGTATAAAGCCACGCGAGTAGGTAAAGATACCGCCCTGGCTCAAATCATCAACCTTGTCCAACAAGCTCAAAACACCAAACCACCAATCGCGCGTTTAGCAGACATTGTTTCATCATTTTTTGTGCCTGCAGTCATGGTTATTTCAGTACTCACGGCACTAGTTTGGTTTAATTTTGGACCGTTACCTGTGACGGGATTTATGTTGGTGACAGCTATGACAGTCTTAATCATTGCATGTCCCTGTGCTTTAGGGTTGGCAGCACCCATTTCAGTTATAGTCGGTATGGGAAAGGCTGCAGAATATGGCGCGCTGATTCGAAACGGGGAGGCATTGCAACAATCGTCTAACTTATCGGCCATTATTCTTGATAAAACAGGCACAATTACCCATGGAAAGCCTGAGTTGGTAAAAGTCATCTCTTTAGGAAATCTTAGTGAGGAGCGTCTTTTGCAGTTGTCAGCAAGTATTGAGAAAGGCTCTGAACATCCATTGGGAGCTGCGATTGTTAATGCTGCACGAGCACGGAATATTGGGACATTGCCAGTTAGTGAATTCGAAGCGATTGCTGGACATGGGATTAGTGCTCAGATTGATAATCAAAAAGTTTGGTTTGGTAATGATAAACTCATGTTAAGAGAAAAGTTTGATTTATCAATTGCCGAATCAGAGGCGCGTGAGCTAGCAGGTCTTGGTCATACGCCGATGTATTTTGCGGTAGAAAATAAAATTGAAGGGATTATCAGCGTTGCTGATTTAATTAAAGAAGATTCAAAATCGGCAATAGAAAGACTTCAAGCGCAAGGAATTAAGGTTATTATGCTAACTGGTGATAATGCAATTACAGCAAATCATGTAGCAAGTCAGGTAGGTATTGATGAGGTTATGGCGGAGGTTTTACCACAAGATAAATCTGCTAAAGTAAAAAGCCTTCAAGAACAGGGGCTATTAGTTGGCATGGTAGGTGATGGGATTAATGATGCACCGGCTCTAGCTCAGGCTGATGTGGGATTTGCCATTGGCTCAGGTACGGATGTAGCCATTGAAAGTGCGGGTATTACTTTAATGCGCAGCTCCTTACATGGGGGTGTTGATGCGATTTTAATTTCAAGTGCTACTATGGGGAATATTAAGCAAAACCTAGTAGGAGCGTTTGTTTATAATACGCTAGGCATTCCAATTGCAGCCGGTATTCTCTATCCTTTCTTAGGTTTTTTCTTAAATCCAATGATTGCAGGGGCTGCAATGGCACTATCCTCGGTAACGGTCGTAAGTAATGCAAATCGACTGCGATTTTTCAAGCCTAAAGGAGGTGCATTATGATTACATTGACTGTTAACTTGATTGGTTTTTGTTTGGTTGGGTTAATCATTTGGTGGTTTATACTTAAAAAACCAAAATCAACACGGCTAGTTAACAATGCCATTCAAGTGGTAGTGGATGAAGGAGTATATGAGCCTTCTATATTAAAAGCGCGCGAAGGAAAAATGATTACACTTGAGTTTATTCGAAAAGATAAATCTCCTTGCGCCCAGGTGGTTGTGTTTAATACACTGGATATAAGTCAAGAACTAAAAGTTAATAAACTAACTAAAATAACAATAAATTCACTTAAGTCAGGCACTTACCCATTTAGTTGCCAAATGGGTATGTATCAGGGTAGTTTGATAGTTGAGTAAAAAATTAATATGAATAATATCTTTGTCATTTTTTCATCCGTAGCAGTTAGTCTATTGCTTTTTAGTAAATCTTTTCGAACCTCAAAAATTTGGCATGCTACGGTGACACCTTTAGCACCAATTATTGGAAGTGGTTTTTTGGTATCAGCTCCTTTGTTAATTTTAACCACAGGGAAGCTTGCCCCATTGGCTATGGGGGGGGATAGTTATAATCGCTTATGCTCTTGGGAGTAGCATTAGAACAAATATCCTTTTTGTTGAGCCCCTGTTAGAAGGGAATAAAAATACATCTTATTTCATTAGGGTGCTTGAAGATTTATCCCGACCTGTTTTGGGGCTTGCCTATGTTATTTCTATTGCCTTTTACTTAAAACTACTTTCTGCATTCGCTTTACGGGGTTTTGGAGTTTCGTCTGTAGTGTTAGAAAATAGTCTTACTACAGCGTTGTTGCTGTTTATTGGGATTACAGGAAAGTTAAAAGGCTTGTCTAAGCTTGAGCTTCTTGAGACGTATTCAGTCAATATAAAACTCTCTATTATAGTGGCTTTAATTTTTGGCCACATTTATTTTAACTTTTATTCATTGTTTAATGGGCAGTGGCAGTTGTTGGTTTTTCCGCATGAAGAAATGGCGACAACAATACAAAAATTACTGGGTATGCTTATTATAATTCAGGGATTTGAAACATCTCGCTATCTGGGGCGTGATTACAGTCGCGATGTACGTATCCAAACCATGAAAAACGCCCAAATTATTTCAGGGGTTATTTATGTGGTTTTTATTACATCCACACTGACTGCTTTTAACCATGTTCACGCTTTAGGGGAAACGACTGTTATTGATGTTTGTAGAACGATAGCTCCTATCTTGCCAGCATTAATAATTATAGCTGCTGTAATGAGTCAATTCAGTGCAGCTGTTGCTGATACAATTGGCAGTGGAGGATTGTTAGCAGAAGGCATGCGTGACAAAATTACTACAAAAACGAGTTATCTATTGATAACTTTAATAGGGGTAATTCTAACCTGGCTTACTAATATTTACACAATTATCACCTTTGCATCCAAAGCTTTTGCCATTTATTACGCCATGCAGTTAGTGCTTTCTACTCTTGTTTTGCTAAAACAAAAGAGCAATGGTGCTCGGTATATAAAAATCATATTATACCTCTTGCTCACTATTTTGATGGTGGCCGTTGTTTTATTTGGTATCCCAGTTAAAGAATAAAGCTGATATAATTTTTAGAGTAAATATACAACATTTTCAATATACTAAGGTTAAGAAATGAGTCGGTATAAGACAGGGATAGGGGCATTAATACTTGTTGTTTTTCTTGGTTTTTTAATGAAAGCTGCATACGCTCAAGGAGGTAATGACGAGCATAAAAAGCATCACCCTGGAGGTGCAACAAGCAATACATCCGGGGTACCAGGACCTAATGATGTGTATTGTGGGTGTTCTGTTTGTGACTTGAAAGGATATCAAAAAATATCTAATCAGGAGCTTTTAGCATTAGATGTTGATATATTAGTGCCAGCGGCTCTTGAAAATGTGATTACAATGGACAATGTTGAGGATGTAAAAGCGCCTATTATTTTAGAGGTTGCAAATGGACCTGTATCTCATGAAGCAGAGAGTGCATTACTTGAAAAAGGTACCATTATTATTCCTGATGTTATAGCGAATTCTGGCGGTGTAATAGTTAGCTATTTTGAGTGGGTGCAAAACTTATCTGGTGATGTTTGGAGTTTAGATAAAGTCAATAAAAAATTGTCAGAGCGCATTATTTTTAGCTTCGAGCAAATGCTTGCAAACACTCAGGATGATTCTCTTCGAGCTAGTGCTTATATATTAGCATTAAAGCGCATAGAGGAAGCTGTGTATGCTAAAGGAAGCGAAGAATATTTTAGTGGTGAGAGCGCTTGATTGTCACCAATTTTTTAAAAAAAGAGTTGATTGTTGAATGTATAGAAGCTTAATGAAAAGTATTCTTAGAATTTGTTTGTTATGGTTATTAATTCAAGAAGGCTATGGGCTGACTTTAGGCGAGGCTGAATGTATTGCTATTAATAGAGCAGATGAAATTAGACAGTTTGAAGCAAAAGGCCAATCTTTGCAGGCGCAGGCTATTTCTGAAGGTCAACTACCCGACCCTAATATTCAAATTAGTCCGCTTAATTTCCCAGTGGATACATTTAATTTTTCACAAGAACCAATGACACAATTCCAATTTGGAATAAACCAAGATATCCCAAAAGGAAAAACTTTGTTATATAGATATAGACGGACCCATAATAAATCGATGTCTTCACTTCATCAAAAGGATAACCAAAGATTACTTATTTTAAAAGCTGTTCGGGAGCAATGGGATTTGCTCTATTTTTGGCAAAGAAGTGAACAAATTTTGTTGGGGCAAAGAAAAACATTTAAGCATTTAAAAGACGTTGCCTCATCTTTATTTAGCAATAATAAAGTTCCTCAAAAGGATGTATTGAATGCACAACTAGAGCTAACACAGATTGAAGAACGATTAATTCAAGTCCGTCAAGCAATCGATGATACCCGGGTAAATCTTGCTAGATGGATTGGCCAGAAGGCTGCTTACAGAGCAAGCGCTTCATTGGTTATGGATAACAAAAAGGTGGTTCTATCCAAAGTATCAAAGAAAATGCTGTTAGGTCATCCGGTTATTAAAGCAGATAATTCAGATATAAATTCAGCGATAAGCAGCATTGCTATTAGCAAACAAGATTACTTACCAGGTTTTAGTCTAGGGGCAGCTTATGGTGTTCGTAGTGGTCGAAACATAAATGGCAATAAAAGGCCGGATTTTCTTACCGGCCAAGTGAAAATTTCTCTACCATTATTTCCCAAGGATAGGCAAGATAAAAAGTTGCTGGCCAATCAAAGGGAGTTATCGTCTTTAAAAGCAAAACGATATGCGGACTTAAAAGGTTTGAATAGAGTACTTGGTACGAATATTGTTGACTATAAAAGAACTAGAGAAAAGCTGAGTTTATATTCAAGAAGACTACTTCCAGAAGCCAAACAATACGCAAATTCGACTTTAATTGCTTATCAAAATGATAAAACAGATTTTCTAACGGTTGCACTTGGTTATATCCGATGGCTCGATATTGAACTTGCAGAGGTAAAAGAGCAAGTCAATCATTCAAAAGCGGGCATTAACATATTGTATCTTCAAGGTAGATAACATGAAAAACAAATGGATTTTAATACTAATTATTCTCTTTGGCGTAATCTTGGGATTTCTAATAGGACGTTATTTGCCTGTCGCAAAGATGACTGAAACGAGCAAGTCAGCGACTAAAAAAGAAAAAAAGGTAAAGTATTGGGTTGCGCCAATGAATCCGACTTATAGGCGTGATAAACCGGGCAAATCCCCTATGGGGATGGACTTAGTTCCTGTCTATGAAGATGAAGGCAGTGGTTCAGATGACAGCTCCATAAAAATCTCACCTCGAGTAATTAATAATTTAGGCGTTATTACTGCTAGTGCGAAGTATGAACCCATATCAAAAGCAATCGACACAGTAGGCTATGTTGCAGCTAATGAAGATGATATTGAAAATGTTAACTCTTTTATAGATGGCTGGGTGAGAAATTTGCGAATCACTGCCGTAGGTGACCCTGTTCGTAAAGGACAGGTTCTTTTTGAGCTGTATTCTCCAAGTCTTGTCAATGCCCAGCAAGAGCTTATTTTAGCATTACAAAATAACAACCAACAATTGGTCGAAGCAAGTAGGAAAAAATTAATAACACTTGGATTAACCCTAAATCAAATAAACGAGCTTCAAAGGACACGCAAGGTTAAACAACAAATTGAAGTATATGCAAAATCAAGCGGCATCGTTTCTAAGCTTAATATTCGAGATGGCATATATATTAAACCAGACAAAATATTAATGACCATCGAAGATTTAAGTAGTGTTTGGATAAGAGTAGAAGTTTATGAAGCGCAAGCTGACTGGGTGAAATTGAATCAAATAGCCCAGGCAACCTTTCCAGGACTTCCAGGTAAGGTTTGGCAGGGAGAAGTCATATACATCTATCCAACGCTTGATAAGATTACCCATACATTGGCTGTTAGGCTTCATTTTCCAAATCCGAATTTAACATTAAAACCTGATATGTATGCGTCAGTAAAAATACTGATACCCACTTCTAAAAAATCGCTTGTTATTCCTACTTTCTCAGTTATTACAACCGGTAAAGGTTCGCATGTGATTTTATCACTTGGTAAAGGCCGTTTTAGACCACAAGAAGTAATCTTAGGGGACGAATCAAATGGCAAAATTGAAGTGCTAAGAGGGCTTTCTAAAGGAGATGAAGTGGTTACATCAGGACAGTTTTTGATTGATTCTGAGTCGAATCTCAGTGCAGCTTTTGAGCGTTTAGCGCCACATAAAGACAAATCAAAGTCAGGCCACCATCATGGTAAGCATAAAATGGAAAAGCCTAAAAAGAGCAAAAATCAAGGCTATATACTCGCCATAAAAAAAGATAGTCATAAAATTACCCTCCGGCATTTACCTATAAAGCAATATGGTATGCCTGAGATGGTTATGGAACTTCCTGTAAGCAGTAAAATTGATTTATCCCCATTCATGGTTGGGCAAAAAATTACATTTAAACTAAAAGAAGTTAAACCTAACCACTATATTGTAACTGAGCTTAATCCTATAAAAAAAGATAAAGGGACGGATTAATCATGATAGGGAAAATTATAGGCTGGTCCATTGATAATCGGTTTTTGGTCGTTATTTTAAGCGCATTATTATTTGCAATAGGAATAATTACAATCAAAAATACCCCGGTTGATGCGATTCCAGATTTATCAGATGTTCAAGTCATTATTAAAACGCCTTATCCTGGACAGGCGCCTCAAGTTGTCGAGCTACAAGTCACCTACCCTTTAGCAACAGCCATGCTAGCAGTACCTGGTGCTACAACGGTACGAGGATACTCTTTTTTTGGTGATTCTTATATTTATGTGTTGTTTAAAGATGGTACGGATTTATATTGGGCTCGCTCACGAGTTTTAGAGTATTTAAATCAAGTTGCAGGACAACTTCCACCGCAGGCAAAGCCGCAATTAGGTCCAGACGCGACAGGCGTTGGTTGGGTATATGAATATGCTTTAGTCGATAAGACGGGCAAGCATGACTTAGGTGCGTTAACCACCCTGCAAAACTGGTTTTTAAAATATGAATTACAAACAGTTCCGGGTGTTTCAGAAGTGGCCACAATAGGAGGAATGGTCAAGCAATATCAAGTAATAGCAGATCCCAATAAACTTCGTTCTTATAACTTGACGTTATCCAAAGTTAAACAAGCCATACAAGATGCTAACCAAGAAGTGGGAGGGTCAGTTATTGAGATGGGTGAAGGCGAGTATATGGTACGTGCAATGGGGTATTTAGATGCAGTTAATAAATTCAAAAATATCCCGCTTGGTGTGACAAGCAAAGGTATACCAATATTGCTTCATAATGTTGCTAAAATTAGAACAGGACCACAGCTTAGAAGAGGCGTTGCTGAACTAAATGGTAAAGGCGAGGTAGTCGGTGGCATTGTTGTCATGAGAATGGGAGACAATGCCAGAGAAGTTATCCAAAATGTTAAAACCAAACTAAAACAACTTGCTAAAAGCCTACCCAAAGGCGTTGAAATTGTCACAACATATGACAGAGCATCGTTAATTGAACGAGCAATTGACACGCTAAAACAGAAGTTAACAGAAGAAATCATTGCGGTGATTATTGTATGTTTTTTGTTCTTATATCATTTTCGCTCATCTCTTATTGTGGTAATTAGTCTTCCGCTTAGCATCTTAATAGCATTTATCACTATGAGCATGCAAGGGATAAATGCAAACATAATGTCGCTTGGGGGTATTGCCATTGCTATTGGTGTTATGGTTGATGCTGCTATTGTGATGATAGAAAATGCGCACAAGCACTTAGAAAAGATAAAGCCTACTGAAGAGACAAGATGGAATGTGATTAAAGAAGCCGCAATCGAAGTAGGCCCTGCTTTATTCTTCTCTTTGCTTATTATCACCTTAAGTTTTGTACCTGTATTTACACTGCAAGCTCAAGAAGGCAAATTATTTGCCCCTCTAGCATTTACAAAAACCTACGCTATGGCAGCATCTGCTTTCGTGTCAATTACGTTAGTACCTGTGTTAATGGGTTATTTTATCAGAGGCAAAATCACACCTGAGTCAAAAAACCCATTAAATCGATTATTAATTGTTCTTTATAGACCATTAATCAACTTTACTCTGAAATTCCCCAAAACAATTTTGTTGATATTGTTAGCGGTACTCATTATTTCTTATTATCCATTACAAAAATTAGGGTCAGAATTTATGCCAGAGCTTGATGAAGGAGATTGGATGTATATGCCTTCAAGTTTACCTGGAATATCGATTGGTAAAGCAAGACAAGTTTTACAGCAAACAGATAAGCTCATTATGCAAGTTCCAGAAGTTGAAACTGTTTTTGGAAAAGTTGGCCGCGCTCAAACGGCAACTGACCCCGCGCCACTTAACATGATAGAAACCATTATCCAATTTAAACCTAAGTCTGAGTGGCGAAAAGGCATGACAAGGGAAAAGTTAAAACAAGAGATGAATGAAGTTGTCAAATTGCCTGGGATAACCAATGCCTGGGTTATGCCTATTAAAGGGCGGATTGATATGTTGGCAACTGGAATTAAAACCCCTGTAGGGATAAAAATATTAGGACCTAAGCTTGGCGAAATTCAAAAAATAGGCAAGCAGTTAGAAGAGATTATTAAACAAATTCCTGGAACTGCTTCAGTTTATGCAGATAGAGTAGTAGGTGGTCGTTATATCAATGTTGATATAGATAGAAGGGCTGCTGCTCGATATGGACTGAATATAAAAGATGTGCATCAGATTATAACGAGTGCTATTGGTGGGATGGATATATCTGAATCAATTGAGGGGAGAGAGCGCTACCCGATTAATTTGCGCTACCCTCAACTTTGGAGAGATTCTGCTAATAAGCTTAAAACTTTACCTATTGTGACAGTCAATGGCCCGCAAATTACACTAGGTGATATTGCTAAAGTGACAGTTGATGATGGCCCACCTATTATTAAAAGTGAAAATGCCCAGCTTAACGGTTGGGTGTTAGTAGATTTAAACACCACGGATATTGGCGATTATGTTTCTCGGGCGCAAAAAATAATAGATAAAAAGTTAAAAATGCCGCCGGGTTACAGCTTATATTGGTCTGGTCAATATGAGTATATGGAAAGAGCTAAGGAGCGGTTAAAATTTGTAGGCCCTCTAACACTATTTATTATTATGTTGCTGTTATACATTCACTTTAGACGATTACCCGAAGTATTCTTAGTGATGGGTACTTTGCCGCTTGCATTGGTTGGTAGCGTGTGGCTTTTATATTTATTAAATTATAACTTATCGATTGCTGTTGCTGTGGGAATGATAGGTCTTGCAGGCATTGCTGTAGAAATTGGCGTAGTGATGCTAGTGTATCTAAATCATGCGCTAAGAGATATTGTAAAAGAGCATAAAAAGCTCAACGAAGCGCATGTTAAGCAAGCAGTAATTAACGGTGCACTTCTCCGTGTTAGGCCGATTATTATGACTGTATCATCAACGGTTATTGGTTTGTTGCCAATTATGGTGGGAACTGGTACAGGTTCAGAAGTAATGAGACGAATCGCAGCTCCTATGGTTGGTGGAATGATAAGTGCAACATTGTTAACGCTATTTGTAATACCTGCGGTATTTTACTTATGGAAAAAACACGCCTTAATCAAGGGAAACTAAGATGTTTGTATTAAATAAAAAGCGCATTATGGGTTTATCATTTTCGTTAGTATTTACTTTGCTAGTCGGATGTAGTGTGGCATCTTTAATGCCAGGAGCAGAGGCTGTTGTAATATATAATAAAAAACCTTCTAATTGCAAAATAGTTGGGCCAGTCTGGTCTATTGAAAGAAATGGGGTATCTCAAAGCTACAATACGAAAGAGCACTTACACAAAGATGCTTTGAACCGTTTAAAAAATAAAGCAGTAAAAGCAGGTGGAAATACAGTTGAAATTACAAAAACAAATGTTACCTATGATGGAGAAAGAATAGATGTTTATGAAATCAGAGGGATTGCTTACCAATGTAAATAATAGTAGAGATATTAATGAGTCATTATTTTGAAGCGTTAGGAATTAGCCTGGTTATAGCTTTTGTTACCACAATATTTTTCTACGAAGTACTTTGTGTGGTAATGAAAGTGATTACTCGAAGAGAGATGACCCCTAGAAAGCTATTGATAGTATTAGTTCTTGGTATATTGTTTGCTCATTCAATAAGCGTTTTATTATATGGTTTTGCCTGTTGGGCTTTGGTCAAATTTTTGAATTATCCGCCCTTAGAAGGTATAGATTCTCAAACTTTTAGTTCATATTTATATTATTCAGCAACAAGCTATTCTTCGTTGGGCGTAGGAGATGTCTATGCACGAGGGAGTCTTCGATTAATTTCGAGCTTTGAAGTGATTAATGGCCTGACATTAATAGCATGGTCTGCGACATTTACCTATTTTGCAGTACAAAAAATGTGGGAAGCCAGTGGCTTGCCTTTGCATATCAATTGTGAGTGTTGTAGTAAGGAATAGCTTTTACCAATACAATGGTTTTGCCTCGCTTTTATGGACAACATTAGCTCCCTTCTTCGTTTTAATGCGCATGGGAGGAATGATTTAGGGCAGGCTTACTGTACTCCTTTTCCTGTTTGGTTTTATGAGAATGTGAATGATTTATTTGTTCTGTTTTAGGTAATGATAAGACACCTAATCCATAGCGATAGACAAGTTCTGCTCCATGCCAGGCAGTTATTAGAACCAATATAGACGTTAATATCATCCCAAAACAAAACCAAAGCCTAACGACCGTGTTTTTCAGGTAACTTATGAGTGACCAAATGAATACAGCGCCTATTACGCCAAATGTGGTTAATGCCCAGTTGCGGTGGACCACCATTGCATTATGAGAAGGCGTATCATGGGCAACCGTATAATAGGCAATAAATCCGGCTGCGATTGTTGCAATAGCTGCTAACGTTCCTGTCCATAAACACCAGCGTCCAGTAATGAGCATTTCATTACCTAATCTTTTGTTATGCAAAAAAAATCCTGCACAATAAAAAAAGGTAGCGACACTAATGAGCGCAACGGTAAAATGTACAAAGACAGGGTGCCAATTGGGTATAATTTCTATCATTTGCATTCCTTGCGTTATTATTTTTTCTTTACCATTAAACTATGATGCTTAATCCAAAAAAGAGCGACTTTTCGGTCCCCGACTCTCCCATTCTTCTGCGGATATTTTTTAAAGAACCATAATATGTGACATACTCATATTCCATAAAAGCAGCGACACCTGGCATTAAACGATAATTAGGACGCACTGTTAACCAGGTCTGGTTAAGACCACTACCTATGCTATCGGCTGCTATGGTTTTTGTTGCAGCCGTCGCCCGTGCGCTTAATCCTAAAAATCAATTATTAGTGAACTGAGTATTGCGACCAAATTCAATGTCAGCCTTAATACTACCTTTATGGTAGTAGAAGCGCGAATTATTGGAGATAAAATAATACATCAAGCCTTCAAAACCAATACCCGGTTGCCAGTAAGGTGTTTGTGATGGTCTATAGAAATAGTTTGTCCCGCCTTTTACAACCCAAAATTGATTTAGCAAATGCCAATAAAACACATCAATATCGGCATTTTCAATTGAACCCTTATTCATTTCAGCGTCGTTTATAAATAATTGCAGTTTATGAAAATCTCCGCCAACTTCTAAAAAGGAGGCTGCCCAAGCCTGCTGTGCATGGGCTTTTGTATCTTTCCTTTATCCTACCTATTTTGACTTATGTGCTGACTATAGTGATTTTAACTTTTGGTAGTATTGGTGTGATTAAAGCCTTACGGCATGGATTAGATATTAATTGTCCTTGTATGGGCTCTATACTTGATGTGCCATTATCTACCGTGACCTTAACCGAAGATATTGGCAGGGCCTTAATGGCTTTGATGTTATTGCTGATGAGTGTTTTTTAATAAACAACAACAGGCTGGGCCACGGCTGATTGGTTTTTGTGGCATAAGCTTTTTCTTTACCACAGAAGTTTTCATTAACAGCATTTTCGGCAGGCTGCTGCACACTCTCGACAGGCTTTGGCGCAAGCTTTACATAATTCTTCATCATGTTTTTCACACTCAGCAGCGCAGGCATCGCAAATTTTGGCACAAAGCTCGCAAATCTCTTTGCAAAATGCTAAATCGCCGCGCATGCACATCCTGGCGCATAAGCTGCAAATATCAGCGCAGGTTGTACAGAGCTTAAAGCACTCAAGGTGTTTGTCGTTTTCTAGACAGCACTGATAAGCACAGGCCTCACAGGCCTTAAGGCAATCTAAACAAGATTGCACGCATTCTTTATGATGCATCGTTACACTCCTTTGTTATTTTGAAAACTATTACCCGTAAAAGATAGTCAAAAAATTATGATATATCAATCTTCCATGCTTTTTCTCCTAATTTATCCCGCACAGCAGGATAGTTTTTTAATATCTTTGCTAAAGGTTTGCGCACATAATTTGATTCCCTCAGCCATTGTTAAATAAGGAAATAATTGATTTGCAATATCTTTGGCTGTCATGCGGTTACGAATAGCAAAGGTGGCTGTTTGAATAAATTCGCCGCCTTCATGTGCAAGGATTTGAGCACCAATTAAACGCTCCGTCCCCGCTTCAACAACCAACTTGATAAATCCATGCGTATCAAAATTGACAAGGGCTCTGGGCACATTATCCAGTGTTAACACACGACTGTCTGTTTCAATGCCGTTAACATGTGCTTCTTGCTCAGACAAACCAACAGTGGCAACTTGGGGATCAGTAAAAATGACATTAGGCACAATAATGAGATCCAGTGCTTCATCGCCGCCCATCATATTAGTGGCAGCTCGTGCACCTGCTGCTGCTGCCACATAGACTAATTGTGGCATGTTGCTACAATCACCCGCAGCAAAAATATGAGGGATATTGGTTTGCATATGATCGTTAACTTGAGCAGCGCCATTTTTTTCTGTTGTTACACCGATACTATCAAGATTAAGACCTTTCGTATTAGGAGTGCGACCCGTTGCAATTAGCAAGCGATCTGCTGTAATTGTTTCGTCATCATTGATTTCTAATATGAATTTTTTGCTTCGAAAAGAAATAGATTTTGCTTGTGTCTGATTTAGCACACGCACCCCTTCTTGCTCAAAAACAGTGGTTAATTGTTCTCCCAACAGAGGGTCTTCTCTAAATAAAAGTGAGCTTCTTGCTAAGATCGTCACCTTTGCACCAAGTCGGCGATAGGCTTGTGCGATTTCAACAGCCACTATTGAAGAGCCAATAATCGCTAAGTGTTCAGGCAGTTCTTCTGCGAAAAGTGCTTCCGTTGATGTCCAATAAGGCGTATCAGATAAGCCTTCAATGGGTGGAATGGATGGTTTCGACCCTGTTGCAATGAGTATTTTATCTGCTGTTACTTTATGCTCATTCCCATCGGTATCACTTACTATTAATGTATGAGTATCAATAAATTTTGCCTGTCCCTTAATAAGATTTAACGCAGCGTTTTGCTCTAAAATATTCTCATATTTATCATGGCGTAACTCTTCAATACGATGCTGTCGTTGCTTCAATAATAATTGCCAATCCAAACTAGGTTCTAGATCTTTTATACCATCAAATGGATTGCTGCGTTGTTGGTGGGCTAACTGTCCTGCGCGAATAAGAATCTTTGAAGGGACGCAGCCCACATTAACACAGCAACCACCAACAACACTAGCTGATTCAATGAGCGTGATTTCTCCACCTTTTTCTGCTGCGTTTATGGCACAAGCAAATGCAGCAGAGCCGCTGCCAATAATTGCTATCTTCATATTTACTTAGCTCCTACGTTCGCAGGAGATGGATCGTTTTTAACTGTTGATGGATAACCTGCATTTTTAGTTGCTTTGGTCAAATCCTTGATGGTTACTTTTTGCTTATCATATGTCACTACTGCGGTTTGGGATCGAAAATCCACTGCTACATGTTTAACCCCATTAAGCTTATTTAACGCTTTCTTTATTATGATGGGACAGCTACCGCAAGTCATACTTGGGACAGAAAGGGTTATCGTCTCATTATTCTTCAAAACAGGGCTAGCAAAAGAGTTAATAGAACAACAAAATAGGAACAAAGCTCCAAACAAAGCAAATATAGTGATTCCAAATTTTTCCATGATGTTTCTCCATTAATAAAATAAAAAAGCGTACCAAGGAAACGCCAGCAATGCTAAAAGCAACACCGTCACTACCCAAAAAATAATTCGATATGAGCGTAACCCTGTTGGTTTTCCGCAAAGTTGGTCGACTGAACAACGCCTAGGCGTTATATAAAGCTTCCAAAATACAAGCACTAAAAAAAACAGTGTGATTGCAATGCCAAAGGGTCGCAAGAACTCCAAATGAGTCAGCGTGCTTATCCAGGCACTGCTAACCCCTAACGCCAACAACACTAATGGACCAACGCAACATAATGAAGCGGCAATACCAGCAATGATTGCGCCGATTAAAGAGCCATTTGCTAATTTTGAATCTTTCATCATTTGAGCACCTCTTTATTGATTAATGTGAAAATAGGGCATAAATCATCAGGGTGATTTTTATCGCAGTCTTGCACTAGCTTTTTTAGAGCAAACTCCAGTTTTTTTAATTCATTAATTTTATCGGCCACTTGCTGTAATTTTTCCTGAGTGCGTCGCTTGATTTTGCCACAAGATTTTTGAGAGGTTTGGTGTACAACTAATAATTCTTGTATTTCTTTGAGCGTAAAGCCCATCTGTTTTGTTCGGAGGATAAAAGCTAGGCGATCAACGACACTTGCCGGGTATTGACGATAACCATTAGCGGCACGTGATGGCTCCTCTATAAGGCCATACCTCTCATAAAGACGAATGGTGTCATGAGAAATTCCTGTTTGCTTGGCTACTTGTCCTATCGTTAACGAAGTCATTATCATAACCTTTAATAAATACCAATGAATACTAACTCAGTATAAACCATGGACTATAGTCTATGGTCAAGAAATAAGTAAGAGATGAGCAGAAGGCACCTTGATTGTGATCATCAGCACGGCAGTCGCCGCTTCATTATGCTTTATCAGTCAAATAATACGCATGACAATGGGCAGGTGATTTGTGGATTGAAGTCATGGTCAATGCCATAATTTTGGTTTGCCAGGGATAAAAATTAATTGCTTTTGCTTTGGCGAAGTGGTACCAAGGAGATCATAAATATCATCTATAGTTATCAGGACACCAGTCTGAGTCATATTAATTGATGACCCAGCTGAAGAAAAATTTACATGAATGAGAATGAAATGAATTATTGGTATTATTTTCATCGTAAAGACTATGTAATCATAGGAATTAAATTCTGATGCGTGTGGAGCTCTGGGTTTAAATTTATTGATATCCTCTGATAACTTGTACAACCCTCCCAACAATATCTAGTTTAATATTTTCTTTCGTATTAAAATTTGGCCAATTATCATTTAATGTCAGCAGCTCAAATTCAGGCGAGGCATATGATAATTTCTTATACTGTGATATGACAAATTCTGGCCTACCCTCCACTTTAACCGCAACGTAACTTCCTGGTTTAGGTGACAGTGAAGGATCGATGACCAACACATCATTCATCCGAATCTCAGGAATCATGCTTTCATCTCTCATTTTCAGTGCGAATGCTCCTCCACTTAATTCTGGTAATAGTGCAGCACTCACAGAAATATAGACCACTTCATTAGCTAAATCTTTAGTACGAATTAATTCAATATGTAACTCAGCATCACAAGCCTGATGATTATCCAGTAGTGGAATTAAATAGCCGGAATTTCTTGTTTTCTTTACCTGCTGTTCATCTGATAAGCACATTAAAAAAGCAGGAGATACGTCCAACGCCTGTGCCAGTTGCTTAATTTCTTCTGGTCCAGGTGTACGTGTGCCTTGTTCCCAATTGGTTAAACGTGTTTGTTTAAGATCACCAGCAAGCTCCCCAAGTGCTTTTAGCGTTAAGCCCTTAGCTTTCCTGGCTTCGAGAATTCGTTTGCCAATTTCTTTTTTAATGTTTAGTTCAGCCAAATTTGCTCCAAAAAGTCAGGTTTACCTATTGTAATATCACAATACGTGATATATATTGAAATCTATTATTCACGTTCCGTGATATTTATATAGCGTTTATATAAAGATATCACAGTATGAAAATAAAAACGAGTTTTTACAGGGATAGGTACGATGATGGATTTTGTCATTAATGGTGAGGAGCTGGCGGTGATGTGTGGTTTGCCTCATATCCAGCAATTGGCTTATCTAAGAGGAATTAGACCATATATGGATGTTAAAACAGGAATAACAGGTAATAAGCGGCGTATCAGTTATCAGTCGATATCTGAGCAGCTGTATATTGAGCCCCATCAAGGGGTTAAAAGCCAAAGTTTCTCTCGTGATCAAGTTCGTCGTGCGGTTTCTGGTCTAGCTCGTGCTGGAATAATTGACATTCAATCTGAAGGCAAGCAGCTTATTTTAAAATGTCTTTTAGCTTCCCGGGATTTTTCTGTCCAAAATAAAGCCGCCATAAACCCGCCACAGAAAGCCGACACAAACCCACCCGTTTCAAGCCCTTTAAATACGGGCTGTTCAGAGGATTGGGCCTCAAAAGCCGACACAGTGGAACCCCAAAAAGCCGCCACACCTCTTAAAGAAAATAATTATATATATCTTCTTAGGGGATTCGAGCATTTTTGGCGGATGTATCCAGAAAAAAAATCCCGTGAGAAAGCATTCGAGGCTTTTAAGCTGATTAACCCCAATGACACCCTTCTTCGAACCATGCTGCAGGCACTTGATAATCAAATCAAAGCTTATCAGGCCAAGCAGGCACATGGTGATTGGGTACCAGCTTGGAAATATCCAGCAAACTGGTTGGCTCAAAAATGCTGGGAAGATGAAATCAATACTGAAGTCACAAAGGAGAGAACCAATGCAAAGCGTAGGACAAATACTGGCAAACAAACAACAACCAGCGGACTTTATATCCCCGATGAAGACGAAGAACTTCCAGAGCGAGGAACAGTCGTCGAATTCAGAAAGCGTTAAAAATCGCAAGGTGATTGAAATGATGTTCACTAAGTTTGCTGTGGCATTTCGTCATTTCTGGCTGAGAGATTTACAGGATGACCGCTTTAATGATTTTGCCAAAAAGGAATGGGGGAAAAATCTAAAGCAGTTTTCAGACTCTGTTATAGCAAGAGTGACTGATATTTGCGAACAGCAGTTTGAATTTCCACCGACCATGGCGCAGTTCATTGGGCTCTGTAAGAACGAAGTCAACCGTCAATACGTTAAGAAAATTGAGCCTAGTAGCCCATCAAGCCCGGAAACAGCGGCGTACCACCTTAACAAAATGAAAGAAATTTTAAACAGAAGGAGATAACTCATGTTGGTATTAACTAGAAGAATTGGCGAGTCAGTGGTTATTGGTGAAGATGTGTATTGCACTATTGTTGGTTATCGTGATGGCGAGATTCGTCTTGCTTTTGATGCACCTAAGTCATTGCCTATTCACCGTGATGAAATTCAACGTCGTATCTATCGCGAGCGTCAGAACGATAATTGGTTTTATGACAGAGGCGCTGAGAAAGAAAGCATTGTCGACCGGCTGATTAATAAATTTAAGCAAGGTCATTGGTCAACTGAGCCTAAACTTCATTCTCAGGAGCAGCCCTATGCTTGAGTATGATGAACAGAGTTTAACGGTAAAAGATCGCGCTAAGTTAAAACTAAAGCGCGATCTGGGGAGCTTGATTGAAAATGCTTTAAACGATCCTAAAACCGTTGAAGTCATGAGAAATGCTGATGGCAGACTCTGGCAGGAGCGACTCGGTGAAAAGATGGCATACATCGGTCATGTTTCTGATAGTCGTGCTGAATCGATTATCAAAACGGTTGCCGGATTTCATGGCAAAGAAGTTACCCGAGCTATGCCGGTATTAGAAGGTGAGCTGCCTCTTGATGGTTCCCGTTTTAGTGGCCAGTTACCCCCTGTTGTTTCAAGCCCAACTTTTGCAATCCGTAAAAAAGCCATAGCTGTCTTTACCTTGGATGACTATGTTCGAACACACATTATGACTGAAAAGCAATGCAATGCGATTAAATATGCGATTGCCACGCATAAAAATATCTTAGTCATTGGCGGTACGGGTTCGGGTAAGACCACTTTGGTGAATGGCATCATTCAGGAAATGGTTTTTCAATCACCACAAGAGCGTATTTTCATTATTGAAGATACCGGCGAGATTCAATGCGCTGCTCAAAACTGTGTTCAATATCACACAACCCTTGATATTTCGATGACGCAACTTTTAAAAACCACACTCAGAATGCGGCCTGACCGTATCCTGGTTGGTGAGGTGCGTGGGAGTGAGGCACTTGATTTATTGGATGCCTGGAATACAGGGCATGAGGGCGGTGTGGCAACGTTACACGCCAACAACTGTCTTGCAGGACTTCAGCGCCTTCAATCATTAATAACCCGAAATCCGGCAGCCCCTGCTGATATTGAGCCTTTAATTGGAGAAGCCGTTCATTGTGTTGTGCATATTGCAAGAACCCCACATGGCCGAAAGGTTGAAGAGATCATATCCGTGAATGGCTTTAAAGACGGCCAATATCAAATTAAACAATTTTCTTAAGGAGAATATGAATGAACCAGATAAATTCAATTGATTATAAAAAAATATTGCTGATGGGGTTTGTCGTCTTATTTTTACTTTTTATCACTCAGCCGGCATTAGCTTCATCAACCGGTGGCGGCCTACCATTTGATTCCTGGCTGACGAAAATTCAGAAATCTATTACAGGTCCTTTTGCTTTTAGTGCTGCCATCATCGGATTAGTTGCTGCTGGTGCAACTTTGATTTTTGGTGGGGATATGAATGGTTTTATGAGAACCCTCATTTTCTTCGTGCTGGTCCTTTCATTTTTAGTAGCTGCTCAAAACACCATGACCGCCATCACCGGCAAGGGTGCTGAAATCTCAAAGCCCGAGATTGAAAAGGCGAATGCGGAGGGTAGGTCATGAGCCTTCGTACGATTCCGATTCGTCAATGTGGAAACCGTCCTGGCCTTTTTATGGGTGGGGATCGTGAGCTTGTTATGTTTTCGGGATTGTTGTCAGCCATTTTGGTTTTTGCGGCTCAGGATTGGTTAGCAGCCATCGTTGGTATTGCAATGTGGTTTTTATCACTGAAAGCACTGCGTTTAATGGCAAAAGCCGATCCTTACATGAGGCCAATCTATCTGAAACAAAGACGCTATCAGAATTATTATGCGCCCCGCTCAACCCCTTTCAGGGATAACAAAAGAGGTTATCAATGATTGTATTTATTACCTTCTTACTGTCGATAACAGGGCTTATTTTTTTAAGTTTCCTGTTTTATCAGACAAGACTTAAAAGCCAGCAAAACCATTTAAAACTGCATCGAAGCTCAAAAGCAGGGTTGGTTGATTTACTGAATTATGCCTCGGTGGTGGATGATGGTGTGATTGTCGGTAAAAATGGCTCACTCATGGCAGCCTGGCTTTATCGGGGTGAAGATAATGCCAATACTACGGATGAAGCGCGTGAAATGGTGTCCTTTCGAATCAATCAGGCATTGTCAGCAATGGGCAGTGGCTGGATGGTCCATGTGGATGCTATCAGACGGGCGGCCCCCGGATATAGTGAGCGTGACCATTCTTATTTTCCTGATGACATTTCAAAAGCCGTTGATGAAGAAAGAAGGCAGCTTTTTGAAGAAATCGGCGCTTTATATGAAGGCTATTTCGTCATTACCTTAACCTGGTATCCACCTGTTCTGGCGCAAAAACGCTTTGTAGAATTAATGTTTGATGATAGCAACGAGCGATTAAGCCAGAAAGCAAAGACAGCTCAATTAATTGAAGAGTTTGAGCAGTCTTGCCGCAATTTTGAATCACGATTAGGTTCGGCCCTTCACCTAGAAAGACTTGAATCTGAAAAGGTTGTTGATGATCAAGGTCATGTTGTTACTCAGGATAATTTTCTAAGACATATTCAGTATTGTGTGACAGGCCTTAATCATCCAGTCAATCTACCTAAAAACCCAATTTACCTTGATGCCCTGATAGGTGCTCAGGAGCTTGCTTCAGGTATCACGCCAAAAATAGGCCGCAAGTTCATTCAATGTGTGGCGATTGAAGGTTTTCCATTGGAGTCTTATCCGGGCATTTTAACAGCGTTGACCCAACTACCGGTTGAATATCGCTGGAACTCCCGTTTTATATTCATGGATAACCATGAAGCCGTGGCGCATTTCACCAAGTTTCGTAAAAAATGGAAACAGAAAGTCCGAGGATTTTTCGACCAGATATTTAATACCAGTTCGGGTGTCGTCGATGAAGATGCATTGAGCATGGTCAATGATGCTCAGTCAGCCATTGCCGAAACGAATTCCGGCATGGTCGGACAAGGTTATTATACATCAGTCGTTGTGTTGATGGATGAGGATCGCGCTTTAGTTGAAAAAGCAGCTCTCTATATTGAGAAAAACATTAACGCGCTTGGATTTACCGCCAGAACAGAAACGATTAATACCATGGATGCCTTTATGGGCAGCTTACCTGGTCATGGTGTTGAAAATATCAGACGGCCTTTAATCAACACCATGAATCTTGCTGATTTACTACCGACTTCTAGCATCTGGACCGGTGAAAACAAAGCACCCTGTCCATTGTTTCCACCCAGCTCCCCTCCATTGATGCATTGTGTTACCAGTGGTAATGCGCCTTTTCGTTTAAACCTTCATGTCAGAGATTTAGGTCATGGCATCATGTTTGGTCCTACTCGTTCTGGTAAATCCACTCACCTTGGTTTAATCGCTTTATCCTGGCGCCGTTATAAAGATGCTCGGATTTATTCTTTTGACAAAGGTATGTCAATGTATCCAACCTGCAAGGCAACGGGTGGGGAGCACTATACCATTGCGGATAAAGATTCCCGACTGTCTTTTGCCCCTTTACAGTTTTTATCAACCAAAGCAGACCGTGCCTGGGCGATGGAATGGATTGATACCATTCTTGCTTTGAATGGCTTAAATACCACGCCAGCCCAACGCAATGAGATCGGCCATGCCATTATCAGCATGCATAAAAGCGGTTCCAAAACCTTATCTGACTTTGTCATGACCATTCAGGATGAAGAAATCCGGGAAACCCTAAAACAATACACCATTGATGGGTTAATGGGGCACCTACTGGATGCGGAAAGCGATGGTCTTGGCCTGTCTTCATTCATGACCTTTGAAATTGAGCACTTAATGGGGTTGGGTGAAAAGTTTGCTCTGCCTGTTTTGCTATATCTGTTTCGACGTATTGAAACTTCACTTGATGACAGACCAACTTTAATCCTGCTGGATGAAGCCTGGCTAATGCTCGCCCATCCTGTCTTTAAAAACAAAATCGCGGAATGGCTCGATTCAATGGCCAAGAAAAACTGTGTGGTATTTATGGCAACGCAACATTTATCCCATGCGGCGGGCTCAGGCATTTTAGATATCATCGTTGAATCAACTGCCAGCAAAATCTTTTTACCAAATCTCTACGCAAGAGATCCAGAAACACGGGGCATTTACGAGCGCATGGGTTTAAACCCACGTCAAATTGACATTATCGCCTCAGCTCAACCTAAACGGGATTACTACTATGTCAGTGAAAAAGGCCAACGCCTATATCAATTGGCATTAGGCCCACTGGCACTGGCCTTTGTCGGTGCCACTGATCCTGATTCCATTGAACACATGAAACAGCTTGAGCAGAAATATGGTGTGCAATGGGTGTCTTATTGGCTTAAAGAAAAAGGAATTGATTTCAAACAATATGGAGAAGCAGCATGAATAAGCTCAAAGAATGGTTTAATAAAACAAATCCAGATAGGCAAAAGATTCCTCTAACCGATAACCCTTATCTCAATGCCAAACGTGCCTGGAATGTCCATACTGCAGGTCTAATGAAGTCCTTACAAATATGGCAGTTCGTGGGATTAAGCAGTCTGTTAATTACCCTTGCTTGTGTTGGTGGGTTGATATCGATTGGCGCGCAAAGCAAATTTATTCCTTTGGTGTTTCAACAGGATGCGAACGGCAACACCTTATCAGTGACCCGTGCTGATAAAGTAGGCGAAGCAAGTATTGATGATTATCGCGCCGCAGCCGCACATTTTATTGAAAATATCCGCATGGTCAGTGCTGATGTTGAGTTACAAAAGAAAGCCGTCTTTCAGGTGTATTCCTACCTAAATCAAAACGATGCGGCATTATCAAAAGTCCAAGAATTTTATAATGATAAGCAACACGCCAACCCTTTTGAAAGAGCAACCCATGAAATTGTGAATATTGAAATCCGCTCTGTGCTTCAAGAGTCGGAAAACACCTGGCAGGTTGACTGGATTGAAACAGTCCGCAATCACGATGGCACTATTAAAGACAAACCAGCGGTGATGAAAGCCATGGTTACGCTCTATCAGGATAATGCGCTGAATGATGCATCGAGCGATACGATTCTGAAAAATCCTCACTTGATATATGTCCGCGACTTTAACTGGTCTTATGACTTAAAGCATGGAGAAACCGCATGAAAAAAATAATCCTCACCATTAGTCTACTGCTGCCATTATCTGTTTTTGCTTTTGATAAAAGCGACATAGACCAGCGCTACTTTTCCAAAAGCTTGCCCAGACTATCAACTCAAGAACGACAAGCATTAAATATTGCCAGAAAATGGCAGAAAGGCGACCAAACAAGCAAGCCCTTTCATTCATCAGATGGTTCGGTTCAGTTTGTTTATGGCTCTGGTCAAATCAGTATCGTCTGTGCCCCATTGCAGGTATGTGATATTGCATTACAGCCAGGTGAACAGTTTAACGGGATGAATGTCGGTGACCCACGTTTTATGGTTGAACCATCAATAACAGGTGCAGGAGCAAGCCAGCAAATACATATGATTGTCAAGCCTCGGGATGTTGGTCTTGATTCATCTTTAGTCGTGACTACCGACAGACGGACCTATCATTTTCGCTTAAAGTCAGACCGATATGATTTTATGCCTTATGTCTCTTTTATTTATCCTGATGAAGCTAAAGCAAAATGGCGCAGGATACAGCACATTCAGGCAGAAAGACGTAAAGCCAATACATTCCCTGAAACCAATGAATACTTAGGCAATCTCAACTTCAATTACCGGATTCAGGGCAATGCTCGTTTTAAACCGGTTCGAGTCTATAACAACGGCATCAAAACGATTATCGAAATGCCGCGTGAAATGTCACATAACGAAGCACCTGCGCTTTTAGTTTTTAGAAAACGAGGTTTATTTCAAAAATCAGAAAAAGTCATGGTCAATTATCGTCTGCAAGGCTGTCGTTACATTGTCGACAACGTCTTTGACAAAGCAGTTTTGGTTATAGGCAGCGGCTCTACCCAAGAACAAATTACCATTACGAGGTGCTAAGCATGAAAAGAATAAGCGTTTTAATACTGGCAATGTTTTTGTCGAGCTGTACCACCATGCGTTATGGCAATTTTACACAAGCCTCACCATCGAAGGATAGTTATCTGGCTAAAGACGCCGTATCTCAATTAACAAGAGTTTATCCACCAGCCAGAAATACCTTTTGTATCTCTCAAAAAATCTGTGACCGCTTCGGCATTAACTTGATTCATGAGATGCGCAAAAAAGGTTACGGCATTGTTGAAAACGTCTGTCCAAGAAACAGGGCCAACTTTTTCTATGTGGTTGATGAGACAAGGCCCAATAGCCTTTATCGCGTCAGTATCTTTGTTGGCGCTCAGGTCTTAAGCCGAGCCTATGCCAAAACCAAGGGCAAACTTGCACCTGTCAGTCCATGGTCACATAAGGAATAAGCATATGAATAAAAATTATGATTACTTATCACCGGATACCTCACCACAAAAACTTCAGACATCGGGTGTCAAACGGGTCAATAATATGCCCTTATTTATTGCGATTGGTATTTTAACCATTTTTGTCGTGCTGATTGCTTTGGTTGCCCAAAAACGAGCACATGCGCAGAACCAAGTTTCTGAGCCGGTAAAGCTGAAATCATCGAAAAAAAATACCATGAGTCTGGCTAATGACGTTGTGAGTCATTATCAGTCAGGAATGATAAGGCCTCCAACACAATCTACGGTGAAAGAAGAATCACCTTCAATGCCACTGCCCAAAGAACAAAATCAGGCTTCAAAACCGGACATGCCAATTCAGGATGTACCCGATAGTGAAATTGAACGTATCCGTCAGGACAAAACTCAGGCTTTTGAAGAAGCTGTGAAAGCCAAAACCACCGTGATGGTTGATGGTACGCAATTGCACCCTAATGAGAATCAAAAAAATCATAATGCTTCTGTTAACATTGATGTGGCCAATACCTTCAAAGCACATCTTCAACGGCTTCAAAGCATACAAAATGCCAGACCCGCACTACAAACATTAGGTGGTGAGGAAAATGAAAACCGCTGGCATTTAAACTCAAGATTAGAAAGCCCGAATAGCCGGTATGAACTGAGAGCTGGTGGTGTGATTCCGGGCGTCATGGTCAGCGGTATTTCATCAGAGCTACCTGGCCAGATTATCGGGCAAGTGTCTCAGAATGTTTATGATACGGCTACTGGTCGACATCTGTTAATACCTCAAGGTACCAAGCTTATTGGTGTTTATTCTAATGAAGTTGGTTTTGGCCAGAACTCAGTTTTAGTGGCGTGGCAACGTCTTGTTTATCCTGATGGCAAAGCACTTGATATCGGTTCGATGCCCGGAGCTGATAGTGCAGGTATGGCTGGGTTCAGAGATCAAGTTGATCATCACTATGCCAAGATTTATGGCTCAGCCCTTTTAATGTCGGCCATCGTTGGTGGGATCACTTATAGCCAGAGCCTCAATCAGAACAGTCAAGTTGGCTATAACCAGCCAACGGCCGGCAATGTATTGAGTCAGGCATTGGGACAACAATTGGGTGAAGTGACCTCTCAACTGGTGTCTAAAAATCTCAATGTATCACCCACGGTTAATGTCAGACCCGGCTATCGTTTCAATGTCATTGTCGTCAAAGACTTAACCTTTAAAAAACCTTTTCGGCAATTTGCTTATTAAACGGAGGAAAGCCAATGAAATTAAGATTGATTTTTTTATTGTTGTGGTCAACCAATGTTCTATCCAGTGGTGCGCCTGTGTTTGACTTTGCCAACTGGCTGGAAAACGGCAAGGTTATTATAAACCAAGTCAGTCAGTATAAGACCCAATTGGATCAATACCGGAATCAATTGAGCCAATACAACACCATGTTACAAAACACCAAATCGCTGACGTCATTTCAATGGGATAATGCCGACAGCATCATTAATAACCTGCTCGACACCACCAATACCATTGATTATTACAAACAAGAAGCCGGTAGCATGCAAGCTTATCTGGACCGCTTCCAAAGCCAGGAATATTACCAGAAAATCCCCTGCTTCAATGGTCATGGTAAATGCTCAGCCGAAGAACTTAAGAAAATAAGCCAGAATAAAATGGCCGCATCCGTTGCCCAGAAACGGGCAAATGATGCCATGCTCAAAGGCATTGATAAGCAACAGCAAAACCTGAAAAAAGATTCTGAAAAACTACGAAACCTGCAAGCCCATGCGCAAACTGCTGGTGGACAGAAACAGGCCCTTCAGGCTGCATCTCAACTTGCCAGCAATCAGGCCCATCAATTGCTGCAGATTCGTGGCTTATTGGTCGCACAGCAAAATGCCCAGGCCGTTAAAGATGCCGCCGAAACAAATAAACAAGCCATACAGGATGCCGGAGATGAACGATTTCGCTCTGGGTCATTCCATAAAAGTTCCGGTACAAAATGGTAATACAAGGAGAATAACCATGAGAATTTTAAGCTTATTAATCGCATTTTCAGTCTGTTTCCTGTCAGGTTGTGACAACGCAGAAACAAAAGCACGCAAGAAAGCTCAACATCTTGCCTCACTTACCTGTGATAGCTCTAAAAAAGATCGCTCAAAAGAAGAACTTCAGGTCATAGCAGACGCTTGTTTCAAACAAGGCGGTTATTCCAAAAGCTCCGGTATCAAATGGTAATATTATGAAAAAACAGACATTCACTTTTTTATTCGTATTCTTGTTAATTGGCTTTTCAGTCAATGCTCATGCCGATGGGGCTGGCATCGACAGCCGGGATTTGCTCGATAATATCCTCTATCGATTTTCCAATAATGCCTCGATGTGGAGTCATACTATTCTGAGCTATGCTCGATACCTTTTCTGGTCTTTAGCCATGATCAGTATGGTATGGACTTATGGCATGATGGCCTTAAGACGGGCTGATATTCAGGAGTTTCTCGCTGAAACCGTGCGTTTTTTGGTGGTCGTCGGCTTTTTCTATTGGCTTTTAGATAATGGACCTGCGATAGCCACCTCTATTATGGACTCCATGCGCAGGCTTGCGGCCAATGCATCTGGCATTGATGCAAAAGTATCCCCTTCCGATATTGTTGATGTGGGTTTTGATATCGTTTCAAAAGCCATTGATAACTCATCGGTCTGGTCACCAGCGGCAACGACGGTTGGGCTGATTGTTGCTGGAATCATTCTGATTGTTTTGGCCATGGTCAGTATCAATATGCTGATTATTTTAATTACCGGCTGGATATTAACTTATGGCGGCATCATTTTATTAGGCTTTGGCGGTGGTCGTTGGACTCAGGATATTGCCATCCAATATTACAAAACAGTGCTAGGTATTGCGCTTCAGGCTTTTGCCATGATTCTGATTATCGGTATCGGTAAGTCTTTTGTCGATCAGTACTATGCCGCTATGTCCAAAGACATTCTGTTAAAAGAAATGTTTGTCATGCTCGTGGTTGCTGTCGTCCTACTGGTCCTGATTAATAAAATTCCACCCATTCTGGCAAGTATTGTCTCGGGTGGCTCAGGCGGTGGTGGCGGTGGCCTTGGGTTAGGTGGTGCTTTGGGTGCAGCTGGCATTGCTGGCACTGCTCTGGCAGGAGCTGCCGGCGCTGCAAGTGCTCATAGTGCTGGGGGCCTTTCAGCCTTGAATGCTGCATTTAAAGCGGCTTCTCAAAGTATGGGGGTAGGTGATATTGGCGCTATGTCAGGCAATAGCTCAGGCCCTAAATCCGGTGGTCTAGCACAAGCCATGGGGCAGGCTTCTAAGTTTGCCGGTTCATTTGGTTCTCATCTTGCTTCTGGGGCGTTTGACGTTGCGCGTGAAAAAGCCGGCAGCATGAAAGCCTCATTTTCTGCCAAAACTTCCGATACAACGGGCGGTAAGATTGCCGAGGCCATCAATCAACGTGTTTCTTCAAGCTCGGATTCTGCTACTTCCAATCAATCATCTGACTCTCAAAATGTCACCTCGATGGGCGCACCAGAAGGCAGTTTTAGCTCTGGTAGTGAGGAAACCACAGACGAAGTCAGCCAGTTTGTGAATCAAAAAGCATCGGGAGATAACCAATGAAACCAAACCGCTCCATTGGTCCACAGGTAAGGCAAAAGCATGTTAATAAAGCCAGTAAGTATCTCATTATGTTAGTCATGCTTGCATTTTTAATCAGCATGCAAATTGGCACTCAATACGCGGCTTTTAAACTGTATCATGCTGATACCTTAAACTTTTCATTTACTCAATTCTATTGGCCATGGCAGGCGATTCTCTGGAATCTGCAATATCATCAATATTTTCCTGATATTTTTAATGCCGCCTTTGGTTTATCAGTTATGAGCGGTTGCCTTTTTTTAATGGGCATAATATTTCTCAACAAGCAGTTAAAACAAGAAAACGTCAGTGAATATCTCCATGGTTCTGCCCGATGGGCCAATATGACTGATTTAAAAGACGCCGGCATTATTGATAACGAAGAAGGCGTTTATGTCGGTGCCATTGAAGACGAAAAAGGTAATGTTCACTATTTACGCCATAACGGACCCGAACATATATTAACCTATGCCCCAACCCGCTCGGGTAAAGGGGTCGGTTTGGTAATTCCTACCCTATTATCCTGGAAAAAATCTTGTGTGATTACCGATCTAAAAGGTGAGCTATGGGCCTTGACCGCAGGCTGGCGGCAAAAACACGGCCATAACAAAGTCATTCGCTTTGAGCCGGCAACCCTTAAAGGCTCTGCTCGCTGGAATCCATTGGATGAAATCAGGGTTGGTACTGAGTATGAAGTTGGCGATGTACAAAACCTGGCAACACTCGTTGTTGATCCTGATGGCAAAGGACTCGAAACCCACTGGCAAAAAACCTCTCAAGCCTTGTTAGTTGGTTTTATTCTGCATGCCATTTATAAACTTCAAAATCAGGGTGAGCCGGCTACATTTCCCAATATCGATAGAATGCTGGTTGACCCCAATACCAATATCGCAGATTTACTCATTGAAATGACTCAATTCCCCCATGTGGATGGCAAAACCCATTCCGTTATTAGTGCTTCAGCCCGAGATATGATTGACCGGCCTGAAGAAGAAGCCGGCTCTGTGTTATCAACCTTAAAGTCTTATCTGGCGTTATATCGTGATCCTGTCGTTGCCCATAATGTTTCAGCATCTGATTTCTGTATCAAAGATTTAATGCATCACACCAACCCTGTCAGCCTCTATATCGTCACCCAACCCAATGACAAAGCAAGGCTGCAACCATTGGTTCGAGTCATGCTAAATATGGTCGTCAGACTATTAGCCGATAAAATGGATTTTGAACGCGTAGATGATGGACAAGGACATTATTCTGTCAAAACTAAAAAGACATACAAGCATCGTTTATTATGCATGATTGATGAGTTTCCTAGCCTTGGGAAACTCGATATCTTACAGGAGTCATTAGCTTTTGTTGCTGGTTACGGCCTGAAGTTTTACTTAATTTGTCAAGATATCAATCAGCTTAAAAGCCGAGAGCGAGGCTATGGACCTGATGAAACCATTACCTCCAATTGCCACATTCAAAACGCCTACCCACCCAACCGAATTGAAACCGCCGAACATCTGTCAAAACTCACAGGACAAACTACGATCGTTAAAGAGCACATCACCACCAGCGGCAAGCGTGTATCCACTTTTTTAAATCAGATTTCTAAAACCAAACAGGAAGTCTCAAGACCGTTATTAACCATTGACGAATGTCAGCGCATGCCCGGACCTAAAAAAGATGCCAATGGATTAATTACCGAGGCTGGTGACATGGTTATTTATGTTGCCGGTTTTCCTGCTATTTACGGCAAGCAGCCTCTCTATTTTAAAGATTCAGTGTTTATTGCCAGAGCATCAGTTGAAGCGCCAACACAATCAGATATTTTACGTGCCCGTTTAACTAAAGATGAGGAAATCAGGTTATGAAACAACTAACCATCTGGGCAGCGGTTTTTATGTTAAGCATCTTTGTCTTGAGCGTTCTTCTGGTTTTTCTAGGATTTCGGATTAACACGACTGATTCTATACCAATAGGTGTCTATCGAATGACAGCATATAAAAACCTCAAAAATGCTTATGTTATTTTTTGTCCTGATGATCGACCTGTTTTCCAGCAAGCCTTAGTTCGAGGATATATTAACAGTGGTTTTTGCCCTGATAGCTATGGATATTTAATGAAAAAAGTCGTAGCAACAACAGGTGATAACATAGCGGTCAACAGTAAGGGCGTCTTTGTCAATGACAGGCTTATTCCCTATTCAAAACCTCAGCTTAAAGATGCTCTCAATCGCTCATTACCTCAATGGCAAGCAAAAAATTATCAATTAAATGACGATGAAGTTATGGCCATGACCGATCAAAGCCAGTGGTCTTTTGATGGTCGTTATTATGGCCCTATTAAATCAGGACAAATAAAAGGAATGCTCACACCCATATGGGTCTACCCAAAACAGGAGAAAATACATGAATCATAAACCCGATTTAAATGAAGTCATTGCTGAAAAACTGGAAGATTTAACCGTCCCTGGCTTTATTGCTGAAGTCACACCACTTGAAGCTGAAATCATGGGTGCATTTTATGAAGATGCCATCAGTGAAGAAGAAGCACAGGAGGCCGCCTATGACTAAGATGTCTCACCACCAAATCGTTGCTAACCAGATCATCGAAAGCCTAAAACAAGGAACAGCACCTTGGCTAAAGCCTTGGGAACCTGGCATTGGCGATGGCCATATTCCCTTTAATCCCGTTACCGGAAAACGATACCGTGGTATCAATGCCCTGTACTTAATGCTGAATCAAGATGGCGATAACCGCTGGCTAACCTATAAACAGGCCCAAAGCATTGATGCACAGGTCCGCAAAGGCGAGAAAGGAACAACAGTACAATACTGGAAATTTAGTGAAGAAAAAATCAAAAAAGATGATTCAGGTAATTCGGTTCTTGATGAACAAGGCAATCCAGTAAAAGTGCAGGTTAATCTTGAAAGACCAAAAGTATTTTATGCCAGAGTTTTTCATGCTTCACAAATTGATAATATGCCTGAGCTCATACAAAAAGAGCAAGACTGGTCTTTAGTTGAGAAAGCGGAAACGCTGCTAACAAATTCTGGTGCATCTATTTTCCACTCAGAAGCAGACCGAGCTTTTTACAGATTATCGACAGACAGTATTCACCTGCCACCTAAAGACCAATTTAAATCAGCGGCTCATTATTATGCCACAGCGCTTCACGAGCTAGGACACTGGAGTGGTCACCCCTCCAGACTCAACCGCGACTTAGGCCACCCGTTTGGCAGTGAGGCCTATGCCAAAGAAGAGTTGAGAGCTGAAATCGCCAGCATGATATTAGGTGCGGAGCTTGGCATTGGCCATGATCCTTCTCAACATACTGCTTACATCAAATCATGGATTCGTGTTTTAGAGGATGATCCATTAGAAATATTCAGAGCATCCGCAGATGCTGAAAAAATTGTCAATCATATTTGTTCTTTGGAACAGGTCCAAGAGTTAAATCAAGAGCAAACCATTGAAATCAGGGATGAACAACCAAAAGAGGAAATCCTCATGGAATCAAAACAATACATCTCCGAGAAAACCTGGCTCAGCATCCCCTACAAAGAAAAAGACAAAGCAAAATCAATAGTAGGTAAACTTGCTGATGGGACAACTGGGATTGCCTGGGACAAAGAACAAAAATGCTGGTATGCAAAGCCAGGTATTGATATTGAAAAAATCAAACCCTGGCTTCCAGAAAACCAGATTTCACCAGAAGATAAAGCCCTTTCACCTGCTGATGAATTCAAAGAAGCCTTAATCAGCTTAGGCGCCAGAGTAACAGGAGAGCATCCCATTATCGATGGCCAACCCCATCGCATACAAATGGACGATGATAAACACGGTGAAAAGGCAGGGTTTTATGTGGTTCATTTAGATGGTATTCCCGCTGGTTATATTAAAAACAACCGCACAGGTGCTGAACTAAAATGGAAATGCAAAGGCTATGTATTAACCGACGAGCAAAAATCAGCCCTTAAAGCTCAGGCACTTGAAAATCAGAAAAACCGTGAGCTTGAACTTGATGAAAAGCACAAAAATACTGCGCTTAAACTGACGCAAAGGCTATCTAAAATGAAAGAGGCAACCGAACAAACCCCCTATATGAAATCAAAAGGTATTCAAGTTCACTCCGGTGTTTATACTAGCCCTTCATACAAAATAACCTGCATTCCAGCAATGGATATTGATGGCAAAATCTGGAGCATTCAATATATCGGTGATGATGGCTCTAAAAATTTTGCCAAAGACTCCAGAAAGGAAGGCTGTTTTCATGTATTAGGTGGCTTAGAAAAACTTGCTGACTCACCTGTCATTATCATTGCTGAGGGGTATGCAACTGCGGCAACTATAAAAGAAGCCACTGCTCTGCCGGCTGTTGTTTCTGCCTTTGATGCAGGCAATCTTAAATCGGTGGCAAAGGCAATGCATGAAGAGTATCCCCATACCCCAATTATGCTGGCCGCTGATGATGATAAGCACCTTGAGCAGTCAAAAGGGATTAACCCAGGCAAAGAAAAAGCTGGTGAAGCTGCTGATGCTGTCAATGGTTTTATCGTTATACCCACTTTTGCGCTAGGTGAGCAGTCATTAAATCCTAAGCAATTTAGTGATTTTAATGACTTGGCCAACCATAGCAAGCTAGGAATTGAGGGAGTTAAACGGCAGATCAAACCCAAGGTCGATAAAATTGCTAAGAAATATAGATACTTACGTCAGCCGCGAAAAGGAAATGTTGTTCATATCACATAATCTATAAAATAGTTGGCACCTTGATTAACTTCGAATGTGTTGTCTCAAATATAAATGTAACCAAAAATAAGAAATATTTTGAGGCAACTCATCATACACTCGCAAACATTAAGTGAGATGGTATTCCACTTTTTTTTGTCAATTTGTTATTCTGATATTTATGTACAGAGATTTTAACGAGAAAGTAAGTGCAATCAAATAAGCCAAACAGTATACAAATACAATCAGTCCAATCTCTATTCTTGAGAATGTATTTTAACGATACATTGTTGGCTACAGGAACTGGCTTTACTATAGAAACGCCAAATGGACATGTATTGATCACTAATAGACATAATTTCACAGGCAGAAATCCTTATACTGGCGAAGTACTTTCGTCTCATGGAGGCGTACCAAATATTGTGGAAATTTTTCACAATGTTAGAGGAAAGTTGGGCAGTTGGTTGCCTATTAAGCAAAATCTTTACAATGACCCAGAAATAATGCAAGAACCCCTTTGGCATGAACATCCAAAATTAGGCGAGCAGGCAGATGTGGTTGCCTTAACTCTTCAGCTAAATAACAGTATTATTTGCTACCCATATTCCCTTGATGAAAAAAATAAAATAGCCATTAGTCCTGCTGATATTGTAAGCGTCATTGGCTTCCCATTTGGTAAAACTGCTGGTGGTTTCCTTGCCATATGGGCAACAGGTTTTATGGCAAGCGAACCAAATTTACAATATGAAGGTATGCCAAAATTTTTGATTGATTGTCGTTCTAGGCAAGGACAATCAGGATCACCCGTAGTAGCACATAGAAGCGGAGGCGCTGTAGCCATGGAAGGAGGTGATACAGCTATTTTCACCAATTCAATAACTAATTTACTAGGCGTTTATAGCGGACGCATAAATTCAGAATCTGATTTGGGTGTTGTGTGGAAAACTAATGTAATCAAGGAGATATTAGCCAGTATCTAACAACCTCACAGGATTATGATTCTTGTGTAAATGAACTGAACTGTATCGAGTTGAACAGGTTCTGAGATCCTCTTGGAGCTTCAACTAACAGGTATGATCCGTATTTCATATAAAATCATTTAATACCTCAGCGCATTTCAAAAAAATATCCCAATCATCTGATTTCATATCAAGACACCAAACACCGGCTAAAATAGCTTGCGAGTATCCCCAGCCAATAATAATTTGTCGATCAAAACTAAGTATTTCAGCAAAGATATCAATGCGATCAGCCATAATTTTTTTCAGATTAGGTTTGGTAGCAATTTGAGGAATAGGGTTCCTGAGAAAAGCGCCACATTCATATTCTGGTGGTCCTACGACACCTTTTGGATCAATTGCTAACCATGGCTTCCTTTGGGCAGACAAAATATTGAAATGGTGAAGATCACCATGAAGTAAGACAGTTTTTTTTGCTTGATTGTGTAACTCACCAGCAATTCGCTTTGCTTTATCAATGTTCTTACTATCGAACCCTGCTGGGCATTTAATGTCTGACTCAAGTCGTCTAAACCAATCAGATGTCGAAGGAAACTTTAATTCATCAGGTATCGACTTTTGGATGTTAATAATGACGTTAGCTGCAATACGCGTCGCTTCACGCTCACTAACAACATTTGCTAATGTTTTTCCTGGGCAACATTCTTCAAGTAATAAAATACCTTGATTCCTATCATAATTAATAAGTTTAACAATGCCTTCGCCACGCATAAAATTAAGTGCTTCTATTTCACTGTCAGTCTCAGGCCCAGGTATACAAAATTTAACAATAATGGTCTTTCCATCATGTTGCCTTGCGGAAGTTGTATAGTTGAAAGATAGATGTGATAGAGGCTGGATGTTTGATAGCTTGTAGGCTTTTTCAGCATACCTTATTAAATGACTTAAATTTCCAAGCCAGGTGGAACCTTTTGTACCATGAGTATTGATAATTCGCTCTGCGAAGCCATTTGGAAAATTTATATCATTTGCTTTTTCACCAGTCATATTATCTTCCATTAGCCATAAAGCCTCTAAATAAACTGCTAAGTTTTCCTTGCTGCCAGGACATTATATTTTCCTTACCACATGCAAGCATCAACCGATAATGGGCTAAGATTCCATAAACAAACCATAGTTCTTGTGCTATTAAAAAAGCATCTGATATATTTTCTTCGGACTCGAACATCATATAAGGCTTAAGACCGGCGCTCTTTATCTCTACATAAGTCTTATCCTCTTCTTTTAAGGCATGATGTTTTTTAATTATGTGCAAAAAATTAAGCAACGAAAAAAATGGATGGGAAATAACCAGTTCACCTAAATCAATGATGGTGATTGTTTGTGATGAACCATCAATAAGCACATTATTGTCATTGAAGTCAGGCTGTACAATGGTTTGCTTTATTGAATATGAAGATAATTTTTCACATAAAGTGGAAATCTTTGGAACCAAAGCCCCTACTTCATCGATTTTTATTTCTGACAATCCATCATCCTTTAACAACTTCTTATCTAGAATTATCTTTCTATACAAGGCAGGAAAATTTTCCAGCCGCCAATCTGGCACGCCAACATCTAGAAGAGCATCAACGCGCTCTGAAACTGCAAGCTGAAGTGATGTAAATTGGTCAATAGCCCTACAAACCAATTCTTTATCAAATTTCTTCTTTAAAATTACTCTTAATGAAAGGCCTGCATCTTTCATCAAAAAACAATTCAATTCGACGTTTGAAGCTATTATTATTGGTGTAGAGGCATCAAATTGTTCATGTAAAACTTGAGATATTTTGGCTTCCAAGGCAATGGCTGGTGGCGTTTGTTTTAGATAGACATATCCCTCAGATGTTTTAAACCTGATGACATAAGACCAATGGGTGTGTTGCACCTTTTCTGGTAAGTCGGATTTTAACGTATACCCAAGAGATTTCAAGCATTTGTGCGCCCATTGAGTAGCCTCTTTATGTATATTATTAGCCTTTTCATCGGTCATAATGTATCTTCCACCACAGTACCTTGATGATATGCAATTTTCCAGGAATCATTTTCAAGCCGCCATATCGTTGACCGCCTTGTAATTCTCGTTCCCTGTGTAAGGGTATAAGTTAACAAGTAGTTATGATCAGCTATTTTCTGGCAACAAAAATCTGTTGCTCCCCACTGCTCAGTTTCCCAATCATCAATAGGTTGCTGTTGATATCTTTCAAGCAATGTTTTGATGACATATTCTCGACAATATCTTCTCCCTGAAGCACCAATTTCCCAAAAGGATGCAGTAGTCATATT
The DNA here is from genome assembly GCF_900186965.1 of Legionella spiritensis. Taxonomy (NCBI): domain Bacteria; kingdom Pseudomonadati; phylum Pseudomonadota; class Gammaproteobacteria; order Legionellales; family Legionellaceae; genus Legionella; species Legionella spiritensis. Next base: position 235,466 of record NZ_LT906457.1, read on the forward strand.
TTCCAATGCTTCACGGGATGTACCAAACTCTCGCCTGTGAAAAATTGGCTCTCGTTGTTTAAGCTCTTGTAATATATTTTGACAATCAGGCGCTGTTTCAAGAGGCATCGCTGATTGAGCAGCCATTTTTTTTACAATGGTATTAACAATGAACTCCGCTCGTTCATACGGAGGTAGCAATGGAACTTCAATGATGTTGTAACTCAAGTCTTCATAAATTTTTCTGACATCGTCCCCAAATAATTTTGCCTGACTGTATGTCATTTTACGCTCATCATCATTTTCATAAATTTCTTCCCAAGCAGGGAGGAATAAAACTTGTTTGTTGTATTGATATTGATGAGCAGCTTTGGTTTGGGAATGACAATCTAAATCAAATAGTTTAGCGTAGCCAATGTTATCAGGAATGCCACGATCGTAGATAACAGGGCCCTGACGATTTTCCATTTGCTTGAATTGATAGATTGAGCGAGATAATAGAAGGTCGGCAAATAATTTTGGATCATGTTCAGGGACACCACTACCTTCGATTGCTCTTTGTTCCGCTAAAATTTGTCTGGCCGGTTCATCAATGCAGAGAAATCCAAGCTTTCTCAATTCTTTGAGGATTGTTGACTTACCTGCCCCCATAGCACCAGTTAGAATAAAATAATTATGCTTATTCATTAAATTTATTTTCCACTCGCTCATTCTTTTTAAAATGTAGTTTCATGCCAATATGACTCGGCACAAATCCAAGGCTTTCATAAAACTTTAAAGCCTCCGGTCTGGATTTATCTGTTGTCAGTTGAACAAGCTGACATCCACGTTGTTTGGCTTTGTCGAGTAGAAAGTTAAATAGTCTTTTGCCTATCCCTTTGTTTCGATATTTTTTTTGGATTCTGACACCTTCTATCTGGGCTCTAACTCCGCCTTTATAAGTGAGATATTGTAAATAATCTATTTGGGCCACTCCAACAATTTGATTATCATCTTCTACAACAAAAATGTCAGCGCTGTTGTTTTTTGAAATCTCATCCCATGCCTTAAAATTTAGTGTATTTTTCTTTACAACTCCATTTGATCATCTGGCAGATAAATTTCCATTTCTTCATAGGGTTGCTGCATAATATACTTAAGTCTTGTTTTTAAATTGCCGCAGTGAATTTCAAGCTTATTGTAATTAGGGTCTAGTATATATAATGAAGCGCCTTCACTAGTGTTTTCTTTCCACTGAGGAATATTTTCTTTTACTACTGTTTCACGAATATCTTTTATCGACTGAGAATCAACTGAAAAAGCAATATGTGTATACTCTTCCAATGCTTGTGTTTTTGTATTTGTGTTGCAACTTAGGCAGAGCCATATATCTTTCGCAGAAAGGTAGGCACCATTTTTCCATTTCACAATTAGCTTAAACTTTAGAATGTTACAGTAAAACTCTATTGATCTTGTAATATTTATTGTGGCGAATGTGATATGATTAATCCCTGTTATCATGATTCCTTTCCGAAACAGTTTATGAAACCGAAAAATTTTTTCTTATCTGATAAGTCAATTACTTTTTTATCATAACGCTGGTTACAAAACTCTTTTCCAACACCAATGAAATTGAGGCCTAATTGCTGAGCGGCAATATAGTCCCACTGACGATCCCCTACATAAGTAATACTACTAAAGTTCTCTTGATGCTTACTTTTGGACTGCTCAATGGCATGCAAAATAATATCAGTACGTTCAAAGTGCTTGTCGGAATAAGATTTTGGGATATTGGAATGATTTATTTTTGCTGAATCTAACTTTAATTGAGCAGAAACAGACCAGCCACCAGTCGCAATTGCCAATGCATAACTTTTTTCAGTGCGAATAATATCGATTAATTCCTTGGCTCCCTTGATTGGGGAGCATGGATGATTTTTTTTAAACTCGTTATTTAGCAAATAAATGAAACGATTTTGAATGATTGTTATATCTGATTGAGATGGCGCATCATTGATATGCTTCTGATATATCTCTGACAATATACCGGAGTCGGTTGAGTACTTATATTCATGCCAGTTCGTGTTTAGATTATTAATTCCTAAGTGCTCAGAGATGGCTTGAGCAAAACAAACTGAATCGACTTCATTTGTGTAAGTTAATGTGCCATCAATATCAAATATAATCAATTTCATTCTGCTTCAAACCTATCACTTAAACGTGCTTGTAGATTTTTTAAAATCTGTGGGGATGCTTTATCGGGGGAACCTGAATTAAACGGCGGCTGCGGATCATACTCTAAACCAAGTTGTAAAGTTTGAGCGATATCCTCCCCAGAAATTTTTGCTGCAAGAGTTAATGCCATATCAATTCCGGCAGAGACACCAGCAGCTGTCATGATTTTTCCACTTTCAACAACTCGTTGAAACGTTGGAATAGCATTCCATTTTTTTAATCGCTCCATCACGGCCCAATGTGTCGTCGCCTTAACGCCAGATAGTAGCCCTGCTGCACCTAATATTAAACTACCTGTACAAACTGAAGTAGTCCAAATAGTCGAGGCATGTATGTCTTTTACCCACTCAAGAATATCTGGATATTCTCTTAGCGCAGTTGCATTTCCAGCACCAGGAATCACTAAAATATCAGTTTGTGAGACATCAGATAGGGTATAGTCAGCTGTTAAAATAAGGTCTGAACACGTGCATATATTTCCAGAGTTCAAGGCCACTCTTTTAACTGAAGCATTTGGTAATCTACTAAGTATTTCATGAGGTCCAATAGCATCGAGTGCTGTCATACCTTCATAGAATAAAAATGTAATATGCAATTATGTACTCTCCTTTATTTCTCAACCAGTTAAGACTAAATTACAATACGCTAGATGACCCGATAATAAGCAGTATGCGCAATTTAAATAAAATATTTTTTATACTCTTTACTTCTGGATTCTTCTTATCATAACAGAGAATAGCCACTGTCTAAATAAGGTTAGCAAAGGCAAATAGCTGTTAAAGTGTTAACATTTGTTATGTTGGTAGGATAAAATTATAATAGCGGGCGGGCAATTGATGGCGGATTGGATTAACAACAAAAATACAACAACTTAAAAGATAATTACTATTATGCATCTTGAAAAGAAAAGACTAAAATTAGTTGATAAAAACTTGATTATAGAACTTCTAAATAATCCTATTGTACAGCGCCATATGCCTTTATCATCTCAAGGCTTCGATGAAAAACAATATAATACTTTTATCGCATCAAAAGAGGACATATGGGAAAAACATGGATTTGGTCCATGGGCTTATTTTATAGATGGCAATTTTGCTGGATGGGGAGGTATTCAACCCGACGAAGAAAACTTTGAATTAGCTCTCGTCCTTTCCCCTGCTTACTGGGGCTATGGAAAAAAAATCTATAAGGATATGATTGAAGAAGCTTTTCATAAACTAAACCTTGATTCGGTTACGATTCTCTTTCCACCTTCTCGTACAAGAATTAAAGGCATTCTTAAGGCTGGGTTTGTTGAGGAAGATAAAGTTAATATCAATGGTGAAAATTTTATTCGGTTTCGACATATGAATCCCAATTTAAGCTAAGATGAGTTGGGATTCATATTTAATTGACTAAACCAATCAATTCATTTATTAAAAATAAATTTTATTGTTACGATTTTTTCTCCCTTTCTTTAATCCAGAAATTTTCCGTCGCACATGGTTATCAAGTTGGAATCTTTGCCGCTCCAGCTGATCATGTGCATCAGTCGGCAATAGCACTTTACTTCTTCCGGTGAACTGAACCATATCGAGTTGGGACAGACTTCGCAGGCTGTTTTGACCTTCGGCTGGCGGGCCTTGTCTAAAGCTGATAGCGTTGGACTTCGGTCTGCAAGGGTTTCCTTTTCCATGGGCTGTTCCAGCAACTTCATTGCTTCTTGCAGTTCTTCTTCCATCATCAGATCCGTATCGTCTTGATTGCTCATTTTGTTCCTTCTGTTGTGAAGTTATTTTTTGGCGCTGAGATTCCATCTCAGAATCAGCGAAAGTGATTGGGATTTTGCTCTGAACGGTTAATTGAATAATGATCTTTTTGAATAGTGGTGAACCACTTACCTTAATGCAGTTGCCGTATCTTTGGAGGGCCATCTCAAGGGCTTTTTTCAATACGGCGATTGAAGCACCTTTGGAAATTTTAATTTCTTTGCCGGTATTCCTAATGACAGCCTTACCTGTCTTATAAATCTCTGTTCCTTCTTTGGTAATGGAATCAACCTGACCTATATTGGCGGAGGAGATATCCGGTGATGGGCCTGATAAAGTGTAATTGGTTTTATTTTTCCGATTGCGATATCGCATGGCGGTTAAAGCGTCTTTATCTCCTTGTTGTGCTTTGTACCGCAACCAGTCAGCCCAGGTATTTTTTTTATGTAAATCAATCAAAATGCTTCGCTCTTTGGAGTAATTTTGGCGGATTTGTTCAATATCACTTAACAGAGTTTTACTGATTTGCTTGTAGAGATATTTCTTTTGAATCCTTGGGGCTTTTAGTAGTTTTAGCGCAGTTCGTTTCATTCTGCCGCGCTTCTTGGCCTTATCAATTAATATGGTCTTAGCTTCACGAAGCCTCTTAAGTTTTTCGGAAAGAATTGTTTTGCCGTGTTCTCTTTCGTGGAGGTAACGTGCATAAATTTCTTTGCTGAGCACTTGCTTATTAAGTGGTTCATATCGATAGATATTTTGCCCAGCTATGTGAGCAGAGTATGGCGATGGTATAAATGCCCCTAACTGATACTCAAGGTTCTTTTTAGAAAATCCTCGTGAAACAGAACTGGCTTTAATAGTAAGACCATCCTTATTACAAAAAACAAATCCATTAGCTTTGACTCGAATTTCAAGATCATGCACTGCGAGAACTTTATGAAACTCGTCCCAGTTTTCTGCTGACTCCAAGTTCTCCCAGCAATAGCGTTTCATCCAGTTAATCAAACTCTCAATACCTGAATGATGCTCCATATCATCGGCAAGATTCTCTGAACGAGATTTACGTGTTTGATGGTTTATGAGCTCAAGACCATACTCAGCTTCCAATGTCGATGCCACTTCAGAAAAAGCTCTATAGGCTCTATATGGCTCAATCATGTTAAAAGATTTTGGATGAATCTTATTAACCGCAACATGAATATGTAAATTGTCGGTATCGTGATGAATGGCACTGATTCTTTGATGATCTCTGAATCCTATACTTGATACAACTCGTTCTTCGATAGCCTTCAATATGTCTTCAGGTGGGTTCTCACCTGGTGCAAACGATATGAGTAAGTGGTAGGTTTTATCTCCTTTTGCTCTTTGATTTATCGCTTGTGTTGCCAATACCTCCTGAATGGCCCATGTGGGGTCGATACTGTTACAGTTTGATATCCTGATTTTGCCTACTCGTTCCTGCTTGTTTTGTTCATCAACTATATATTTCACCAAGCTTGAAAAGCTGCTAAGTCTTGCTGATTTCATGGGTATATGGCGAATAATCATAATTTTTTCACCACCTCAAACATGGCTTCCTGCGTTGTTTGAATTCGACCCAGTAATGCTTTTACCATACGGTGATCAAAATGTGCGACGCGCCTATCCTGGGTAAGCCAAAGTTTAAACAGTCCTCCTAGCCTTCCCATATCAGCATTTATTTTGGATAGCTGAAGAATATATTCCTTATCAATGGCACTTTGTATTGGGTGGCCCTGGCCGACTCGACGCAGGTATTCCGCAATAGAAAGCCCAGCCTGAGCTGCATTCGATTTAATTGAGATTTCTTCATCTGGAAGAACGGGAACACGAAGGTGGCGACCGTGTTTTCTGGTAGGTTTTTTATTCTGATTGTCCATAAGGATGCTGACCTCTTAATAAGTGGTTATGCAATCCTTTAGGTTCTAATTTGTTGTTTTCTTTTTGACCTCAAAAAGCAAGATATGCGTTGAGCACCGAAGGTGCGAATAAGGCTTGTGAAGTTTGGTGGCCAGCTTGCTGGTTAGCTAACTTCACCTATCTTGCCCAGAGTTCTAACGTTTCTTAAAGATATCATAACAGGTTCTTTTTCTTCCCATCAAGGGTTTTCTGATGATATAGGTAGATAATGAACCAAAATAAATGTATAAAAACATAAATAGGAAATTGAAGAACATCTGAAGGTAATAAAAGAGAACTAAAAGGACCACAAAGAACGCGAAAAAGAACATTTTGTTGTTAATAAGGAAAATTTCTAATAAGATGTATTAAGAGCGATAAATCAAAAAATATATGGGATGAGATGAATAGTTCACTCAGTGAGAGAATTGCAAAAAGACAAGCTAAAAAAAATGGCGCTAACAACTCCAAAAATAAAGTGGCTTTTCTTGCTCAAAAGAAAGACATCATTGGAGCGCTATCTGATGGCTGGTCAATGAAAGCAATTTGGGAGACATTAACTGAGGAAGGAAAAATTTCATTCACATACAAAACATTTCGCTTATATGTAGCACAGTTCATTCGTAATGATAAAAAGAATGAGCCGCAGGAGAAAACCAAGGAAGATACGAAGAAGAAAAGTAACGCCACAAATGAAATCAAGGGCTTTACTTATAATCCCATTCCTAACTTGGAGGAACTCTTGTAATGGCCAAAATACATATTACGATGCAAGGCAAAGGCGGTGTCGGCAAATCCTTTGTGTCAGCAACAACCGCACAATATAAACACCATAAAGAACAAACACCACTTTGTATAGACACCGATCCCATTAACGCCACATTTCATGGTTTTAAAGCACTTAATGTTGAACGTCTTGATATTATGGAGGGAGATGAGATTAACCCTCGTCATTTTGACACATTGATTGAAAAAATTGCTACATCAGATCAAGATATCATCATTGATAACGGAGCAAGCTCTTTTGTACCACTGTCACACTACATCATCAGCAACCAAGTACCGGCATTATTACAAGGCATGGGGCATGAACTGATTGTCCATTCAGTTATCACCGGCGGCCAGGCTTTATTCGATACCATTACTGGCTTTATTCACTTGGTGAATCAACTACCTGAAGATATCCGCTTCGTTGTATGGCTAAATCCGTATTGGGGAAGGATTGAACATGAGGGGAAGCCTTTTGAGCAATTGAAAGTCTATAAGGAGAATAAGGATCGTGTGGCCGCACTCATTAATATCCCCGACTTAAAGGAAGAAACCTTTGGACGGGATCTCACAGATATGCTGCAACAAAAAATGACGTTTAATGAAGCCATCAACTCCCCTGAGCGAAATATTATGACCAGGCAACGATTGAAGCTGATTCGAGATCAATTATTTGGCCAAATTGATAACGCCATGGTGATCTAATGACAGATAAAATGAATGAAGCAATTAAAGATATTGCTTTCAGGCATGGTGTTGTTCTGGGTAAAGATGATCCAGTCCTCATACTTCAAACAATGAATGAAAAATTGCTTGCAGAAAATCGAAAAGAACAAGAAGCAATGCTGGCTCAATTTAAAGAGGAAATGGAAAACATTTCCTCTCAGTGGAAGGATGATGCTAAGGATAAAGCTGAGCGAGTGCTTAATGCTGCTTTGGCTAGTAGTAAAGAGACTATGGATAAAATACTAAGACAGGCGACTCATGAATCTGCATTAGTAATGCAAAAAATGATATCTGATTCGCTGAAAGAAGCTCGGGTTTTGAACCAACAGACGCAGAAAACAAGCCAATTTAAATTGTTATCATCGGCTGTGTTACTTACCGTTTCATGCACATTTATATTGTTCTTTCTGAGTAAAATTGTAAGTTAACTCATGCATCCAATTGATATATTAATACAGTGGCTTGACGAGGATAAGCTAACAGGTGCGTAATGACTGAGAGCAGCAAATTACATACAAAGATCATGATTATCGGAAGACCTGGTAGTGGCAAATCCACATTTGCTATATGTCTGGCTAACATATTGAATATCAAAGTTTTTCACTTAGATAAGTATTTTTTCGAAAAAAACTGGATCGAGCGTGATTACCAAAAATTTTTATCATCACAAGAGGACATGATTTCCAGAGCAAGCTGGATCATTGATGGAAATTCGACCAAGTCCTATGAAATGCGCTATGCATGTTCAGATCTCTGCCTATATTTTAATTTTCCCAGGTGGTTATGTTACTGGCGGGTTTTTAAAAGATTATTTCATAAACATCCAAGCATTGATGATAGAGCACCAAACTGCCCTGAAACAGTACGATGGTCGCTATTGAAATATATGTGGAATTTTGAGGGTAGAGTCGATCCCATTTTGAAACAGCTACAGCTGAAATATCCTAACGTTAGACTTATAGAATTTCGTTCCGATGCCGAGGTAAATAAATTTATAAATCAGTGTGCTATAGAGGCAGAGACATATAAGCTATGAACCATTTTAAATTTAAACCACTTAGACAAGACGATTTAAACTTACTCCATCAATGGTTCTATGAGCCAACCATCAAGCATTGGTATGCCAGAGATAAAAACTGGTCATTTGATGAAATAGAGAAAAAATACAAACCCCGAATTCTAGGCGAGGAACATGTACCGAGTTTTATCGTGTACCAAAATAATACAGCTCTAGGGTTTATTCAATTCTATGTGCTTTCTAACTCTTTGCCGGATGGCATTGATGATTATAAACATCCGATTTTTGAACAATCGCTGCCGAAAGACTTGGCGGGAATCGACCTTTTTATTGCATCCGATAATTTTAGAGGCAAGGGGTTAGGCGAGTTAGTGATTAATCAATTTATTTCAAAGTTTCTTAATCAGTTTAACGCCGTAATCGTCGATCCAAATGTCAATAACCTCCAAGCTATTAGCTGTTATGAAAAGGCTGGCTTTACGAAGACAACATTTAGTCATGAACCAAATCACCTTATCATGATAAAATCATTGGCCTAAGCCCTCCGAGGTACAAGAAAATGAAGAAAGAAGATGAGCTTGGTCTTCCTATCGAATACCAACAACTACCACAGTTTTTTGATGCTCATAATATAAATGAAGAAACTGAGAATAAAAATGCACTTATTGAAAAACTATTAAAAGAACAAGAAATCAAGACTGTCCTGGATATGACCTGTGGTACGGGTTCACAAGTATTATATTTGGCCCAGCGTGGCTATGAAATTACAGGCAGTGATTTATGTCCTGATTTGATTAAAATTGCGCAAAACAAAGCTATGGAAATGAAACTTGATGTACAATTTCGTGAAGGAGATATGCGTAACATTAATTTGGGACAGTTCGACGCAGTCATTACCATATTCAGCGCTATCGGGCATGTCAGCAGGTCCGATTTTGAAAAAACGCTGCAAAATATACGTCACAACTTAAACCCCGGCGGCATATATATTTTTGATATCTTTAACTTACAGGCTCTGACAGAAGACGTTGTAAAAAACTTCAAGATGGATATACAAACAGAAGTCGATGGTGTGAAATTTCGTAATCAGCAATATTCAGAGATTGATAGAGAAAAAGGTCTACTTATTTCTCATGATAAATATACAATCATTAAGGACGATGCCGAGCCGGATTACAAGACAAATACATTTAGCCTTCAACTATACACAGCTCAAGAATTGCATACCATCTTGGAAAGAAATGGGTTCGAAGTTATTAACCAATATGATATGGAAGGTCAAAAATTGAAGCCTGCTCAGAGTCTCAATATTTTGACTGTAGCAATAGTTAAATCGTGATAAGCACTAATGAAATACAACAGCAATTGAGTGATTGCCTCGGGCTGTTAAAAAATGTCTTTGGAAGAGATTTACTTGGTGCTTACCTCTATGGTTCTTATCTTGTAGGTGGTTTGCAAAAATATAGTGATATTGACTTATTCGTAGTAACAAACCGGTCCTCAACAACGGAAGAAAAAATAGAACTTACAACCCAACTTCTTCATATATCTGGTATTTATATGAAAGGTATCAAGCCACCCATTGAAATGACAGTGGTAGAAAAAGCGGCTGTAAACCCTTGGCAATATCCCCCTCTTTTCGATTTCCAATATGGTGAGTGGTTACGCCAATCTTATGAGATGGGAAATTTCGAATCTTGGCAAAGTCAAGAAATGCCAGACCTTGCTTTAATTATCACTCAAATATTATTGAAAAGTCATACTTTGGCTGGAGAAAACCCTGAACAGTTATTAGCGCCTGTCCCATACTATGACTTTATGAAAGCAATGCTCAACGACCTGGATAGGTTAACAGATGATCTTGAAGATGATACTCGGAATGTATTGCTAACCTTGGCGCGTATTTGGAGCACCTTAGAAACGAATATGATTAGATCTAAGCCAGATGCAGCGGACTGGGTGATTAGACGTTTAACTTCAAAACACCAGCCAGTCATGGATAGAGCAAAATCAATCTGTATCGGTCATGAAGAAGAGTATTGGGATGATCTCAATGAATCCATAAAGTCCTGTGTACAGTATATGATACGCAGAATTAATGAACAAAAATTATCAATAAACCTGAAAGACCCCTCGAATAAAATTACGCTTGCTTAGCTATTACTTTCGACCTCGTAGTTTCTTTGCTTCAGAGAATAACTTGTTACACTCGTCTTCCAATACCCCACCAATCAATTGGCAGCTATAAAAATTCGGTGTTTTTGATAATACTTCTTCAGCCCCAACTTGAATCTGTCGGCCAAACAACTCATGCAAAAATGCGATAGAAGACCCATAAACCACTTTCGGAATCATAGCCCAATAAATAGCAGCAGCACACATGGGGCATGGCTCTGCCGTTGTATAAAGACTTAATTTGCTGGCATCACCATCAAAACCGTTATCAAAAAGCGTATGTATCACCGACAGCTCACCATGCATTAATGGATGATGATGTGCACTGTTGACGGATTTTAATAGTATTTCTTTATCATCATAAACAATAATGGCGCCAAAAGGAGCTATAGGGTTTTCTGATGCGACCTCTATTGTTGCTGTCATAAAATCATATATATGCTTATCCATCGTTACTTCTCTTCGGATTTATATAATTTTCATTAAACTTATTAGCACTGAATTTATAGTTTGTATCGATTCTAAATGGATTCAGATTCGATAGCTCATCATAAATATCAACCTTCTCTTTCACCTTCAGGAAATAGATCAACAGAATTGATATCGGTGCCAATACAATTTCATAAGATATTTTGTAAGCATCCTCAAATAGGATAACGCTTGCCAGCTTATCATTTGGCACAATGCCATAAAATGCCACAAGGGAAAACAAACTGACATCTATTATAATCCCAAATGCTGAAGATGTCGCAATTCTTGTCCAAACTGTGGTGATAAATTCCTTTTTAAGGGAAATGCCTCGCTTGCGCTGCCTGGATTTTATAATTGAAATCACCGTCGAATTAATCGTCATTCCAAGAAAAAATGCCGTTGCTGAAGCAATAAACATCCGTGCTTGATTATGAAGAATTAATTTAAATGAGCCATTTCCACCAATTGCCAGCAGATTGGTTAGCCAAACGTCAAACACAAACAGTAAATTACAAAAAATGACAAACAAGACCATTTGCTTAGTGCGTTCAATGCCATACACATCTGTCATCATATCAGCAGCAAGATAAGCCAATGAAAATACTATTCCGCCAACATTAATCGTTAAAAATCCAATTGAAATAAACTTGGCGGCCATAGTTTTGGAGGCAATGAAAAATACAATGCTGGAGCAAAATAGCATGTGATGATATTTAAAAAGCTTGTTGTTTTGGTTGCCCGTGCTATTTGGCAACTGAAATTTAAACAGCTGCTTACTATTATCTTCCCTAGGCTCTGACTGTTCAATATTGACAACAATCCTTAACAATTGGCGAGCAAAAATACTGAGAAAACAATAAATCATTGGAGGAATGATCAGTTGCGAGATAGTGACTGTATATTTTGGAATAAGCCAATACATATTAAGTAAAGAAAAGACCATCAAAGAAGCAAATAATATATAGCGAGTTTCCTTTTCATTTGAAATCTTAACGTATCTGACTGGTAATAAAGTCGTTCCCCATATCAGTACTGAACTCTTTATGAGGTAAAATAAATCCCTACCAAGTACTTGAGTGTAAGTTTCTTGAAGTTGCCAAAATGAAGATGATGGCAACCAGATGGCTAGTTTTAAAAACAAAATATACAAAGCGTGGAAAAGCATAACCAAGTATACGGTATGACGCAGATATGAGTATCCATAAGCATTTTGTATTAACTGAAGTATAAAAAATACGATAGGCCACCATAGAAATTCTGAAGCAGTGGATATGCCAAATATATTGATAACTTGAGCTTCAGCAGGAACTGTAATTAAGGAAAAGAAAACAGTAAATCCAATCAACGTATGAAGTAGCTTGAAGTGAAGTGGGGTTTTAGATTTCCCCGAAAGCTGGCTACTCATCAACAAACACTCGCTTTAAACCAGTAAAACACTTTGCTTTCAAGCTGGGCGATTTCTTTTCAAGGACAGTAAGCTGTTCGGAATGAGCACCAAACTGCTGACCAATATCAAAAACAACCCTTGGATCGATAAGATAGATCATATCCGACTTTACAAAATCAGCTACTGACGTCTCTTGATTGACTCGTTTATTGGCGATATGAAACGCGATTGTTAATTCATTGGTATCGGGATGAGTAAATATTCGATCAATGCGAATTAGATATGGTTCTCTCACCTGACCGGTGAATCTTACAACAGTTTGCTGATATACAAAGCGAAGAAATTTGCTTTTTGGGGTCCATTTTCCCATGGTTACATCCTTACAACTTACTAACTATTTTGAACGCAATTTTTGGTGCACCTCAAGGATTACACCTACAACAGTGTATAAATTATCATCATAAATTTCTACAGGCAATTTCGGGTTGATGGGATATAAATATTGTTCATTCCCTTCAACAACAAATTTTTTAATTGAATAGTGTGTTGAGTCACCTTTCTTCTTTACGATTACATACGATCGATCATCTGGGGTAATATCTTGATTTATAATCAGAAGCGAATTTTGTGGGAATGTCGGCTCATATAAATCCGTATCTATTACCAGAGCACTATATTCCCCATCAACATCATTTTCGGCCCATCGATACCATTCTTGTGGAGATTTCGAGTCTACTCCCTGACTAAATTCAAATACAGGCAGTGGACGACTTGTGCTCTCTGCCTGATGAGCCTCACCTTGCCTTGTAATAGGCTCCAAGCCAAGCAATTGCTCAATAGTTATATCAAAATAATTTGCTATCTGGACCAGTGTGCTTGCTTTAGGATCGGTGACATCACCATTCAAAATTCTGGTGATTTTATTGGTAGGGATACCTAATTTACGCGCGAGCGCAGCGGGAGTAAGTTTTTCATCTCGCCCTAGCAATTCATTTAGTGTCTTTGCCAGTTGCAGTTGGCTAGTCTCATTTAAAAAAGTTGTCGTCATACCTTGACACCGTTACATTCATGTAATAAATTACATCTATGTAACGAATTACACTGATGTAAAAGTTGATAGTAACATAATTTACGCAAATTTCATGTAGATTATGTGTAATTGATGGGAAATATTACCCAGTTAGCTCAAGAAGCAGCATCGAGGACTTACTTTGCTGTAAGGAGGAGGACAATCCATGGAACATCATTCAAGGCTGATCATATACAAAGGAATGATTCAGTATATCTTAGATTCAACCCATTACACTTTGAAACACATAGCCCAATTGTCGCATTCATCACTGGATAATATTCGGATGATATATTGCCATGATTCTGTGCCAAGTAGTTTCAAATCTGAAGTTGAATTGATGAAGCTATATCAGATTATTCTTGAAATCAATTTGAACAAGGAAGACTGCTCGCTTGCTGGGTAGTTAGTTTACAAAATATAGAAGGAAATATTGATTATGAACTGGGTAAAATTAAAAAAATATTGCGAGATATCTGGTGACACGTCTAATGCTGTTCACGCCAAACGAAAGCGCGGCATGTGGTTAGATGGTGTACAATGTAAAGTAGGACCAGATGGTAATATATGGATCAATTTAGTTGAGGTTGAGCGATGGGTGGAAAACGGCAACAAAGCAACGAATATCCGGTTGCGCGCGGGATAAGTGTTCGGGAACTTGATTCCAGTAAATGTATTAGAATCGATTTTACTTATCGTGGCGTAAGATGTCGTGAGACGTTGAAGATTGAACCAACCAAGGCAAATATAAAATATGCCGAAAGGTTAAGGGGTGAAATTCTAAACGCCATAAGTGTGGGTACGTTTAATTACCAGGATTATTTCCCAAACTCCCAAAGGTCAAAAATGTTTGGCTATTCAGTGGTGAAATCTACTGTTGGTGAATTGCTCAAAGAATATATGGAAATTGCTGAAAAAACACTTGAGCCCAGTACCTTTAACGGCTATAGGAAAGCGTGTGAAGCCCATTTATACCCGGCATTTGGCGATATTCCTGTAAAAGATTTGTCATCTATGATGATTCGTAATTATGTGACAAAGCTTGAATTGACGCTTAAAACCATACGAAATATTTTAACCCCTTTAAGAAACACCCTAGATCAAGCGCTAAATGATGGCATGATTACCTCCAACCCATTGGATAGATTGGTTTTATCTAAGTTGGTTGATAAGAAAACTCGCAGCAGCAACTGGGAGGTTGATCCATTTAATCAAGATGAAATTAAAGCCATTCTTTCTGAAGCAAAGGACCAGGCACGAAATCTATTCCAATTTGCCTTTTATAGTGGCTTACGTACATCGGAGCTTATCGCTTTAGAATGGGGCGATATTGATTGGCTAAACGGGATTATAAGGGTATCAAGAGCTGTTGTTCTTAAACAAGAAAAAGGCACTAAAACAAAATCTGGTCAGCGCGATGTGCTGTTACTACCACCGGCATTAGAGGCTCTGCAAAATCAAAAGAGATTTACTTTTCTTGAAGGGGGACGTGTGTTTTATAACCCTCGCACCAATACTCCTTGGGAAACAGACGGTCAAATTCGAAAAACCTGTTGGGCACATATATTAAAAAAAGCAGGGGTTCGCTACCGCAACCCTTATCAAACCCGTCATACTTATGCTTCGATGATGCTTTCTGCCGGTGAAAATTCCTTATGGGTTGCCAAGCAAATGGGACATAAAGATACAGAAATGATTATCAAAAATTATGGCAGATGGATTCCAGATACATCTACCTTAGCAGGATATACGACAGTGAATGACTGGTCCTCGCCATTGACTGGTCAAGTTAAAAAATAGTCCCAAGTAAATTTTCTTGATTGGGATTTGATACCGATGCAAATCAGATTCTTATTTCATTGAGTCTTCATGCTCAAAAGCTGAAGTCATGCGGTCAATCTCCCTTTTTGTCAAACCAAATTGAGTTGCAACCGACCGCCATTCACTTACAGCTAACGCAACCTCTTTTATGATTTCAAGTGCTCTTGCTTTCTTTATCCGAAACTCATCAATAACGGAAAGCGCCAAATCAATAGAAGCGGTTGGATCATCATAATCAATTGACGTTGATAACATGCGTGCTTTCATTTCAACGGGGGTTGGGTTGACATCATAGGCAGGCGACAACCGCCAACCTTTATGACGTTCATATAAAAAACCATGATTTCTTAAATGATCATCTGTGTTTGAAATCAACACGGTAAAGATGATACGCCGCCACAGTTCTTCTAGATCACTGTTTGGACTAGCACCGTATTGAGTGATGGCGTAAGCAATTTCAAGATAGCTGTGGGGGTCATTATCCTTTGCGCCTAACATACTCATTGCAGATAAGAACGGAACACGCTGACCTTCGTGCCGGTCAAAACGGCGCAGAATCAACACTGGTTTGTCCATGATTGTTTCCAAACGCCAATCGGTTGTTTCAATACCTGCTTTTTCTGCAAGGCTCAGGGCAACAGCTTCCCAGACAACCACGTTAAATTCATCATCTTTTTTTGGAAATTTAGCAATTGCAAGATGGCCGTCTTTATCTCTGACAGATGCTTTTGGCCGTGCGCCACCAAGAGATGACCCAGGTGCCAATAATATTTTTAAATCTTCAGCTGATTCCTCGTCATTAAGATAATGCTCCGTTGCAGAAAGTAATCGAGGAAGATCAATTAAAGGAGGTATGCTCTCTTTATCTTTTGGGGTTAAGTATGGCCCGCCATCTTGTAGTGAGAAACGTAATGCGCCCTGACGAGCTTCATCATTAACGCCTAACAGATAATCTACTTCTGACAGTGTTCTTGCTGTCTCTGCCTTTGATTTAGCCCGCATACTTTCTGCTCGGCGCATCAGCACACGACCCCAGCGATCAGGCGCAGAATCACCAATAGCACCGAATAATATCTGGTCTGGTGTGGTATGAAATGCGCCAGCGGTTAATTGAAGCGCTGGATCAAGAGCAAACTTTTCTGAATGTTTCAGCCATTCAGGATCATATTCAAAGGACGCACTTTGCCTTGCACCACGCTGATGAAACCAGAGCTTGCCGACCTTGTGCGTATTTTCGCCAAGGTCAATTGAAACATATATTTCTTGGCTACTCATTTGCTTCCTCTTTATCGCTTTGTGGCATTCTAATTCTTTTCGGGAGACTTTCTTCTTCAAGTTCACGTCCGACAATATCTTGAGAGACATCAGCAACACGTGCCAATTGCTCAGGCATCCCTAAAACAAAAAGAGCGGAAGCATACGCACCCATGGATACGCTTGGATCGCCTTTTTCAATCTTAGATAAGGTGATGCGAGAAAACCCAGAGCGCTCTGACATAAGCTCCATTGGTATACGACGGCGACGACGTGCATCACTAATGTTCTTACCCAACCTTCTTAAAGCTTTCTGCACAGGAATGGGTGAATGTATTTTTTTACTCATATTTTAACTCTTAATGTATTCTATATTATACCTTACGCCTTATTATGTATATAATAGGATACATTAATGTAATTATCAAGTTGTTAATGGTTTAATGTATATTATACTTATCATTAAACAACTTAACGTAAATAATAAGATACGTTAAGTTGTTCATTAAAAATTCCTTGCATAAAGTCGTGTTGCCTCTGGTGGCCAACTGATTTGAATAATTGGTTGCGCTTATAATGATCTCAATGCAATTCACTTTATGAACTCAACACTTTTTGTTAAGTTCAGAGAGTAAATTGCATAAAATCGAGAAACTGTTTAAAGTTAATAGGCTTAAACATGAGATCATGGGTTGCGATTTTAGGGATTAGAGAAAAAGCGTCAAAAATGCCCCATTTACGCCCCAAAATTGGTAAGTCGAAAATTAGGGCTATATAAATCAATAAGTTATGAGAAATTGTCGCGGGTTCGATTCCCGCCGCCTCCACCAATTATTCAAGCCATCAAAGACCACTAAAGACCATCGTAAACCCTTGTAAATCAACGAGATAAACCATAATTTTCCATGATTGAGGTTGTCTTTTGTGGTTTCTCGTTGGCTCAAAAATCACCCAAAATATGCCCAAAATTTTTGGAAAAGTACCCAATATCTGCCCAAAATATTTTGGGCAGATACTTTATAGAAAGGTAGATTTATATTTTTAACTAGATAAAATATTCGCCAATTTCACAAATTTTAAATCTTTATGATCAAACTCTCAGAAACAGGTTTTTTAAGATTGAAGCAAATTATTGGTGACAAAAAAGCTAACCCTCCCATTCCTGCAATAATTCCAGTAGGCAAATCTACATGGTGGGTTAAATCTGGTCGTTTTCCACACCCAGTTAAGCTCGGACCAAGAATCACCGTTTGGAGAGTTGAGGATATTAAGAAATTTATTGAAAGTAAGTCCTGAAGAAAAAACGTAATTTGTAAACAAAGTATTTGGTTCGAAGCCCATGCGATTGACCTGCCCGGTTTTTTACAAGCCCTGCATTGGTTCAAACCACGGTTAATTGCATAAATGGCTTGTTCCTTGCGAACCTGTACGCTTACCATTTTTTTACGGCAATCTCCTTCATGATTTCGATTTCAAGATCTCGCTCTGCCAGTAGCTTCTTCAATCTACCATTTTCAGACTCAAGAGATTTTAGCTTTTTAACCTCTTCATTACCCATCGCACCAAAACGTTTACGCCAGACATAAATCGATGCTTCTGATACACCATGACGCTTGGCAACCTCAGGTACGGTATCACGATCCGTTTCTCGTAAAATACGAACAATTTGCTCTGCTGAATAACGTTTCTTTTTCATCTGCTTTCCCCCGAGTTGACGGGGCATTATCTCTAATTTAAGTTGGTCTGAAAATCCCGGGGCAGGTCATATAAGTCAGAAAAGAGTTTTTAAGACCATAATGCTATAATTATAATCATGAGTTGCGAATAAATTTTAAGGTATTACCGTGCCCAATAAACATGATGATGAACCATCAAAATTAGCCAAGTCAGATCAGTTAGAAAAATATGGTTTTTTTTCTAAACCAAAGGCCGAAAGAAGGGTAACAACTGATACTGACCTAGAAAGAGCCATGCAATTGAGTGATAATGCCAGGATTCAGCAAGAAGCGTTGGCAAAACGTCGTGAGGAAGAAGCCGTTGAGTTACAATACGATCTGACCGTGGATGTTCCTGACCATGAAAAATTAATGGATCAATTGACATTTATATTACAAGGCATGCAAGGAGAAAGTCTGGAAGAATACACTGATAAAGTTGCCGCTAGTTATAATTATCCAACAGACACCGCTGAAATATTAGTTGGTAAAATCATTTCTCAAGAGATGGATTTTACCGAAGATGAAATATCGGTTATTCAAAGCGCTCACATAGCAGCTAGGTCCAAACCAATGGCTTTTGATCAAATTAATAAAAGTTTACATTCAGTAATAGAGGATGAGTCTGTCGATATCGTGGTGATTTCTATCGGTAGTGGCGGTTCAAAAATCCAACAAACGCCCCCATTGGCCGAGGGGTTATCTATTCAAGCCGCAGTTACGGTAATCAATATTGACCCCGGGTATAAATTCTTCGAAGAAATCAAACGTGAAAAGCCGAATACCAATCAAAATAACGTACTCAAACATCTATATGTATCATCTGTGTTCCCAATTAATGGTAATGAAAGTCAACTAGCCGAAGGAGATCAAAGCGAGCATATCGAACGGACAATACAAACTATGCTGGATTCTGGCAAAAAAATTATTTTTATCCAAAATACCAGTCCTATAATTCCAAAGTTAAGCCTTAGTTTGGCTCGAAATAATCCAGAGTTAGTGGGACATCAATTAGCATACATAGGTGCGTATCATGATTTCCAACCAGCAATGAATTATTCAGCAAAGTTTTTATCCACACCTATCGAGTTACTCAAAGATAAAATCTTTGATAAAGATTCACATGGACAATTAATGCAATTTTGGGCAAGTGCCAAATCCGCTGAGAAAACCGAAGATAGAGAAGAATTTGAAAGGGTTCGACAAGCTGTGGTTGAGCATGGCCAACTTTTTGAAAATTTATCTAAAGTGGATGCAGAATCTGTTTTCCCTCATGCTATCAAAACACAGCCAAAACCTCTTTAATCTTTTGAAATGTTCATCGTTATAAATGAGTAGATGGACGCCATAAATTACGTTACAAATTTTGTGATTTAGTGGCACTATAATGGAGGACGGTGAAAAAAATTGTAACATCCATGCTAAAGCATACGGATTGAACTCAACTAGTGGATGCGGATTTATTTTTTGTAGCTTAGCATTCCTAGTGGTCTGCTTGTGTTAATCAATTTGACTAATCGACCTTTTACCATTGCTTTCACTAGAGCTCTTGCATAACCGCTAGATTAGATTAATCTTTTTGGCATTTTGCAAGGATGTTGATGAAGTTCGAACAAATTAAAGAAGAGTCAGAGGAAGGATTTCGCAGATTAACCGGGCTTAAACGCACAACATTTGATGTGATGATAACCATATTGAGTAAGGCAGAAGAAGAATTAAAAGCGAAAGGTTGAAAGCCAAATAAATTAGCAGTGGAAGAACGGTTGCTAATGACACTGGAGTACTTGCGTGAATACAGAACTTATTTCCATATTTCACGAAGTTATGGACTTAGTGAAAGTTCGTGTTATCGAAATATACGATGGGTGGAAGACACGCTCATTAAAGAATGGACGTTTTCACTGCCTGGGCGTAAAGCGCTACTAAAAAGTGATGTTGAATATGATGTTGTGTTAATTGATGCCACTGAAATTCCCATTGAGAGACCTAAAAAAAACAAAAACACTTTTATTCAGGCAAAAAGAAAAGACATACGATAAAGACTCAAATTGTCGTAGATAAGAAGAAAAAAGAGATTATTTGCACCAATTTTTCCAATGGCAAGCGACATGACTTTAGGTTATTTAAAGAGTCTGATGTTCGTATTCATCCAGAGATTAGAAGCCTAACAGACGCAACAGGGGATCAAAAGCGATGTGAAAAACAGCCCAAAACGTGCCCAAAAAATAAGAAGATAGAATAAAAGCCTTTAGTAGGGGTCTGTAAATAATTTTGTGTAATTGGTCATAGTATATAATCTGCCTATTTTCAGACAGGCATTAAAGAAGAGACAAACTATGACTCATGATATAGATGAATTGGCTCAGGAAATAGCCAAGACGTGTAAAACGCAAGAAGACTTCACTGAGTTTTTTAAACAGCTAAAGCGTCGAGGCTTAGAGGCTGCGCTATCCGGAGAACTTACGCATCATTTAGGCTATGACAAGCATGCCAAGGCTGTTGAACGCAAGAGCAACAGTCGTAATGGGTACAGCAAGAAGACTATTCAGGTTAATGAAGGCGAAATGGAAATTGCGGTGCCACGTGACCGAACAGGCACATTTGAACCTCATATTATCCCTAAATACGCTACCCGCTTTGATGGTCTTGATGAAAAAATCATTTCATTTTATGCCCGAGGTTTAAGTACACGCGACATCCAAAGCGAGCTTGAAGAAATCTATGGTACAACCATATCACCCACATTGATTTCAAGCGTGACAGACGCGGTTTTATCAGATGTACGTGCCTGGCAGGCAAGGCCTCTGGATAGTTGCTTCCCCATTGTTTATTTGGATTGTATTGTCGTTAAAGTAAAGACTGACAAAGGTATTATTAACAAATCCGTCTATTTGGCATTGGGTGTTAATACAGATGGCTACAAAGAACTTCTGGGCATGTGGATTAGCCAAAATGAAGGCGCAAAATTTTGGCTAAACGTACTGACAGATATAAAAAATCGTGGCCTGGATGAAATATTTATTGCGTGTGTTGATGGACTTACTGGCTTTCCAGAAGCCATTGAAACAGTATATCCACACGCTAAAGTTCAGCTTTGCATTGTACACAAAATTCGAAATTCATTGGCTTATGTCAGCTGGAAAGACCGTAAAATCCTTGCTGCTGATTTAAAAACAATCTACAGTGCCAAAACACTCATTGAGGCTGAAATGGCGCTGGAAGCATTTTCTGAGAAATGGGACGACCAATACCCATCCATAAGCTCCTCATGGCGCAGAGACTGGATACGTATTACCCCATTTTTTGATTATCCAGCTGACATCCGTCGAGCCATATATACGACAAATGCCATCGAATCGTTGAATATGACTTTGCGAAAGGTAATTAAAAATAAAAGAATGTTCCCATCTGACGAATCAGTTTTTAAATTGCTCTATCTTGCGATTGAACGAATTGCTCGGAAATGGACAATGCCGATCCACAACTGGAAGCCAGCTATGAATCGGTTTATGATCGAATTCGGTGATAGAGTTACTGAATAATGGAATGGCTAGTTACACAGAAAATTTTACAGACTCATTGATTTATATATTAATTTCCCCCAATCTTTATTAAATAAAAATTCTAACGTTTTTTGGCTACAACAAAATATTTATGCCAATGCTTAATATTGCCCATCGCATCAGCCTTATCATTTTCTTCTTCCTCAAGAAATGCTACTTCAAATGGCATAAGAAAATTCGATAAATCTTTATGATTAAAGAACGTCATATCTGAGTTTTTAGAGCCATTCCAACCGTCATTTATTCCAAAAAAAGTCCCTGAAAAGATATCACCTTGATGCAGTGCGTTTAAAATCATATTCCAAATTAGATAAAATTTATCTGCTTTTAAAAATGGAAGACTATAACTCGCATTGATTAATTGTGATCTTGGTAGAGAAGTTAGCAATTCAAATGGCATTACCTTTGTCTCTAATCTATTTTCAAGTGATGGAGGGCATAAAGATAATAAAGTAGATATTGCTTCAGGCTGATAATCAATGGCGAGTACTGACCAGCCATGTTTTAAAAGTTCAATGGCGTCAGTGCCCGAACCACACCCAAGATCTATTGCTAGTTTAGCAGGACTTGCTTTATTCCCATTACTAAAAATTTCGATTGCTTTTAGTAGCGTTTTTCGTGGCGAGGTGATCTGCTTCGTAATTTTATAATAGTGTTCCCAATTTCTGTCATTCATAAATTTTCCTTGACTAGGGCGTGTCCTCATTCTGTTTCACGACTAAAACCTGTACTAATTTGCTCAAATTACAGTTTGAATTCGTCAAATAGGGCTGGCTATTCTCCTCATTCAATCTGCAATTTGCGCTAAATTATCCCAACTTTTAGCTCGCGAAACAGAATGAGGACACGCCCTAGTACAACGTTTCACTGAAGTTGTCTTGCTAGTTTGTTATTGCTGCGACAGCGGGTCAAGTCGTAGGTCGGGCCAGGCGCCCGACCTACCTCTCCTGTCTCCTTGGCAACAGGACAGAATCAGTGAAACGTTGTACTAGTTACTAATTGGTAACTAATTGACTGATAAATAATTTCTTCATATTCTCGATAATGATTTTTATTACTCAACAGAGGAGAGTTATTATGAAGGACAAAATTATCAAAAAAATTGTTAAAGAAAAAGTACTAAAGAAACGTAAAGGATGGTGTGGCCCAGGAACATGTATTGGGTAATCAATGATGCATCATACGAGAAGTATGATGCATCCGCATTTTTGGAGGCTAAATAATGTACTTACCTAATTTAAATACATTATTGTATTATAAAAATAATAAGATCATTTCTAGATATTCTCAGGATTACCCTAATGCCAAAATGCAGGCAGAAGACGCTTTAACTGAATTAATGAAATTTGTTTGGCTCTGTTTTAAGCATAAGTCAGAAAAAAACAATAATCTCCATAATGAATCACTGAATTTTTATTGCGTGATTCATCCAGAAATGGTTGATATTGATAATATGTGGCATACATTTCTTTTGTTCACCAAAGATTATCATGACTTCTGTAATGAATATCTTGATGGCAATTTTTTTCATCATGAACCAATAATCAATACAAATGATTCCTTCCTCAATGGAAATTATGAACAAGAGCTGACCCTATATTTATCCTATATCTATGATAATCTAGGCGAATACACCCTGATAAAGTGGTTTGGACAATGTTTATAAAGGGCGACGCTTTAAAATTTATCGTCAGCTCGCACTAGTGAAAGTTCATCGATATGACTCTCCGCCCATTGTGTAATAGATTGACAAACCTTGTTCAAACTTATACC
This sequence comes from Legionella spiritensis, assembly GCF_900186965.1. Lineage (NCBI taxonomy): Bacteria > Pseudomonadati > Pseudomonadota > Gammaproteobacteria > Legionellales > Legionellaceae > Legionella > Legionella spiritensis. Next base: position 259,064 of record NZ_LT906457.1, read on the forward strand.
CAATAGCGTTAAGGAATATTCCACATGTAATATCAAACCTGACTTGTCTTCACGGATGACTAATCCATAGGATTCTAACTTTTTAAGCAGTGAGCTCAGTACCTTGGCTGTAATGCCACCAATTGATCGTCTTAACTCCCCAAAGCGATGGCTTTTTTCTGCAAGCAATTGGATGATTAAAATGACCCACTTGTCGCTAATAATCTCTAAAACGATTCTTGAAGGACATTGCTCTTGATAAACATCATAAATCATATCCATCTCCTATCAAAAGGCAACTCTACTGATAAACACCAGTTTTGTGTTATCCGGGCTGCCATTTCTATCATCTCTGGATCAAATTGATCTGGCCATTTACCCCGGATGGGGTAATTCTCGTAAGGTTGTAATTTGGCAATTATATGTTGAGGGTCGTTATTCTCATACTGTAAACCCTCACTTTTTTAGTGCCAAGCCAAACTAAATTGATTTACTGTCTTTTTTACGGTTATAAATCATAAAACAATGACACCATACTATATTCGATAAAAACAGGATTGGCATGTTTGTCCGGAAGTGACCGATATTATCGCTGTTATAGCGAGATGTCGGGTATTTTTTTCAAAAGCCCGTGCCATTTATTTACTTGCCAGAATGTCCCTACATAGACAATTGTCCCTGCGGGTACTATAATGTAGTAGAAAGTACCCGGGAGTTTACTATGCAAACCAATACAAACTCTTTACAAAGCATACCAGATAACGTGGTGTGGAAATCTTTAACCAATCTTGTAGAGCGTTTTGATTTAAAAGAAAATGAAGCCCGCATTTTAATGGGGGATATGCCTCGCTCCACCTATACTTCCCGCAAAGCAAAATTAAATAGAGATCAAAAAGAACGGGTCTCTTATCTTTTAGGGATTTATAAATCGTTACGTATCTTGTTTGAAGATGGAGAACAAGCCAGGACGTGGATTAATCGTAAAAATGACTTGCCTCCCTTTCATGGGTTAACGCCAAAAGAATATATGTTGGAAGGAGGAATGGTTCGTCTTGCAGACGTGAGAAAATTCCTGGATTTCTGGAGAGGTTATTAGGATGTATTCTTATATGGATTATAGTAAAAAAGTGCATCGACTAATACCCTCTAAATTTCCACCCGTAACGTTATTTGATTGGGCAGATTCTGCGGAAGAACTCGAACAAATAGCTCTGCTTGAAGGATTAACCAATGAAAGAATTCTTGCAGAGTTCGGTAAAATAAATTTGATAGATAAAGAGGATTGGAACGGTGGCCCCGGCTCCACTCCGATTATGGCTGCTTTTACACATATTGGATTTGAGTCAAGATTTAGTGATGGTAGTTTTGGTGTATATTATGCTGCTTCATCACTTGAAACAGCAATAAAGGAAACCAGCTTTCATCGAGAAAGATTTTATAGGGCGTCAAATGAAAAACCTTGCTCGATCTCAATGAGAGAATATGCGGCTAGTATAAAAAAACCATTAATAGATATTACAGGAAAAAAATATAAAGAATTATTTAATCCCGATCCATCTTTTTATAGTAAAAGCCAGGAGTTTGGCAAAAAAATTTTTGAAAAAAAAGAATGGGGTTTGCTTTATCCAAGTGTAAGAAATTTAAATGGCTTGTGTGTGGCTGTATTAAGACCTCCCGCACTCACTATACCAATACAGGGATGTCATTTAAGGTATATTTGGGATGGTGAAAAAATTTCAGATATTTATAAAGAAAGTAAAATTACAAATCTTTAAAAGTTCTGTTCTTAAAGATGATGTTTATCATATTTTAATGGGCAAACACATTACACAGAAGTGATGTCAATCTACCGTTTTTCCAGTCGGTTTCACACTGATTTTTGCTGGGGTAAGGTTGTTAGTAATACGGGAGACCGTTCTATCTACCCGTCGCTGAAGCATGATTTCAATCATTACTGTTTCATTTGGATGAAGAATTTTGTTAATGTCAGCAAGCGAGGAATGAAAATCAAGCAACCTGTAATAGGCAAGGGCTTGGCCACTTGACTGAGGGTATGCCTTAATACGGAACCCCAGATTACCTTGCATTTTTGGCGTATTAATCCCGGCTTCCATAATATCGTAGTCAAGAAAATAAGTCAGTTTTCCTCGATTATTCAGGTTTCGCTGGCGATCTACAAAGAAACCTGCAGGAAGCGCCTGCTCGCTATATTCGGGTCCGGCCGTTAGATAAAGATCATAATCGACAAGATGATTGCCCCGGTCATCAATAAGCCGGAAAATAATCATGGAGTAGCGGTTGGTGATATACTCACGCTTATAGATAAGTGTCTTTACTGATTCTGTATGCTCATTTTTCTGAGTTTCTTTAGTTATCTTATCCAGTTCTTTTGCCAGTGTATTATAGGCGTCACGATTTTTTACTTGCAGGCATCGCAGAACCCATATTGCCGTAGGGTGGGTGGCCGCGTTGGCCATAGTAACGCTACGGATAATTCCGATATTTTTACCGGAATGCGAAAGCCCGGGCAGAACCCCAAATGCCGTTGGCTGTGCCCGTTTCATTTTCGCGACAACAAGACTGTCACCGTTAGTCCCCTCCTGATGTAATTTCAACAAACTATAATTCATATTTGCAGCAGCTACACGTACCACGCCATCCGATCCGGCTTCTCCCGTGTAGGAGTTTACGGCATCATAAAGCTGGCGATCGATTTTCTGGCCCGTAAGTACAAAAGTATAGATGCCATTAGCAGGGCAATCGTAATCCAGCCAACTTTCATTAAGTTGCCAGCTCATATCGCTGCCGAGCTCAAGCCAATCAAGTACATGCTCTCCCGGTTCAACACCTTCAAAAAAACTCTTTATACGGCCTAGCCGGGATTTACCAAGTTGGGCAAGAGCAGAACCGTGGTTGGCGGGGGCCAGCATGATAAGATGGCTCAAAGGACATTTGGCAAGATTATTCCCGAAGTATAAATCCATCCATTTTCGAACTATGGGTCCACCGGTCGAATGAGTAATGCAGGCAAAACGCTCCCCATCTTGTAGCTTATCAGCAATGTCATCCCGTACTGCATGATCAAACGCACGTGCTATATCGTCAACCATTACGGTATCGTCAAAGCTGATGTATCGCCCGAGATAAATATTGCCGACTTGAATATCAAGCTTTCCGTCTTTGCCCAGGCTTTCAAGCCATAGGGGAAGTGCCCCATAAGTATTGGTATGCGTGACACTCCAGCCATGTAGGAAGATAACAATCATAACGCTCTTTAACTGACAGATTCTGCAACAGGGCATTGTTGAATAACTTGATGATATTAGATTATTTTACACTCGACCCTCAAGTTTTTTTGATTTGATAAATGTCAGAAATAGCTCGCTTTTATTTTTCTCTGATATCTCCTATCATGAATGATGATTTATTAGCGACCCGGTGTGGTAGTTTTTTATTTTGGTTGACGTCTTCTACAGGAGAAAGGCATGGATTCGCCGCAAAGAATAAAATATTTAAAAATTGCTTTAGTTATTATTGGCCTGATATTTATTTTTGGTATTTACCCATTGACTATTGTTTGGCCTGCCGGGTGGGCATGGCATGTAACAGGCATATCAATGTATCTGCAAATGATATTAGGTATTTATGCGACTTTAGGTCTGTTTCTCATAATGGCTGCTCGCAATCCCCTTAATAACCTAAGTTTGATATGGTTTACTGTTTGGTCAAGTATTGTTCATGGTGGTATTATGGCTATTCAGGCTTTGTACTATCCTGAACACACCGGTCACTTATATGGTGATGTTCCAGCGCTCTTTATTGTAGCTATTGTTTTAGGGCTTCTGACACCAAGAGGTCAAAAGCAGTAAGTCTCTCTCCCCCTGTAACCCTCCAGTCCAGGCGAGGGGGGTTGCAGGCCAGGTGAATTTAAGGCTTCTATCAAGTGTCAATTTCATAAATACTATATAGTTGAAAATGATAAATGCTCAAATTAAGAAGGGACGCTTGATTTTATGGTGGATTTAGAACACAGCCACACGGAAGATGCGATCGCAAAGCGCTTTTCCAGGCCGCCATCGCAAAGTTATCTGCGCGATTGGATTTATGGAGGGATTGATGGTGCTGTTACCACGTTTGCAATCGTATCAGGTGTCGTTGGAGGGAAGTTATCTTCACTGGTCATTTTAATCCTGGGATTTGCTAATTTATTAGCCGATGGTTTTTCAATGGCAGCCAGTAATTATTTGGGTACAAAGTCAGAGATAGATCAATTTCGTCATTATGAAGCAATCGAAGAAAAGCACATCGAAACGATACCGGAAGGCGAAAGAAATGAAATTAGACAAATTTTCAGGAACAAAGGGGTAAAACAAGCTGATTTAGAAAAGATTGTCCAGGTAATTACCGAAAATAAATCGTTGTGGATCAAAACGATGTTACAAGAAGAGTATGGATTGCCCGGGGCTATTCGCTCACCGTTTAAATCGTCCTTATGCACTTTTTTATCATTTTTACTCTTTGGAATGATTCCATTGATCCCTTACATACTTGGTTTTTCCAATGCTTTCGGGATATCTTGCCTTTGCACGGGAGCCGCTTTTTTTATTATCGGTTCTATCAAAGGTCGTTGGTCGGCCCGAGCCTGGTATTTTTCCGGATTCGAGACACTCGTTACAGGTGTTGCAACGGCGGCACTTGCTTATTATATTGGTGCGTTTTTAAATTGGTATTTAGTTGGTTAAAGGCAGGCTGATTCGGTAATTCAGCCAGGTTATTTAAAAGCATCCCTGTGATGGTTTATTAATAACCTGTATAATTCTTATTTACAAATTCAAAATCAATGGTTGGGGAAACCTCATCCATAGCCAGGCGAAAGGATACTAATGTTTCAATCCGCTTTAATAGTTGCACTAATGACATTTAGCATCGTCACTCAGGCCGCTCTGCCTGCGGATCCAATCCAGCGCTGTTTAGATATTAGAAGGCTCGCGGACTTTACCTCAAGACAGAAAATGGCTGCCAAAGAGCCCGGTGTGTTGCGCTTTAAATTCCATAAAGTTTCACCCTCGGAACTCCCGTTAGAAAACCCTGTGGGCAATATGGATGAAATTATCAAAGCATTAAACAATCAGATTGAAAACTGCAAAAAAAACCAGGGTGAATTGCAGACGGTAACTATTGCCGGCCATCCATTCAAGCGCCAGGAATGGTGCCTTGATACCAACAAAAAAATGCTCGCTCTTGCAAAAGCTGCCCATGGTGATTTTCAAAAATATTTATCAACTATCAAAACCGGGTTTGACTGGTATAAAAGCGATGGCTGGCCTGAAAATCACGCAGGATTTAAAAAGGGTTCCTTTCAATTTACGGCCTATTACGCGCCTGCCGCTATTGAAGCTCGCACCAAACGTGGTGGGAAATTCTTATATCCAATCTATAGCAACCCTGGTGTGGTCAATGTCACGTTGGAAAGTAAAAAGTTTCATTTGAAAACCCCTCTTTGCGGGGTTGATCCGCTGACCAAAATGGTGCGTAAATATTGTCTTAAAAATGCCAATGGGACCTACTCTGTAGTGCCCGATCGTGAAGAAATTAATCATGGGGCTTTACATCCAAAATATATAATTGGCTATGTTAAAGATCCAAATGACCCGCCTTTTTTAATGGTTGAAGGGTCTGGTTCATTAATGATTGATGGAAAATTATTTCATATCAATTACGATGGCGCCAACGGTAGACCGCGCACCATGCTTGGCCGTATAGTTCAATGCGCACAAGATCCAACCTGTGGCGGCAACCTTGATGCAATGGAACGTTGTGCTAAAGATCCCAAATGTCATGATGAAGCGAAGTTACGCTGTAACGTATCGAAAGAAATTAAACAAAGCGCTGCATCGGAAAAGCAGATCCGCCAATATCTGGATAACCCACGTAACCGCGATAAAGCCGCCGACTTGCGAAATCGCGATCAAAGCTATGTATTTTTTGCCAAGGAAGATGGCGGACCGTATGGTTCAGAAAAAATTTCCCTAACGCCACATGTTTCATGCGCAACCGATCACCAGGTCATTCCTGTTGGAATGAATTTCATCTATCATTGCAAAAAAACGACGTCATGGTGTGTGGCCCAGGACGCTGGCGGCGCCATTATAGGGGCTCATGTTGATGTCTATAAGGGTGAGGGAGACCAGGCTGGTGTGGAAGCAAACAGGTTAAATCACACCGGCTCATTATTTGTGGCGCTGCCAAAACGAAAATAACACGTTGCGTCTTGGGCGATGATTGCCTGATAAATGCTCATCAAAGTCCGTTAGCAACACGTTTATAACGTCCCAAATCAACATCCATTTCTCGTGCAATATCTTTTACAGCACCCAGAAACTGTAAAAGAAGGAACCATTCAGTCCGCCGGGGAATTTTTTTTCTAAAAGTGAGACCTGGTGAACGGGTTTTTTAAAAAAAAGCGGCATCAATAAAAATTTTAAGTTGCAGTTCCCTTGGCAGACTGAAAAAATACCCGAATTTTCCAACAGACGTAATAGATATCCCATAGAGCTCCTGCAAGTACGTTATTGCAAGAGAGATAACGCCGTTATTTAAACACTACCAGTTTCATCGGAATGTGTTTAAAAGATCCATTCCAAAAATAAGGTCTTCATCGTGGTTTTCTTCGATCTCTTTTCCCGTATTGTTTAATGAACTATAAACCTCTTTTTTTAAATCACTTTCTTCCATTACTAAAATATTAATATTGCGCATTAAATGACCCGATAATCCCGAGAGCTTGATCTGAAGCATGTCAGATTCTGCAATAGCGCTCTTCGCCGTCGTAATATCACGTTTTATCGCGCTTACTTTTTCCAGTAAATCATTTAGCCTCGTTGTGTATTCTTTTTTCTTTTTTATAAAGTCATCGTTATTTTTCAGTGCGGTTTGTAATTGTTCGTAATCAGAAATCTTTTGTTGTGCTTGTTCAATAGATTTGCTGGAAACAAATAAAAGAAACAGCGACTTAAGCAAGCCGGGATTTTTATCCGTTATAAATTCATCGTAAGTGGTTGGTTTGGATATATTATTTTGGTTTGAACTAATAAAATTAATATTTTTTTCATTCTCTTTTTTAATGTTGTTTAATTCCAAATTTATTTTTTTAGATTCGAGGTCTAGATTTTTAATAATTTTATTTGATTTTTCGATGCTATTTTTTGTGTCTGCTTTTATCGTTAACAGGTCTTGTTGTTCTTGATTAATATGTTTTAATACACCTGTTAATTGTAAAAAAGTGAACTCCTTCTCAGCAATTCGTTCTAAACTACCAGGTAACAAATCAAGATTGTTTTTAATGAAATCTAATATATTTTGGTATGCTCGTTTCTGCCGATCAGTAACGGCTACAAAATGAAGTTCATAATCAAGTAATGTATTGCTCATAACTAATAAAAAAAATGTACGGGTTAAAAGGATAGCAAACAAGCATTAAGAGACATTTAAAAAAAATATGAATCTTTGGATAAACATAGGTATTTCAGGATCTAAAAGGCTTTAGGAACGCCCTTAAAGAGATTTTCGAGCGTATTGCGGGTTTCATGTCCAAACATCATGTTGGCTTTCATGACGAGCGACAAGGAATTATTAACAGGCTTATATTTTGTTCACGAAACCCGGGCTTGCCATTGATTTTCAGTAAAATATTGTGTAATATATGTGCAATTTGTATTTGATATTACAGAAATGTTTTCTACCCATTTTTTTGAAACGATGATTCAGCAATCCAATCTTGTAAATGAAATTGTTGGTGACGCTTTTGCTGTAAGCCCCATCAAGTATTTTAGTTATTTGGAAATTTTTGAAGACCATACGTTCACACTTTTAAGCAGTGACGCATGCAGTTTTACTTGCTCCATTCAGGAGAATTTAATCGAAAGCTACCTTAACAGGATGATACATGCTGACCATAAAAATAATAAATTTAATTTTTATGATTTAAATAATCAATTGTTCCAGCACCACAGTGCTAATAAATATGATCATTATTTCAGGGTGATTGACAAATCCAGCGAGTCTGGCAACAGTGTGCGAGTTTTTACGTTTGCTGCAAATAAAGAAACTGAAACGGTAAATCAATATTATTTAAATAATTTTTATCATATAGAAAATTTCAACCATTATTTTGCCAACAGGTTTAAACACGTCTCACCGAGGATAGCAAAACCTATCCCTTCCACGATTTTACCCAAACAAAATAAACGAGAGAATTTTAATCATAATAAATTTCACCTTGATGAGAAATACAATCAGTTACATAAAAAAGTCACTCATCGCGAATGGCAGTTGCTTTTACTTGCCTCACAGGGATTTACCGCTAAAAATATTGGTGATTTTCTTGGCATATCAAAAAAAACGGCTGATAATATTTTCGCCAATGTTAGAAAAAAATTTCAGATAAACAATACAAAAGAAATCATTAAGTTGCTATTTCAATGAATTTGAACGGTTCTGTCGCATTGGCTTGTCTGTCATTACATCGTACGATAGCAGGCGTTCCTATTTTAGGGTCAAATAATCACATGGCTCATCTTCGTCTTTTTTATTGAGCGCTTCGCGTAGAAAGGATAGAAGTGTCGGGTAACAGCGACAGGTCATTTGATTGCTTAAAAAACGATTGATTTCATTATGGACTTGCTCATAGGTAGGGGTTTTTATAATTTTATCGCGAAAGGAGCGTGCATCCTGTTCTATCTCAAAATAACCATTCCAGCACCAGTTAAAAAAACTGTTGACGCCTCGCTTGATTCTGTTTTGATTTAAATATCTGTCAACGGCTTCAACAACAGCATTTTGCAATCTTTCCTTTTCGGGTCTATCCGTTATCATCTGGTCAATCTGTTCTGTTTTCCGGGCTGTTGGCCCTTCGTACAAAAAAGAGAGAATAATTTTAATGATATCAAAAGGTAATCCTGCGCCAGTTTCGTGAAACTGGCGAGCCAGAAGGACCATTGGCAGTAAAGTTCTGGCAAAATCAGATTCTCCATTGTTTTTTATAATAAAGCGTTGCCTGTCTTTTATGTCGCCCGGGAGAGACTGCAATAACTCGTTACGCTCGCTAATGGTTTTTTTAGTGAAAAGATGATTTTTTTCAAGGTTAACGATTTTAACCGTAGCGGGAATTGCTGCCAGAATCTCTTGTAATTTATCAATGGATTGATAACCAAGATAATTATTACTTAAATCAATAAAAGTCACATGGGGTGGAAGCGCAGATAGGATTTTTGCCAATTCTTGGGACGTATATCGATAAAGATGGTAGCCGCTTAAGTTAACAGATGTTATCTTTTCAGGAAGATTTTTTAACAATTCAGCCAGGGATGCTGCCGTTAATGGGCGTAAATCATCCTTGCTTAAATTAAGAGGCGATATATTTTTTTCTATTAGACATTGAACAATTTTAATGAGATCTTCGACGCAAAATTGACTAAAATAATTATTTCCTATATCAAGAAATACAAGGTTTTTTGGCAATGCTTTGAAAATCATAACCAAATCATCCGCAGAAATACGATACAGATTATTATCATTTAATGAAAGTGTAACAAGATTTTCTGGAAGTACCTTAAGCATTTTAACGAGTTTAAATACGCGTAATGAAGATAGATGGTTCCCGGATAAATCGAGCGCAACAAGGTTTTCAGGAAGAACGCTGAGTGACTGTGCTAAATCGAAAGTGCCATACCAATTTGGAGAAGTACTATCAGCATTACCATTTAAATTAAGCTCAGATAAATCTTTTGGTAACGCGGCAAGGAGTTTTTGTAGCCAACTGGTATTTTCAAACAAATGATACTGGTGTAAATCCAGTGTTTTTTTACCGGTTGGAGTTGTGGAAGTGAGGGATAACATTTTCTCTATAGAGCCTATATATCGACCCTCGTAAAGTCGATCTTCCACAAAAGCACTCCTTACAGAAAAAAATTATTTTCAAATATCATTCAGCCGCACTGAAATGAAACGTTGTGTATGGTCAAGAAATACCAGGCGGTGATGTGTCATCATCGATGAAGTCACACAGGCTACAATAACGATGTCCTTCATCGTCGCACAACTTGAAAAATATTGTCAAAATAGTTACTTGCGAGAAAGTGTGGCATGAATTGACAATGGCATGCCATTTTATTACTTTCCAAACGCCGTTATGAAAAAGAGAGCAATAATGAGTTTTGATGTTGATGAGTACAGCGAACGGATTTCAAAAGATATTAAAAGACTTCCTGAAAACTCTAACTATTTTCGTTTGTTTCTCCCTGTTGGTTATCGCTCAAGACCTTATGAAACGGCCAGTACGCTTCTTCATGCGGTAAAAAGTATTATTCCCCTGCTGCCTGAAAACATAGACTCACTTCAACTCTATCATCTGGATTATTATTCTACTATGGTGGATGATTTTGTACTTCCAGTAATAGAATCCTTGCCTAAGACATTGCATCACCTTAGTTTGGCTGGAAACCGTCTTTCAAACTTTCTGGGATCGGTGCGTGTATATGATAAAAATGAAAGCATGTATAAATTTTATAATAGAGACCCCGGTATATTGATTAAAATTTTACAAGCACTTCCCGCTAATGTGGTATCACTGGATTTAAGCAACATTCATCGTGGAGCAATGCTGGTGGAGACTTTTGCTGCTATTCTGAAGCATCTTCCTTCCAGTTTGCGGGTCTTAAATCTGAGTAATAATTCACTTTCCGAACTCTCCACCACTGAAATGGAACTAATTATTAATAGCATCCCTTTCACAGTGGAAGAAATTAACCTTGAAAACAATGGCCTTTTTAAGAAACGTCAAAAAATTAAAGCACGTGACAAATTACTGCAAATCCTGGGCCCACCGGAAAATCGGCAGCGCTTTAAATTAAAAAATAATGGTGAATCTGATTTTGCAAGGGCGATATGCGCCATGACCTCATTTGCCCTGCAATTTCAGCAAGATAGATCAGGATCAGGGCTGCCCGTTGAGATAATTATTACCATTTTATCTTTTTTACATCCTGGCCTTTCCAAAAATCCCGAATCTCCAAATATTTTACATGCAGAAGACGTTGTAACTAAAGCGAGAACTCTTCTGAAAAATAAAAAAACAGAAAACAGGATAGGCCTCGGTCACAATCACAGCAATGTGTTTTTTGGTCGTGAAGGCAAGGAGGAAGTAAATACCGATCAGGAAGATAATGTGAGACCTGTTCTTTAGGAAATATATAAAGTGAAAAACCCATGTCTTGTCATGACGATACGGCCTAAATAAGTATCTTAATTATAGTTTATCCATAAGTTCGTAATTTGCGAAACGCGAATCAAAATTACCGTTATTAAAAAGTGATTCCTTCATTTTATTTTTTTTGCCGGCGGCGATTGGGGATAAATTTTATTGTAGAAAATAAACACAGGCTTATTGCCGTACACATGTGAACCGTCGCCAATGGTTGCTGACCAGATGATATCGGGTCGAGCACAGGCTGATTTTTCTGTAGCCCCGATAAGAAACATCTTATTGGCGTTTACCGGGCAAACACAGACGGCAATTTGCCGCACCTTGCCGTCTGCTATTTGATTTTTTACCTGACAACGAACCCCATAACAGTTGGCCCAGTGATGTGGGGCGCCATATTGGCACAATTGGGCTGGTCTTTCGGAAAAATCTGATATATTTGCCATTGAATAATTTGATTGTACGGTTTGTAAACCGCCATCGTCGCTATAGGTTGGTTTCGCTGAAACATAGCGGCCGGGAGATACTGAAAAAGATTTCCATCCCTTTTTATAATTTGCCACCTCGCATTCGCACTCGGCAAATTTTACATGTTTCATGGGTTTGCATGCCGCTTTTGAACATAAAGCGTAAGGCATGTTGGTAATACCATAAACTTTGTCGGTATTGCCCTGGGAAGAGGATAAAACACACTCCTGGATATCATCTATACCTAATTTCCGGCACGTTGCGTCTGTATCAGCGGCATAAGCCGCTGAAAACAGGTTAAGCGTCAGGGCAACCATAATCCATTTTGACATTTCAACGTTCCCTTACCCAGGATCATTTAATTATACGCAATAATTCGGTGTATTGCAGCAGGCTGCCTTTGATCACATGGTAAAGTGTGCCGGGCTTGTAGCGGCGCCCCCATCGTGATTGCTTTGATTCATTTGTTTCAAGCGGGCATTTTCGGCGCGCAATTGTTCATTTTCCTGTTTCAGGGTTGCCACTTCTCTTTCAAGGCTTATTGTGTAATTTTTCTGCTTTTCGCGGGATTTACGCGCATTAAGCTTATTAGAAAGGCGGCGCTTCTCTTCCTTTTCCTCCTGAGTAGCATTATTCCCTTTCGATTTTAATTGTTCAAGCCGTTTTCTTTCCGGCTCATGAGTTCCATCATATTGACTGGAGAGTTTGTGATCTGTCGTAGTATTGTCACTCTCGCAGCCTCTTTTTCTTTTTGATGGTTGAGCTGATGGGGTTGAGAAAAAAGTCGGGGCTGGATTTTTATAAGGGCTCGACACAATAGAACAATCAGGGGCAGGTAGAATATCCTCTGGCCAAATATCGTAAATGCCCGGGAATAGAGATTCTTCAACGTTGCTCAAATAAGAGTGTTCTGAAAGATGAAAATCAGAACCAGACAGTTCCGGCATCAATGCAAGTAATTCATTATGAAAAATCCTAACCATGAATCTTTGAGTGGCGTAATCAGTTACATAATCATTATAATATGTGGTAAATGTTGAATCCGTATCAAGTGGTTGTGATGGAAAGTGAAGAACGCTTGCTGTTAAATAAGATAATCGTTCCTGCTGCGTCTCAATCAATAGCAACAAGTCACTTGTATTCGAATCATCTTGAAATTTTAAAAGCTCTTGTTTCAACTTATTTTGCATCGTGGTGTGTTTTTCAAAATCCAGCATGGTTTTTCCTGAAAGCTTGTTCGTTAGACGTTGAAAAGTTTAACAATCCAGCATTAAGAAATTATTAATTAATAAAACATTGTTTTTCAAACAAACCGGGAATTAAAAAAATAATTCTAAAAATCAATTGGTTATTCTTTTTAGAATAAGAAATTTTTCTCTCTTGAGAAAAAAACGCATTTGGAACTGTTTTAAAAATAATGTCATCGTGGAGAATTTTAGATAGCACAGTGATGGCTTTTCAGGTCTATAATGAGGTCTGTTGACATGTCACTTCGCAAAACGAAAGGTCAACGGATCCTAATCATTTAAAGGGATTTTTATGGCGACATTTGAGAAAGGTTCTGGTTCAAAAAAACACATTGTATTGACGTCTCATCCGGCAAGTTATACTACGGCGCCATTAAATATTAAATGGGCAGCCAAAGATCCGGTGGCGCGTGGTCCGGTGATTGCGTCATTAACCAATATTAAAAACCGTAACGCCGTCGGCACACATTCAGGAGCCTATTCCGTGTATCGTGCGCTGGCCGTGGCGGCAGGTATTCTGGATCCGGAACATAAACCGGATCTGACGGATACCACACCGCCTGTTTCCATTGGGCCGCATTGGCAGTGGAGTGAGCCTGACAAAATTGTTTCGATGGATCCCTGGGGACATCTTGTCGCGGATGTTTTTGCCGAGGAGATTGCAGCAGGTTATGACATCCGGCCGACGATAGCGATTACCCAAGCCCATATTAACATGCCTGAATTGCGAACGGCGATGCAAAAGGGACGCCTTAAGGCCGACGGCAGGATATTGCTTGAAAACGGTGATGTGGTTGTCACAAAAGCCGCCATTGAACCGGTCTGGTTTTTACCCGGTATTGCGGATCGCTTTCATGTGAAAGAAGCGGAGTTGCGTCGAACGCTGTTCGAACAAACCGGCGGCATGTTTCCTGAATTGGTGACCCGTAGCGATCTGGACGTTTTTCTGCCGCCGATAGGTGGTTTAACCGCCTATCTATTTGGCGACGTGGCTTGCATTCATGATCCTGAAAAGGAATTGTCCTGTCGAATTCATGACGAATGCAATGGTTCTGATGTTTTCGGCTCGGATATTTGTACCTGTCGCCCTTACCTGGCACATGGTGTGGAGCTTTGTATTGAATCGGCGCAGCGTGGCGGAGCCGGCTTGATTATTTACAATCGCAAGGAAGGCCGTGCTCTCGGCGAGGTGACCAAATTTCTTGTGTACAATGCCAGAAAACGGCAGCGGGGAGGCGATACCGCGGCGAAGTATTTTGAAAGAACGGAGTGCGTCGCGGGCGTGCAGGATATGCGCTTCCAGGAATTGATGTCTGATGTTTTGCATTGGTTGGGTATCAATAAAATACATCGCTTTGTTTCAATGTCCAATATGAAATACGACGCCATTTTAAAATCGGGCGTAGAGATTGTGGAACGCGTCAAAATACCGGATGAACTGATTCCCAAAGATGCGCATGTTGAGATGGATGCGAAACGTGCCGCCGGTTATTATTCTCCCGATCGTATTATAGATATTAATGAACTGGCCATTCCCAAGGGACGGGCGCTTGATGAGTAATTATGACAATCAGGTAATCACGCGTTTACGGGATTTGCGCACGATTCGGGAACAGGCCGGACGTTTGCTGGAACTGGGGCGTGCCAAGCAACTCAATCATTTTTCCCTGGATGAATCACGATTGGCGGATACGGCACAGTTTGTGACAGAAGTAATGCTGGAAAATTACCCTGATCTGGATATTCCCTATCATTCGCGCTGGCGTCATTTTGAAGCGGGCGGCCACCACCGTGTTCAGCAGTTACGTACACAGCTTTCCGGATCTGCTGATGAGGACATGGGAAACATTTTTTTTGAACTGGCGATCATCAGCGTGTTGCTCGATGCGGGAGCAGGCCATCAATGGAAATTTTTTGATCAGAAAACCGGCCGGAATTTCAGTCGTTCGGAAGGACTGGCCATAGCCAGTTTTGAATGGTACATGAGTGGAGGATTCAGTTGTACGCCTCAACAACCTTATCGTGTCGATTATGAGCGACTACAGTCTTTGCGGCTGGTGGATTTAAAAGAGGCTTTTCAGGTTTCAAAAGACAACCCTTTGGAAGGGCTGGAAGGGCGATTACAGCTTTTGAACCAACTGGGGGATGTTTTAGTCAAATCGCCGCAATTTTTCGGTATAGAAGCGCGTTTAGGTCATTTTTATCAGCATATTACAACACAACTTGTTGAACAACGGATTCCCGCCCACGCTCTTTTTACATCGGTTTTGCTGGCATTTACCGACGTATGGCCGAAACGTCTGCACTATCAGGGCGTACCGTTGGGAGATGTCTGGACTCATTCTCAATTAAAGTCGGATAGGGTGGGTTCGGAATATATTCCCTTTCATAAATTGTCGCAATGGTTAACTTATTCCCTGATAGAGCCGCTGGAGTGGTCCGGTGTGGTTGTCACTCATCTTGATGCGTTGACGGGGTTGCCGGAATATCGTAACGGCGGGTTATTTATTGATATGGGGGTCTTGCAGCCCAGGCATGAAGATATCCTGATCGAGGCGCAGGATCCGGGATCGGAAGTGGTTGTGGAATGGCGGGCTTTAACCGTTTCCTTGCTGGATGAACTGGCTTATCGTATCAGAGATCAGTTACAGTGTGATGAACAGGTATTGCCACTGGCAAGGATACTTCAAGGGGGATCCTGGGATGCAGGCCGAAAAACGGCTGCAAAATTACGTCAGGGAACCCCGCCAATTACGATCATAAGCGATGGGACAATATTTTAGGGCGTGTTTTTAAAGTTATCGCCCCTAATCAAGGAAAGAATCATGAATAATAATGTTGTTGAAGTACATCATCCTCTCATCCGGCATAAATTGACCATTATGCGAAAGAAAGAAACCAGTTCAAGTAAATTCAGGGCGTTAATGCATGAAATCAGTATTTTGCTGGCGTACGAAGTGACAAGGGATTTGGAAATTGAATACGAAGATATTGAAACGCCCGTAGCGCCTATGCGTTCGCCGGTACTCAAAGGCAAGAAACCGGTTTTTGTCTCCATATTACGAGCGGGCAATGGTTTGCTGGATGGTATGCTGGAGCTTATGCCTTCGGCACGTGTAGGACATATAGGGTTATACCGGGATGAAAAAACGCTGATGGTGGTGGAGTATTATTGTAAATTGCCGGAGCACATTCAACAGCGCGATATTATTGTGGTCGATCCGATGCTGGCTACCGGCCATACGGCTATTGCCGCCGTTAACCGTATTAAAGAGGTTGAGCCGAAGTCTATCAAGTTTCTTTGTCTGCTGGCGGCTCCGGAGGGGATCCGGGCATTCCAGGACGTGCATCCCGATGTCACCATTTATACCGCGAACGTTGATGAAAAACTCAATGACAAGTCTTATATTCTGCCCGGCCTGGGAGACGCCGGTGATCGGATTTATGGAACAAAGCTGGATAATTAATCAACTATTACTGTTTCCATGTCGTTTGGCATGGTTTTAATTCTTAAAAAACGTCTACGTCCCGCGAACAAGTCGCGGCACGTAGACAATTTCAGAACCATTTGTATATCACCACCGGAGCAAGATCAGGTTGGCTAAAACATACGCCAAATAGAGTGCCTGCTTTTGGTTCGTTTGAAAATACGATATTGCTTGCATAGTGGATAAAGGATAGCAAGGCCTAACATCCAGAATCCGGCCATTGTTAATGCAGTGTTTGCGCGAGTGGTTATCAACAGAGATATACCGTAATAAACAAACCAGTGCAGGATAAAGAAGAATAAAGCACTTTGGCCAAAAGTTTTTAATGGAGAAACGTACAAAACTAACTGGGGCCAACGTCTTAGACTTTGTTGCCATAGACAAAGTCCTATGAGATTGATGGCAAACGACCATAAAAAATAGTCGATGCTGGGTGGAAATTTGCTCATGCTAAAATAACTCGCCCAATGGACGGTTTCACCGGCTGTCGGTGACTTGTAATCACCAAAAGCGCACCAGCCGATTAAATTCAGAGTACGCAATGCAAACCAGGTTATGAATAAAAGTAATGCCAACTGACCAAAACGCTTAAAAACCTTCTCGCCGGATGCCTGCCAGAGTTTTCCCAAAAAAAGACCAAAAGCCACCGCTGGAAACCAGGGTATTGGTGTAAAATTAATGTCCATGGGAAACGGTTGATGAGATGCTCCACCGGTGATCAGCAGAATTCGCCAGAGAGAGGAAGAGGTTGGATTTTGAGTCCACCACCATTGCAGCAGGAGAGGAATGGCAAAGGTGAGAGCTAGTGGTAGAAAATACCCCCAGGTTTGCTGGTTGTGTCTGTGGATCCATTGCAAGCAAAGCCCGGCAGCTATCATACACAAACCAAGACTCAACAGTACCCCTGCATAGAAATAAATTTCGCCCATGGCAAACCATTCGAACAGGTGTAGTAGCGTTAATTGCAGCAATATCAACAATATCCCACGAAGTGTCAGGTAATGCACGATGGCTGTTGATGACCAGCCTTCTTTCAGGCGAGCTTGAAAAAGGATAAAAACACCCAGCCCCATCATCATAAAAAAACCACCGGCGGCCACCGTTGACACGAACATTTGTTGCCACAAATCCAGCCAATATTGCCCTTTCCAGACAGGAGAGCCGGTGGATTGAATATTGGAATAATTGTTGATCCCTGTATATTCGCGACAATGTGAGAAAGCCATCAAAATCATAATGAATCCACGTTGCAAATCCAGAGCCTCCAGGCGGGTCGTGTTAGTTGCATCATAAATCCCTGTCAAATGGGTTAAGGTTTGCTGTGAGTAATTCATGTCTTTGATCGGATCCCTTTCATATTAATAATTACATTTGATTGAACTAAACGAGATTTACCATGAATATTCGGATAGGAACCTCCCATGATACAAGTTATTTTCGTTTTTCAATATTGATAAATTCCTGCCGCGCCTTCGCCATCAGGGTGGTGTAGCGTAGCCAATGGGTACGGCTTGCTTCGGGTGAAGGAACCAGGAGTTCTGAAAAGTTGAGTGCGAATATCAGCCTCCGGATCTCCCAGATGAGTTTATGAAAGGACTGGACGCGCTGTTTGATCGGCTCACTGGCTTTCAAGTCGAGCATTAAATTTTCCGAGCTTGTCTCGATGAGTGAAAATTTATGAATGAAATTATTGCGCAGGCGCTCAATAAATAACACGGAGTTTACCTCATTATCCCGTGCCTGTTTAATTTCCCTGCCGGTATTTTTAAGCAGATCATAAATCATAATTTGATGATATAAATACAGTTTTTGTGAATATTGGTAGGTGCCAAATAAAAAATAATCACTGGTCATGACTATGATTATGCCAATTAATGTGCAAATGCCGCGATTGATAACCATTTCAAACGGGCCTTCCGGAGTATTGTCCTGCATGGTTTGGGCAAGTAACAGAAACACGGTGACGGTGATAAAAAATACGCTGATATCGTATCTCGCGGGATTCAGTGACGAGACCACCATACCGATAAGGGCAATGGCAAAGACAATGGGAATCAGGCGATAATTTAACTGCATGATATACAGTAACGGCAATAATACAATCAACGCGCTTAAGGTTCCCAGGATGCGGTGGATGGAGCGTTTCAGAATTAATCCCGGTTCAATGCCGGCGCTTACCACAAGGACGGTTAATAATATCCATTGCCGGTGGGGAACGGTGGAAAATAAGAAAATGACAAGGGCCGTCAGATAGATAATCAGCAAATGGATAAACCGGGCGTATTCCAGTTTTTTCTTTAATGTCCGGGCGTGTTGCATAATTGATTCCAGCGACGGATTGCCTTATGTAAACAGCGGATCACGTATTTTTGCAAAGGGGTTTCTGATACGACAACTATTTCTGTAACAGGGCAGGGTGTTAAGTGACGCATGCTGTCGCGCAGTTGGGCAAAACTTTGTTGCACGGCACGCCATAAATCATCGTTTTTTGTTTCATAATAAATATTATCAAACGCAAACTGGATATTGCGGATATACACGGCAATTCTAAAGGTGTTCATCAAGTCTTGTTTGGGAACCAGTTGCCGTACGGCGCGGACAGTACTTAAATGATGGATTTCCTCTGAAAGATAGCGCCTGTCCTGTCGTTGAATGGCCGCTTCGATATCCGCCTCCATGCACGCAATGTATTTTTGCATGGCCCGACGCCATATGATGAGCGATTGATTGGGATACAGATGTAAACAAACAAACATCGTCATCATGGACAGCATGGCGGAGGTGCACATGCTATAGAGAACCTGTAAATTGGCCGGCGGCTGGTAACTTAACACCACCGTCGCTGTCGCCAGGATAATCATGGTAATGTTTTTTAATTCGCCAAAAAAAGCGGCAACAAAAAAATACAATCCACTCAGGAATAATGCGGCATAAAAAAAGAACAGGATGCGAAAGGGATACATTAAATAAAACGTGGCAATGCCTGTAAGCGTCGCGGCAAAGATAAACCCTGTCAGAAGATCTTTTTTTCGCCGGCTTGCCACGGTAGGTACTTCATAAAACGACACCACCAGCATGGGGGCGGCAAACGTCATAAAATTATCCGGTTTAAAGAACCAATAGACGTACGTCAGAACGGTGGCTGTAAACAGGGCTTTACCCAGCACTATCCGCTGAATGGCGTAAGGGTCTATCCTATCCAGCCAGTTAACCGGTTCTGATGTAGACATATGCACTGCTCCCAACGGACAAAGGGTATTTGGGATCGGGATCGGTGATCCTGATGATCACGGGTAATCGCTGCGGCAGTAAAATCCACTGATTTTCATTAGTCACATTCTGCAACTGCGAACGAAGATCAACCTGTTGCCGATTAGCTGCCCAGTAATTGGAATCCACAACACCGTGAAACATTTTCCGCCCCAGATACATTCTTGGAAAAATCAAAGCCCTGGAGCCATTTTGCACATCCCGCAAATCCGTTTCGTTAAAATTGGCCTGAATATACAATTCATCGGTATTGACCAGAGAAAATAACGGTTGATTCCTGTTAATGGGCGTACCTTTGGTAAAAAATAAATTTTGTACCACGCCATTTTGATGGGCGATGACTTCCGTAAGCTGTAAATCCACTTCGGCGATGCGTAATTGGGCGATAAGTGAATCGATATCTTTTTTTTGCGCTTCCATTCGATATTGATCAATCTCCAGTTGTTTTAACGCGGCCTGCCAGGTATCTTTCGCCGCTTTGGTTTCCTGCTCGGAGTTTTGTAACTGTATAAGGGAGATAGATCGATTGGCGTATCCCTTGTGATATTTTTTATCATCCTGATCCAGCTTGATGAAAATTTTATGTTTGTTTTCACTGATTTTCTGATCGCGCTCGAAGGTGGTTTGTAATACCAGAAAATTGGCGCGTGCCGAGGCCAGCTCCGCTTGCAAACGTGCCACGTTGTATTCATAGGGTGGCTTGAACACGGTAAACAGCTTTTGCCCCTCATGGACATAGTCTCCGTTTTTCACATAAAGATGGGTGATATAGCCGTTTACCTGCGCGGCAACGGGACGTACATTGTTGACTACAAAGGCATTGTCGGTAAAAGGAAACAGATAGGAAAAAAGATAAATCAGGGCAGTCAGTACTCCGATGAAAATAATGAAATTAGGGAGCGTGACCAATCTCCTCAGAGGGGTAACATGCTTTTTTGTGCGTTGATACCATGTTGCAATAAAAGTCATTTCAGATCCATTAGTGATTGTCCCTTGTTTTCATCCTTGTGCGGCGTATCCCCCGCCTAAATCCTGATACAGCATGATTAGCGACATCGCCAGTTGTAACTTGGCCTGATTGCGGGTCAGCGCCAATTCGTCCAGATAAATCTTACTATCTAACAATTCCTTATAGGAAATCAAACCGGTATGGTATAACCCCTTTTGTAATTGATATTCGTGGCGGTAGGATTTTTCGGCATCCAGGGTTGCCTGGTATTGTTCATTGGCTCGTTTATTGGCGGAAAAATCATTGTCTACGTCGCGTAAAACGCGCCGTACGGTTTTGACATATTCCGCCGCACTCGCGCGATAAACGCCTTTTTTGGCTTGTATCAGGCCAAGCGTGCCGGGCACCAGGGTGCTCTGCAGATAGGCGTCGGTTGCCTGTTCAAACGTGCTGTTTGGCAAATGCGCCTCGCCAATGAAATCGTCAAGTTGCAAGGCAGGAAAAAAATTGCTGTAGGCTACGGCAATGCCGGCATGATCGCGCTTGACCGCAAAATACGCCATTTTGACGTCCGGTCGATTATTTAAAACCGTTGCCGGCAGGCTGCCCGGTTTAAAACGGCTAAATTCGATTTCCGGGAATGAATGGGCTGTTTTTATCTGTCCGGGATTTAAGTTTACCAGGAAACGCAACGCGTTTTGACTGACGACAATATTATGTTCTACGGGTTTGCGTTGCGCCTCAACGAGTTTTTCCGTGACCAGTAGCTTGTCCAAATCAATGTCGTTGCTTAAACCAATCGTAATATTTTTACGGCTAAGGGTAATTAATTTCCGCACATCCCCTGTTAACTGATTTAATAAACGAAGTTGTTCCCTTTCAGCCAGCAAGGTGAAATACGCCGAGGCAATTTGTCCAATCAGCACCAGGCGTACACCATCCACCTGGGCAGCCTGATAAGCAAGATTATATTGTAATTTTTTTTGTCTGGTGAACAATTCCATTATGTTAAGGGCATAGTACGGCCAGACACCATAAAAACCACCGGGAACGCCAAGAGCCGGATTGGTTGAATAGCCGCCGTAGACATTGAGCAAGGGGATCCAGTTTAGTTTCACCTGTTTGAGTTCGCCGCGAGCCTGCTCCAGATTGGCCAGGGCGATATGGATATCAGGGTTATGCCGAAGTCCGCATGCGATCAGTCGATTTAATTCGCTGTTTCGGAATGGTTGCCACCAGGCATATTCAGGCTCGTTACGGTGAAGCTGGTATTGCTTGTCCATCGAGGGAAAGCGTTTGGGCGCGGTAATCCGCGGCACGCTTTTTTCACTCCCGAGGCCGCAGCTTGTCAGGCATAATAATGCTAATAGTAATAGGGCCAGCCGCTTGTGCATTTTTATTGAAGGTTGTCGTTGACTCCTATAACTCTGCCATAAAAGACTATTTAACACCATGACTCCCCAGGTTCTGTTGTTATTATGAACTATGCTTATTCAAGGAAACAAACATTCTGTTTGATAAACGTACAAGGTTTGTATCTTTCAATAAAAGAAAAAATTATGATGAATAGTTTTAAGATCAGCATACGTCTCAGCATTATCACCTTGTTTGTGCTTTTGTTAAGCCTGGTGGGATTTACTATCATTGGAATTAATTACTTTGCGTTCAATAAGGTGTTAAGCAGCAGTGCCAGGGAGTTAATTACCCAAACGTCCATGTTGGTCAAGGAACGGTTTCAGGTTTACCTGAACCCTTTAAACAAGGATTTAATTAAAATAAAAAACGCCATTAACACGGGTATTGTCAGCCCTGACAATACGGAGCAATTTAAAAAATTCCTTTTTGATTCAATAAGATACAACCCGGAGATCTTCATGGTTTACTATGGGACAGCAAAGGGTGATTTTATAGGGGTAGATCGGGAGGAAAAAGGAAACATCGGGTTAACGCAGGTGGTCAATTCATCATCGCCTCCGGTCAATGTTCGCTACACCATGGATAAACAGGGAAAAATTATTCAAAAAAAATTACTTACCCGCCATTATGATCCCAGAGTCCGCCCCTGGTACCGGGAGGCTGCCGAGAGTGGAAAGCCCATATGGACAAACGTGTACACCTTTTACGTCTTTGATAAAAGTGATTTTCTCGTGCCGGGTGTTACTGCCGCGGCGCCGATTTACAATAACCATAACGATCTTAATGGTGTGATTGCGCTTGATCTGACCGTGGATGGGTTACAGCATTTTATCAGGGAATTGGAATTGACTAAAAATACAATGATATATGTCGTCAATAACGAGGCAAATGTCATTGCTTTTCGTAGTCCTCATCAACACGAAGACATCCGTGGCAAGACATTAACCCCCGAGTGGATAAAAAAGCTGAATATTCCGCTTGAAAAGCTGGATATCAAGAGTTTGTATCCTCTAATCAAATCGTATACTCACAAGGATCAAAAATATTTTCTGGCCTATCAGCCTTTATTAAATATGAAAGGTAAATATCCCTGGCACATTATTATCATCGTTCCCGAGAATGATGTGATAGAACCGTTAAGAAATTTAAGCAAGCGCTATATCTTTTTAACCGTTATGGTTTTGTTGTTGGGTACATTGCTGGTTCGTATCGTGTCACAAAGAATCTCGCACCCGATTATGCAACTCACGAAGGAAGCAGAAGAACTGACAATGCTTGATCTGAAGCCAAGACCCTTGCTCAAAACCATGATCAAGGAAATCAGTTTTATGGATAAAGCATTATCGACATTACGCTCCAGTTTAACGTCTTTTCAGCGTTATGTGCCCAACGCTCTGGTAAGAAAATTAATGCGCAGCGGAAAAATCGCGCAGGTAGGCGGGCAAAATCAGACGATTACCATTTTATTTTCCGACATTAAAAATTTTACCGCCATTTCAGAATCAACCTCGCCTCAAAAACTCATGACCTATTTATCCGATTATTTTCAAGCCATGACGGAAGCGGTGATACAGTATGAAGGTACGCTTGATAAGTACATTGGTGATGCGGTGATGGCAATATGGAATGCGCCCGAAAAAGATACAAATCACGCTTTGCATGCTTGTGAAACAGCAATAATCATGCTGGATAAGCTAAAAAAATTAAATCAAAAAAACAGGCGGCAGGGATTTCCGGAGTTTACTATCAGAATCGGTATTCACACGGGAGAAGCGGTTGTCGGTAACGTAGGCTCTGAGGATCGATTGAGTTATACGGCCTTGGGGGATTCGGTCAATCTGGCGAGCCGTCTGGAGGCGATTAATAAAAATTATCACGCGCAAATCATCGTCAGTCACGCCACATTCAATCAGGTATCCGGACAATTTCCTTTTCGTTTTCTGGATGAGGTTGCCGTGCGAGGCAAGCAGGAAAGTATCGCTATTTATGAATTGATTACCGCTAAAAATCTTGTAAATCTTGAGCAACACAAGAACGAGTTTGAAAAAGCCTTTATGCTGTATCAAAAGGGGCTTTGGGAAAAAAGTATCCGGATGTTCACCACGCTTACTCCCGCCTATCCGGGCGATAAACTAGCTGCGGTATATATTGAACGCTGCCAGGTGCTAGCCCGAAAATCACCGGTTGACTGGGATGGTATTTGGCGCGAAGGCAAGAATATCAATGCAAAGTTGGGCGATTAATAGGGCTGCCAAAAAAGGCGTGTTTACACCCAATTATCCACGTGACATGCCAACCAGCCTCTGGCGGAAGATGGTTATTTGATTACAGGTGCTGGCGGGGAATTTTCTTCACAATCAGCATCTACTTCCCTGTCTAGTGCAGCCCCTTTTTTTTGAGGAGATGTATTGCCAAATATCAGTCCCAGGGAGGCGCTTTCGCGAAATAAGAGCGGTATTATGCCGGGAAATTGCCAGGCTGCCATATAGCGATTTGACAGAGGATAAGCCCCTGTAAAAAAAGGTTTCAAAAAGGCATTTATTATTGTTGAGGCAAAGACCGAAGTACCAAAACCAAGCAGCGTCGGGATGGTTGTATTGGATTCACCTAACGCTTGATAACTATAGTTTCTGACAAAAAAACCTGGAGGCAGACAGGAATTGGCAACCAGGTTTCTGAAAAAAAACGAGGCATGTACGACAGGATATTTGATATTGGTATTTACATAGGAAAGTGTTTGTGAAAAATTAAGGCCGGTTTGACGCGCATTGCTTATCAGAAAAACAGGTATAATGCTATTTTTAAACAGGGTTGTTAAAAACATTCCTTTATAGTCCGAACCAAAATAATGTATCCCTTGAAGAGTCGCAAAATTGCCGGTCAGACAATAGGCACTTCTACTTAGAGGGCCGGAAAAAAGGCCTTTTGGACCAATAGTTTTTAAAGTAGCAAGGTAAGGCACAGGAACGGCTTTGGGATGTTCAAGAACATAAAAAATCCGACGCAAAGCCATTCCTTCTGCGGGAACGGTGGTAATGGCCAAAACAGTATTTTTTAACAAGTTAGTCCGAAATTTTCGGTAAGGTGATTGTTCCTCAAGCGATTTTTCTTTGCGGGTTGTTTTATTTTCTACAAAAAATTTACTTCTCATAATGACTTAATTCATGTGTCTTGATTGACATGTCATCCTGTTATTGAAAGGCGGATAATATATTATTGTTATTTTTTATTCCAGGTTCCATGCACGGAGCCTAGTGCAATAAGGTTCAAATATTGACCTATATTAAATAGAGAGGGCATATACGCCTGATATCCGCGGGGTAAATTATTTTACGGTTGTGGGCAAGCAGGTTTGTTTGCCGTAATGACGGGTGACAGAAGAAGGAACGGATTCCCGCGAAGTGAATGATGGGTGTTGGAGGTTAACTATGGGGTGGGAACCTGAAAAATATATTCAGGGAAATTATTTTCAAATTGAGACCAGTAACGCCTTTCGCAAGGATTTTAAAATAAAGCCGTTTGGCAATATTCTTGACGCAGGCTGCGGAGATGGGCAATACAGCGCCCTGCTGGCAGAAGAGGTGACGCATGGTCGTATTCTAGGTATTGACAATTCCGAAGAGATGATTAGTCATGCCAGAACACGTTGGGCGCGAGACAATTTATCCTTTGAGGTTGATAATATCGAAACGTTCCAGCCTGCCATGGACTATGATTTTGTTCTTTCTTTCTGGTGTCTTCATTGGACGGATCTCTCCAGAACGTTCCCTAATATTTTCCATGCGTTAAAAAATGGCGGAAGGTTTTATGCTATTTTTTCCTCGTTTTCGGATAACAGCGTTTTTCAAACGTGTTCGGAGTTGGCGAAACAGAATCGTTATCCGGCACTCACAAAGCGTTACAAGGCTATCAATAATGAAAACAATGCCTATTTTTATTATGTACTGAATAATCTTAATCAAATTCCTTTTAAAAAAGCCAAAGTGGAATTAAAAACCACCGCGGTGTATTTTCCGGATCTGAATTACTTTAAATCTCTGGTGCTCACCTTGCCATTTATAAAAGCCATGCCGGAAGAAACCGTACCTGATCTTGTTGACGATTTGCTACATATTTTTCAAACGATTTGCGATCGTAAATACGATGGCAAGTTGTATTACGAAACCCAGCCCATTGTTTTAGAGGCTATGAAGTAATGATAAAAACCAGAGAAAAAATGATTGTGGATACGATTGTTGTCCCGGGTATGAACATACCAGTGATCACGGCCTCTTTTCAGCATGCAACAAACGATGAAACGCCCTTGCTGGATGTGATAGCCGATCATCACGATGACATTATTGGATCCCTTCATCAATATGGCGCGGTTTTATTTCGGGGTTTTGCCTGTCGCGACGCGGACTATTTCTCGCAAGCGATAGAATTATGCGGGCTGGGCAAAAGAGGCAGCACGAAAGATTACGATTTGGCAAGAACGTTGCTGCCCAACAATATTTATACCTCAAGCGATCTGCCTCCCGACATTCCCTTGCCGCTGCATCATGAAAAACCACGATCGGAAAATCCGCCAAATCATATTTATTTTTGCTGTGTTACCCCGGCTGAAAAAGGAGGTGGCACAATCTTTGCGAACGCACAAGCCGTTTGGCAGGATATGCCCAAACCGGTGCAAGAGAAAATCATGTCGCATGGTGTTCTCTACCGGCAATTTTTTCACGGGCAATCAATGAAGCGGTACGTGCTTAAAAAATTGTTGAATGACAAAAGCGTGCGAAGCTGGCCGGAGTATTTTGGCAGCGATGACAAAATAACAATAGAAGAGCGCTTAACCGGGGAAAAAGTCCGTTGGGATTGGGTCAACCATGGTAAGGATCTGGTGGTATTAAATCATTTACCCGGCGCCCGCAAGCATCCCGTTACCGAGCAAATGGTATGGTTTAATTCATCGGACTATCTGAATTTTTACGCCAATGCGCTTTATGGTGATATAAACGCGCTGCGTTCCTGGAAATACCTGGCCACCCGGTATTTAATAACAAATGACATGCTGCCTATGGTATGCCACTATGGCAACGGACAACCTTTTACTGCGGATGAAATTACGACAATTCAGCAGGTTATCCGGCAGCATACGAGCGTTTTATTCTGGGAAAAAGGGGATTTTATGATCGTGGATAACTTTACTTTTATACATGGCAAGCAACCCCACGAAGGACGAAGATTGTTGTATTCCTGCATGACGCATGCCTAGGCTCCGTGAACCAATTTTTTCCGCTCGAAAACAAGACAACTATAGTTGCGCAACAACTAATAATTTCTTGTAGCCCGTCATGAAGGCGAAGCCGTAATGCGGGATAACGTTCATAAGTGGCACATCAAACCCGCAATACGGCCGCAGGCCTCCTTACGGGCTACGGCCTTTTCGCAAAAAAATGGCGCCAATTAGCCGTATTTGCAGCTGTGAAAATTTTTGTTCACGGAGCCTAGTGCCTCGCCAAGATTGAATTTACTTCTGGATCGGTTTTCGAGCCAGTATTAACGTGCAGTCGTATAGCGGTTGTTTTTTTACCGTATTCGGTATCTCAATAACAAAACCGGTTTCTTCGAGCATCGCCCGATATTCCGCCGCAGGTTTTACCATTCTCACCGGAAAATCATCATAAAAAAGATAACGGTATTCCGCGACAAGGCAACTGTCGTCATTTTCTTCCTTGTAAAATTCACAAATGGCAACCTGACCATTTTCGGGTAAAGCCTGATAGGCCATTCGCAACAATTTTCTGTCCACAGACTCGTCCCAGTCAAACAGAACCCTTGTAAACATAATGAGATCAAAACCTGCCGGAAAGGTATCCTCTTTAATAAAATCGGCTCCAACGACGCTAACTTTATGACTTAACTCCCTGGCTGCAATATTTTTTCTTGCTAGTTCCGAAGCTTTGGGCAGATTATAGACCGTGGCTTTTAAATGGGGGTAGGCTGTCACAAACGCGCAGGCCATCGTGCCATCGCCGCCTCCGACATCCAGAACGTTTGCCACGTCGTTAAAATGGATGTATTCCAGCAGGCAGTGCGTTGGCTGAACGGCTGTTTTCGCCATCCAGTCTTCCAGCCACGCGATTTCCTCATCCGTTTTGGGAGGCCAGGAAAATCTTTTTTTAACCTGGCCGAATTGCAATGCGGATTTCAAGTTTTCATCCGCCGCCGTCATCCAGTTCGCAAAAAAGAACTGCATCCATTTCCAGCCTTCCTTGTTGCGCATAAGACGGATAAATTCGTCCGGTAACTGATAGGCCGGTTGATAATTTGCAGTGGTCACTTTAATTAAAAATTGCTCGGCGCTGAGAAGGTGCAGCCATTTTTTAGCTGGTATGGGCATCAGATCCAGTTGTTCTATGATATCACTTTCCAGGACGTATTTTTTGTTTTCAAATAAAGCAAATACATTGAGCTTGAACATAGGTTCCACAAGTTTCAGACGTGCACCATCCGCAATGAGGGAAAAATAATTGTCATAGAATCTGGCGTTATATTTTATGTGCCGGGACGTGTCTGAATGATCGCGATCTTCTCCATAATATGGAGTATGTTGTTTCCCGGAGTGTTTCTGACTCATATCCTATGGCTTTGATGGAGCGTGATAAAAATGAGAATATAGAAAATAGCCGGTATGTGCAATCAACGACGTAGATCCGCAAGACAGTCATTTCCGGGCCAGTATCACGGAGCAATAGGTAAAAGCCTGCTTGCCTTCCGTGTTGGGGCGCACGATAGTGAAACCGATTTTTTCCAGCATGGCGCGATAGGTTGCCGCGGTTTTCATCACGTGCGGGGTGAAGTCATCATGAAAAATATAGCGATACTCCGCCGAGAGACAGCGGTCATTGTTTTCTTCCTTGTAAAATTCACAAATGGCAACCAGGCCATTTCTGGGCAAAGCCTGATAGGCCATTCGCAACAATTTTCTGTCCACAGACTCGTCCCAGTCAAACAGAACCCGTGTAAACACAATGAGATCAAAACCTGTCGGAAAGGCATCCTCTTTAATAAAATCAGCTTCCAGTACGCGGACTTTATGATGTAATTCCCTGGCTTCAATATTTCTTCTTGCCATTTCCGCAGGTTTGGGCAGGTTATAGACCGTGGCTTTTAAATGGGGGTAGGCTGTCACGAACGCGCAGGCCATCGTGCCGTCGCCGCCTCCGACATCCAGGACATGGTGCACTTTTTTGAAGTTGATGCTTTCTAGCAGAGCCTGAACGGGCTGCTCCGCCGTTTTTGTCATCCAGTCCTCCAGCCACCAGGCTTCGTCATCCGTTTGGGGAGGCCATGACACGCTTGTTTTAACCTGGCCGGATTGCAATACATCGGTCAGATCTTCATCCGAACCCACTTGCCAGGTAGAAAAAAAGAATTGTATTCCCCACCATCGGTCGCTGCGCATGAGTTTGATGAACTCATCAGGCAGCTGATAGGACGGCTGATAATCATTGCCGGTCACTTTGATTAGAAAACGCTCGGAGCAAAGCAGGTGCAGCCATTTTTTAGCGCGGACAGGCATTAACCCCAGTTTTTCTATGATCTCGCTTTCGGAAACGCGGGTTTTGTTTTCAAATAATGCAAAGAGATTCAGACTGAACATGGCTTCGACCAGTTTAAGCCGGACGCCTTTGGCGATGAGCGAGAAATAGTTTTTGTAAAACTCCGCGTTAGGGTTCTTTTTTTGAGGGGGGATTATCACTTTTGGAATGTTATCAGGTGCCTGATGTCCAAATTTTTTTAACCATGCTTTGAACCATGACATTATTGTAGGTTTCTGTTTGGAGTGGTAAGACTGAGGATATAAAAAAACGCTGTATATGACAATTTTTTATAAAAAAAACGGCTATTGATGATCACGAATAAGTTCCGATGCCTGAACTATAATATAATCAGGGCTTGTAGATATCCCAATTTGCAGCCGATAAAAAGATAAGTGCATACCCTTGGTTCACGGAGCCTAATGTTTTCTTGATAGATATCTATTGAAATGAGAAGATATTTTTTTCGATTAATCAGCCGATTCCCTCTGGTTATGGTTATTTTTTGCTGTTAGCACTCCTTTCTGCGGAGCTGATTTCAAGCGTGGCCAGGCAATATAAGGGCATGATGTATATGGTAAAAAAAAATCAGCCGGACAATGTAAAAGGCGTTCTGAAGGAACCCGTTGCAATCGTTGGCATGAATTGCCGATTTCCCGGAATTGTTACCGATGTCGACGATATTCATTCGTTTTATGAGATGCTGATTCAAGGGTTAACCCCAATTAAAGAAGTACCCGGGCAGCGCTGGAATAGCGATGAATATTATGATGCCGATAGAAGCAAGCCGGATAAAATCGTCACGAAACTGGGCGGCTTTTTAAAAAACGTACATTTATTCGATGCTGATTTTTTTAGAATACCGCCTGTGGAAGCCAAGCAAATGGATCCACAGCACCGGCTTTTTCTGGAGGTGGCTGTTCGAGCGCTAAATCATGCCA
The DNA here is from genome assembly GCF_900186965.1 of Legionella spiritensis. NCBI lineage: Bacteria > Pseudomonadati > Pseudomonadota > Gammaproteobacteria > Legionellales > Legionellaceae > Legionella > Legionella spiritensis. Next base: position 289,662 of record NZ_LT906457.1, read on the forward strand.
ACATCACGCTTCGTTCGCTTAATGGATCAAACACCGGCGTATACTGCGGTATTTCCTCGCAAGATTACAGTCACCTCAATTATAAGGATAATATCCGCTTTAATGAATACACGCAGATAGGAGCGGCAAACAGTGCGGCGGCAGGACGATTAAGCCATTTTTTGAATTTAAAGGGGCCAAGTCTGGTGGTGGATACGGCTTGTTCCTCTTCCTTGTCGGCCCTATATCTGGCAGCGACGGCACTGGCGGCCCGGCAATGTGACATGGCCATAGTGGGTGGGGTTCATCTTAATCTTTGCCCGGAAAATTTTATCGGCTTAACCAAAGCCAACATGCTGTCCGCCCGGGGCCAATGCAGTAGTTTCGACCGTGCGGCCGACGGGTTTGTGCGCAGCGAAGGTTGTGGCGTTGTTATTGTCAAGCGGCTGAGCGAGGCCCTGAAAGACAGGAACACGATCCACGCACTCATCAGAAGCGTGGTCATGAATCAGGATGGGGATGGAACGACGCTGGTGGCGCCTAACCCTGACGCTCAAATTGCCATGCACCGGGCCGCGCTGGAACAAGCGAATCTTCGTTCCGGCGATATTGATTATATTGAAACCCATGGAACAGGCACCGTGGTTGGCGACAGTGTGGAATTTAATGCCATCCGCCGTGTGCACGAAGGCCATCACCGCAAAGAAAAACCATTGGTGCTGGGGGCGTTAAAAAGCAATCTGGGACATACCATTGCATCATCCGGCATTGCGTCGCTTGTTAAGGTGATAGGTGCGATGAGCCATGAGACCATTCCACCTAATTTGCATTATTCAACCCCTAACGATTCCATTGAGCCCGATAGTATTCCCGCTCTTTTTCCTGTGCAAGCAACGCCTTTCAGGAAACAAAAAAATAAAAGGCGATACGCGCAAGTCTCCAATTTCGGCTTTAGCGGTACTAACGTCAGTGCCATTGTCGAGGAGGCGCCTGATAGTGAAATCCAGGAATCCCTGACGGAAACGACCGAACCCCAATGTTTTGTTCTTTCCGCAAACAGTGACGCGTCATTAAAACAAATGATGGCCACCTACGTACGCTATTTGCAGGAATCCCGGGCGTGTTTGAGTGATATCTGCTACACCTTGATCAATGGCCGTGATCATTACAAATACCGTTGTGCCATCATAGCGCCTGACAAGGACACGTTAATTAAAAAAATTAACGCGCAGGAATATGATTTGCGCAAAGTGACTGTCAAAAAAGGCATCAAAACCGTACGCAATGATGCCCGGGAAATTTATGAACACTATATGTCCGGAGCCACCATAATTCTGGACGGGGATGAAACGCACGGCCGTCACGTTGATTTACCCCTGTACTGTTTTGATGAAAAACCCTATTGGCATGAACCGGGAACAACCAATACCCATTGGCTGGATGCGTTATATCACCAGTCCAAGGAACAGCGAGTGACGGCCATTAAAACCAGAATAGCCGATATGGTACAGACGCTTTTAAAAAAAGAGCGGGTGAATGAGTATCATGATTTTGAAATTCTGGGATTCACCGAACCACTGTTGGAGGCTCTGGACCAAAAGCTTCACGATCTGTTGTCACCGCGCGTTCACATACCCGATGTGCTTGCGTCGTTTCATTTCTCCATCGATAAACTGGCAAGACATTTATACCTGCGTATTTACCCTGCCGCAGTGGCCAGGCAACCGTCGATTAATGTTTTAAACACGGAACCCATAGCCATTATCGGGATGAGTTGTCGTTTCCCCCAAGCGTCTAATCTCAATGCGTTTCTATCCCTGTTGGAAAACGGCGAAAGCGGCATGGCCGATATACCCCTGGAGCGATGGGATAATGAGAAATACTATGATCCCGATGTGAATGCCCTTGGCCGATTATATATTAAACAATTGGGCTTGATTGGCGATATCAAAAAATTTGACGCGGAGTTTTTTAATGTCAGTCCAAGGGAAGCCAGGTTCATGTCGCCCCAGTTGCGCGTTTTTATGGAAACCTGCTATCACGCCATAGAACATGCCAATCTTTCTCTGGATGCTATCAAAGACAGCAAGACCGGCGTTTTTGTTGGGGTCGGTACGAATGAATATCCCAAAATATTGGCCAATCAGGGCGTCAGTCTGGAAGATTTAAATATCTATTTTGCCACGGGAAATGTTTTGAACGCGTTGGCGGGCCGGGTCGCTTATACCTTTGATTTGCACGGCCCCATTCAGGCCGTCGATACAGCCTGCTCTTCCTCGATGACGGCCATTCATAACGCGTGTCTGAGCCTGCAATCAGGTGATTGTAATATGGCGTTAGCCGGTGGTGTCAATATATTACTGACGCCTGACTCGAACATCACCTTGTCGAAAGCGCGAATGTTATCGCCTGAGAGCCGCTGCAAGACCTTTAGTGACGACGCGGATGGCTATGCCCGCAGTGAAGGTTGCGGCGTTGTCGTGTTAAAGCGTTTGAGTACTGCCATCAAGGACAATGACACGGTTCTGGCGGTTATCAAAGGCACGGCGGTCAACAGCGACGGAAAAAGCGGCGGGTTTACGGTGCCAAACGGTATTGCCCAGGAAGAAGTGATACGCGCGGCGCTGGCCAAAGCGAAATTGTCGCCGGCTGATATCGATTGTATTGAGGCCCATGGCACCGGTACGCCTTTGGCCGATCCGATAGAAGTCAACACGCTGACTCGAATTTTCAGTGACAGTCATAGTGTGGACAAGCCGCTTTACATCAGTTCGGTAAAAACCAATATTGGTCATAGTGAAAGCGCGGCGGGTGTCGCCAGCGTTATCAAAGCCGTGCTGAGTCTTAACGCACGCAAAGTGTTCAAGCACCTCAATTTCAAAAAGCTCAATCCCGAAATTGATTTGAAAAATGCCGTTATTCCATTACGGACTGTAGACTGGCTCAACGAGAGGGACACAAGATATGTGGGTGTCAGTTCGTTTGGTTTTAGCGGTGCCAATGCGCATGTGATATTGCAACAGGCGCCTGAACGGGAAACGGAGCACCGCTCGATACCCGGGCCTTTTTTGCTGGTGTTATCGGCAAAAAGCGAGCGTTCCCTTGATTTATTATTGTCGAGCTATCAAAACTATTTATCCGATACGAAAGACGATTTTAGCGATATCTGTTACACGGCGGCGACCTGCCGCAACCATTTCTTGTTTCGAGTCGCCATCAAAGCCGATACCGCAAGGCAAGCCGCAGCCATCATCGCCGCAAAGCAATATGCTGTTGCCCGGATTAAAAAAGAGAAAGAAGCCGCCTCCTTGCCCCACACGGTGGATCAGTTCCAGACGGCTTATCAGGAAGGCTTTGCCATAAACTGGTCTGATTATTATCAATCGTTTGGCCACGCGTTTCATAAAGTCAACTTACCTTTGTACGAGTTTGATAGAGATATCTACTGGGTGGAAAAAGCCCGGTTAAAAGATGATTTGATACCCAGAGACTGGGGTTTCCGGCTGCAATGGCAGGAACGGCCTTGTGATAAAAATAATAGTCACCCGCAGGAAAATAACTGGTTATTGATAGGTGATCGGCAATTAGCGTCCGGTTTTAGAAAGCAAGGGTTGCAAATCGTCCTGGAAGAAGAGGGTTGCGGCCTCGATACATTGCAAGGGATTATTTTTGCAGTGGGGCTGGATTCTCCGCCAATTGATGATATTGATGCCAATATTGATTTCCAGAAAAATGCCCTCAAAAAGCTGCTAAATCTGGTGAAACAGCTACATCAACAGGGTGTGGCGTTACGCTTAATGGTGTTGACGACCAATGCCATTGCCGAACTCGCTGTCGGTGAACTGAATATCAGCCATAGCCCTTTCATTGGATTTTGCAAAACGCTGGCTTTGGAATTGCCGCAATGTCACACCATACTCGTTGATGGGGATGATAATCACGATGAACGTTATTTTGCGCAGGTCGTTGATGAGATTCACTGCAATCATGGTGCTTTTTATGAACAAATGGTTGCTTATCGTTCCGGCCGGCGCATGACGCCTCGTTTGCTGAAAATCGCCCTGACAGATAAAAAACGATCACTGTACGGGCAGGGACGTTACCTTGTTACCGGCGGTGGCGGTGGATTGGGGCTGGTGACTGCCCAGGCGCTGCTTTCAGCCGGCGCCAGGGAACTGGTTCTTGTCTCAAGACATATTGACAAGCCGGCGATCAAAACGGCCATCGGAAAAATTCAGCAGGATTTTCCCGGCCGCGTTATCCGAACAATAAGTGTGGATGTTACTGATAAAAAGGCGCTGCGCGCCTTGTTTTCGGATATTAATTCCGATGGGTTGCTAAAGGGTATTATTCATACCGCAGGAGCGGCCGTTAAGGCGCCGCTGGTTGAGCATCAGGAGAAAGACGTCGATTACCTGTTTGAGGCCAAGCTACGGGGAGCCTGGTATTTGCACGAGTTAAGCCAATCCTGCCATCTCGATTTTTTTGTCGTTTACTCGTCCATTGCCGCGGTATTTGGCAGCAATAAGGAGTCTGTTTACAGCGCAGCCAACAGCTTCCTGGATGTTTTAATTGCCGAGCGGCTACGGCGGGGATTGCCCGGTACCGCTATTCAATGGGGTCCCTGGGGTGAGGTTGGCATGGCCAATGAGCGCGCCCGTAATCCGGCTCTCAAACAGGCTCTGGTGACTAATGAACAAGGCCATGCCTTGATTAAGGTATTAATTAATGGCCAGTTTGATCATGTCGCGATTATCTCTCCGGATTATCTTACGTTTATGCTCGATTTTGTTCCAAAACCGCAGTCTCTGTTTTATAAGGCTCTGGCTGACGATCTCGCAATAAAGGAGGTCGTTTTATCTGTCAATAACGATTTATCACCATGGCTAAACGGTTTTCTGAAAGTAGATCCGGATAAAAGATTGCAGGCTTGCAAGGATATGATAGGGGCTGTCTGCAAGGAGATTCTCGAGCTGCCGGACACGGAGGAACTGGAGGAAGACGAAGGATTTTTTGAAATAGGCTTCGATTCCCTCATGATAGCCGAAATGGCCAGCGAGCTTAAGAAAAAACTGGAACCGACGGTGAAAGTGATGGTTAACATCGGCTTTGACTATCCGTCCATTAACAAACTGGCTAACTATCTGGCCTCGGAGCTTGATAAAAAGCTGGTGACACAACAACAGCCGCACGTTGCGGTGGAACAGAAAGACGAGGCCATTGCTATCATCGGTATGAGTTGTTCCTTTCCGGAGGCTCATGATGTCGCTGCGTTTGAAACGATGCTTGAACAGGGCTTGAATGGTATTAAAGACATCCCTCTCGAGCGCTGGGACAACAGCAAGTATTATGATCCCGACATGGATGCGCCGGGAAAATCCTATGTCAATAAACTGGGATTGATAGACAACATCAAGTGCTTCGACGCCGGCTTTTTTGGTATCAGCCCGCGCGAAGCGAAATTGATGGAGCCGCAGCAGCGACTTTTTCTGGAATGTTCATACAAGGCTCTGGAAAACGCCAATTATCCCCCATCCTCTCTGCGTGGCAGCTTGACCGGTGTGTTTGCGGGAGTCGGCCCCAATGAATATTATGCCAAACTGGAAAAATCCGGTTTTTCCAGTGAGGAGTTAAGCGCGTTTTCCATTACCGGCAATGTCTTGAATCTGATCCCGGGACGAGTGGCTTATACCTTTGATTTGAAAGGGCCGTCGTTAAGTATTGATACGGCTTGTTCTTCCTCTCTGGTGGCTATTCATTACGCATGCCGGAGTTTAAATAATCATGAAATCGATTACGCCCTGGCCGGGGGCGTCAATGTATTGCTCATGCCCGAATCCAATGTCACGCTGTGTAAGGCCAAAGCGTTGTCACCTGATGGCCAGTGTAAAACCTTTGATAAAAACGCAAACGGCTATGTCCGGGCGGAAGGTTGTGGCGTGATAGTGTTAAAAAGGTTAGCCGATGCGAAACGCGACAAGGATCATATCCTGGCGGTTATCAAAGCCTCGGCGGTCAATAACGATGGCAAGTCTGCCGGTTTGACGGTGCCTAACGGTAAAAGCCAGGAAGCGGTCATGCGATCAGCGCTTCTGCAAAGCGGGTTATCCGCTCATGACATCAGTTATATCGAGGCGCACGGCACAGGAACGCCGCTTGGCGATCCCATTGAGGTGCACGCCATTAACAACGTCTATGGTTGTGAACGCGGTCAGGATAATCCCTTGTATCTGGGGGCGGTAAAAACCAACATCGGCCATCTTGAAAGCGCTTCCGGAATTGCGAGTCTTGTTAAAACCGTCCTTGGGTTACAGCAAAAGAAGATTTACAAAAACCTGCATTTTCATCAATTGAACCCCAATATAAAACCTGGCGATACACAGTTCGCATTACAAACCATAACCTGGGAGAGAGGAGGGGCACTCCGTTGTGCCGGTGTCAACGCCTTTGGTTTTAGCGGCACGAACGCGCACGTTATCCTTCAGGAATTTCCGGATGAGACGGTTGTCAAAACAAGGGCGCCGGTTCACCCGTATGTCCTTGTTCTTTCCGCCAAATCGCGGGCTTCTCTGGATGATTTATCCCGACGCTATCAACAGTATCTGGAAACCACCGGGGATGATTTTGGTGAGATCTGTTTTACCGCGGCACTTTGCCGAGAGCATTACCCCTATCGCCTGGCTGTTGCCGCGAAAACGGCTGCCGAAGCCAGCCGCCTGATGGGCAAAGGGGCGTTTGCCTTGTCCTCGCATGGCAATGATCAGCCGCTTGATTTGCCGGAACACGGTGAACTCCCGGATTTGACGGCAAGGTATTTACAAGGCGAACAAGTGGACTGGTCGTCGTATTATAAAAGCCTTGGCCATGCGTTTGAAAAAGTAGTCCTGCCCAATTACCCTTTTCACAGGGTTGAGTTCTGGCCGGATAAAAAAAGCGACAGCACAACGCCTGCCGACATCGTACATCCTCTGCTGGGGCAGATGTTTTCCCTGCCGGGCAATGAGTACCTGTTTAACCAGAAGCTGGATTTACAACATTTAAGTTATGTCAAACACCATCGTGTGTTTGACAAAATCGTTTTTCCGGCGACAGCCTATATTGAAGCCGGTTTGGCGGCCGCTAAAGCTATTTTCAAGCGTCACGTTTTCTGTCTTGAAAAATTTAATATTGCACAGCCATTATATCCCAGACAGGATCAGGATTTTCAGTTACAGGTAAAAGTCCGGGATGAGGAGCGATACCAGATCCGCATTTTTGCCGGACAGGATGGTCAGTGGCAGGCGTATGCCGATATGGAAATACATAAGACCGTCTCCCTGGCACCGGAATCAGTTGATTTGGATGCGTTGAAATCTTCATTTGAGCAGAAAGTGGATTTATCACAAATTTATGAGCATTTTGACCAGCGATCCCTGCTGTACGGTAACGAGTTCCAGGTTCTTAAGGAAGGATATGTGCAGACAGACCGTATCCTCACGAAAGTGTCCTTGACCAAGGCAAGCCACAAAACCGGTTATTTTTATCATCCCGTTCTGCTTGACGGAGCCATGCAAAGTATTTTGCTGCTGGGAATAAACGGTGTTGAGAATACGACGTATGTCCCCTATGCGTTTACCCGCCTGACGGTTTTTCAGGAAGCGCCGGGAATGGTTTGGGCCTACGTCATCAAACGTAATACCGGGTATGAGAATGAACTTTGTTGCGACATAAAATTGTATGACAGTTCAGGGTTTTTAATCGGCTGGCTTGAAGGGTTGATCTTAAGAAAGGTGACGCCGAATCATTTTATTTCGTACGAATTTCTCCTGCAGCATCTCTATCAGATCACCTGGAGTCCGCTTAAAACCAATATCACCGCCCAACCCCGATTGCCCGGGTTTTTGGTGGTATCCTCCGATGAGGCCAGGGCGAAAAAAATACTGGGCAATCTCGATTATCAGTTTGTGGCAAGTCCTCGGAACATGGAGGCGCTAGCCAATGAACATATACTGTTTCTGTATGAACAGGGGCAGTTCCAGGATCTTTTTCAATGCTGTCAGGCTTTGTTTAAATCGCGTCCCGCAAGTTTTACCCTGGTGACTGAAAACGCTTACGCCATTCATCCTGATAACGAGGTGAATCCTTACCATACCATGGCCGGCGCTTTCTGGAGGAGTTTTAGAAACGAACTTGATCTCGGGCATAATTATGCCATTGATTTGGGGGAAGGCGGTACCCTGCCGGATCCCCTGAACTATCTCTTTAATGGCCCTGGTGAGGAAACGCAGTTGGCCGTCAGAGACGCCCTGTATCTGCCCCGATTGCGAAAAAAGCAACCACTTGGCCGAACCATGCCGCAAGCGCCGCTTTTTGACGCCCGGGCCAGTTATCTTATCGTGGGTGGAACAGGCGGATTGGCAAGGCCGTTGATGGAATATCTGATCCGTCGAGGCGTGACAGAGATTATTCTTGTCAGCAGAGCAGACTGTGCACCGGATCTCAGGGCGTTCATGGATCGTGCCGGACAACAGAAGGTGCGCGTCAGCCACTATAAGGCGGATGCCGGCAATTATCAGCAGATGGAAGAGGTTATTGCCACGATTCATCGCGATTTCAAACCATTGAAAGGCGTGTTTCATCTGGCGGGTGTCATTCAGGATGGTTTGATCGTCAATTTAAGTGACGACGATGTGCAGCGTGTCTTGAGTGCGAAAATGGACAGCGCCCTGATTCTGCATCAATTAACCAAACCAATTCCCCTGGATATGTTTGTCTTGTTTTCATCCTCCGCGTCCGTGCTAGGCGCCAGGGGACAGTCCAATTATGTCGCGGCCAATGGTTTTTTAGATGGACTGGCGCACTGGCGTCGCCGGCGGGGATTACCCGCACTCGCTATTAATTGGGGGCCATTTTGCGCCACCGGCATGACGGAAAGCCTGACCGGCGCGCTGCAACAGCATGGGTTTATCCCGTTAGATCCAGACGCGATTGATGTTCTTGACGTGTTGCTGACCGGTTCATGGGCGCAAATTGCTCCGTGTCCCGTTCACTGGGATATTTATTACAAGCACGTGCCAAGACAAAGGTGGTTGTCTGATCTGGTCAAAAACAGGGAGCCGTCCAGCCAGCATTTTTTAAATGCTCTCTGCGAATTGCCGAACGAAGGGCGTATTCGTGTACTGAACCAGACTTTATGCGCCATTACCGCAGATGTGTTAATTCTGGATAGTATCGAAGACATCCATGTCAACGATGATCTGTTTGCCATGGGTATGGATTCGCTTATGGCTATAGAAATCAGAAATCGCATACATGACAAGCTGCAATGCCCGAACTTAAGCTTATCCATAGAGTATTTTATCCATGATCCCACCATTGACAGGATTGCGAGAAATATTGCCGGGGAATTACAGCAAGTCCTGCAGCCGGCAACAAAAGCGTCTCTTCCGGAAAAATCCCGAGAAGAGGATGTCGCGTTATGCGATTTTCAATACATTTTCTGGGTATTCAACAAACTGGATTACGGGTTCAATATTGGTATGCAATTGCGCTTGCATGGCAAATTGAATCAGGATTACCTGTTTCAGGCGTTCGATGTCGTTGTGCGGCAGCACAGTGCCTTCTGGATAAAATTCAATCCCGAAATACCCGTACAGACATTGCAAAGGCAGGGACAATTTAAAGTCATTTACGAAGACTTGTCTTTAAGCAATGAAGCAGACATTCTGAACATGGAATTTTACAACAACATCATGCGTATTATTCCTTTGTCGCAACAGCCTTTGATACGCGTCTATCTTTATAAAATTAATAATGACTTGCACGAATTGCATCTGGTGATCCCTCATATCATTGTGGATGATGCCTCCTGTGATATGGTATTTAATCAGTTTAAGGAAAGTTACAAGGCATTGACCCACGGTAAAAAACTGTTGCCGGTCCCTGAAAAAAATGTCTATTTTGATTATGTGAAAAATAATAATCGCCATTATGAAAAAAACCTGTCCGATAAAATGGATTTTTGGCAGGCTTATAATAAAGGTTACAGCCTGCTTCATTTTGGAACAGCAAATCATTTGCCGGACGCGGCCAATCAGTCGCAGCATTTGTATCATTACCCTGTTGAGTCGCAATTGATTGAAGCATTTATGGCATGGCATAAAGCTGAAAATATTAATATCAGCACCGGGATAGTCGCAGTATGTCAAATGGTCTTTTACAAGCTAAGCCGGCAAAATAAAATTCCTGTTATTCTCATCCATAGCGGGCGGGAAGGCAGTCAATACAAATCGGTGGTCGGGTTATTTTCAGAATACAAAAGGATCAATATTACCCTTAATAAGCATGACCGGTTTATAGATTTGGTCACGTCTATCGAGGAACAGCTGTTAAAAACGGCGCCCTATCAAAAATGCTCTCATTTTATTAAAGACAGCGGCTTGAAGGGGGCGGGATTATCCTTTGGCCAGTCGCTGGTATTTGCGTTCAACAAACTTTTTTTAACCGGAAAATTTAAAGAGAGTAAATTGCATAAAACCATTATTGACTATTACCTGCGGTATTTGAGCCGTTCCATGTCCAATAAAAAATATATTGCAATCAAGTATCGTCTCAATAAATTATTTCACTTAAATATCCCCTTACAGAAGCCGAACGGTTTACGGATTCTCATTAGTAATACGCCAAGCTTTTTTAGTAAAGAGAGTCACAACAGGCGTTTTGCAGATATTGATTATACTTTTTCCAGTCATTTCGGCTGTATGAATCGTCCTATCGGTAATCGAACCTTATGGATTTATTTTTCAAAAAATCAGTACGGCGACTATCAATTGTCCATCAACGGGCCATTAACGGTCGAGTGCAAGGAGCAGATAGCAAACAGCTTTAACCGGATTGTTGAACAATTTCTGGAGCGCAACGATGGTAAAATCACCGATTTGATCCGATTATCCTGACGAGGAAAATCTGGCGCCACTCTTTAGGCTCTGCGCACAGAATTTTCTTCGCACCATTTATAGTAGCCCGTAAGGAGGCCTGCGGCCGTATTGCGGGTTTGATGTGTCAATTAGCCCCATTTGACGCTGGGAAAATTTTGGTTCACGGCTAGTACTGTTTCCATTTAATTTTGCCAGGTTAACTGTCATTCCCGCGAAGGCGGGAAACCATTTCTGATGTGGCTCAGTGCTTGATTCAGTATGGATCCCCGCCTTCGCGGGGATGACAAAAAGACAAACATTCTGAGCAAGCCAACCAGTCAAAACCAAATGGAAATGGTACTAGCTGACATACCCTATTTTCGAGCCAATAATAATGTGCAGTAACCGTGTCTTTCCTTTTTAGCAGGGAGTAGTGTGAAGCCGATTTCTTCCAGCATGTTTCGGTACTCTGCTTCCGTTTTCATGACATGCGCGTCAAAATCATCGTTAAAAATATGGCGGTATTCGCACGAGAGGCACAAATCATTATTGTCGTCCTTCAGGGTTTCGCATATGGCTACCAGGCCGCCTTTTTTCAAGGCGAGATAAGCCATTCGTAACAGTTTTCTGTTGTGATGCTCATTCCAGTCAAACAGAACCCGCGCAAACAAAATACAATCAAATCCCAAGGGAAAGGAATCGTTTGTAATAAAATTCCCTTCAATGACATCGATCCGGTGACTTAATCCGTGGGATGCTATTTTTTTCCTGGCCATTTCCGCCGATATTGGCAGGTTATAAACGGCGGCTTTTAAATGAGGATGGGCGGATGCAAACGCGCAGGCCATAGTGCCTTCGCCGCCGCCAACGTCCAGGATGTTGGTCACCTTGTTAAAATCGAGGTTATCCAGTATACACTGTGTGGTGATGTCTGCTGTTTTGGTCATCCATTCTTCAAGCCATACTGCTTGTTGCGCCGATTTTGGAGGCCAGGGGGCGGTTGTTTTGATTTTGCCGTAACGCAACACACCGGTTAAATTCTCATTGGCAGTGACTGCCCAGATATTATAAAAAAACTTCATGGCCCACCAACCGTCGCTACGGATGAGTCGCTGGAATTCTTCAGGTAATTGATAAGCCGGTTGATGGTTCTGGTTACTCACTTTTATTAAAAAATGCTCGGAGCAAAGGAGATGCAGCCATTTTTTGGCTCTAATGGGCATCAATGCCAGTTTTTCTATAATCTCTTGTTCAGAGACGCAGGTTTTATGTTCAAATAAATCAAACAAGTTGAGACGAAACATGGCTTCCACCAGTTTAAGACGCGCTCCGTCAGCGATGAGGGAAAAATAATTCGCGTAGAACCTGCTATTGTATTGTTTTTTTTCAGGTGGTGGCGTGATTGCCGTAGATGCGTTTTGATGCTCATCATTACTTTGTTTCGAGAACCATTTTTTAAGCCAGGTCATTATCAAACATCTTTGAATATAGTGATATTATCGAGAATATAAAAGAAAGGAAATACTGTCAAAATAAGGGAACAATCCTATTTTTCTCATGATACTCTGAAAATCGGTAACCATTTGGATAAAGCATTCAATTTCAACTAAATTTATGATTAGGGGCTCTCAATGTTTCATTTTACACCGGAAAATGGCAGTCAGCCCTGATGGTGATTGTATCAAAGCAGAATAGGAGTGTTGTTTCAATGCAGGTCAAGAATGAGTTAGCCAGGAAGTTACTTGACGCATTATTTTCTCCCGAGTCTCACTTTTCATTGACGGATGGCGTCAACCTTATCAATAAAGAGCGGTGTCGTGATAAAATCAGGCAGTATATCGACTGGCTTAATCAACTGGATGTTCATTCGGCTGTCATTATCAGCACACCCGGCATTGAAACCTTGTGCCTGTGTTACGCGCTGGTGATCAGCGATAAAACCTATATTCCTGTACATACGTCCACATCCCCGGAATTACTGCAAAGATATCTGAATGATTACCAAATTGATTTGTTGCTGGTTGAACCGGGGCTGGCAAGTCACTGTGACCATGAATTGAGAAATCGGTTGGTTGAGGAAGAGGATAGAAGTTTTTATTATTATCGGCCCTTGCAAAGGCACCAGACGTTTTGTCTTTCCCCTGGTATTGTTTTTTTTACTTCCGGGACAACCGCACAACCCAAAGCGGTTCATTATCATTATGCTACACTGCTGAGGTATATAGTATGGTGTGTTGATGAGTTTAATCTGAATAATAAAGACCACGTCCTGTTTACCACGGAATTGTCATTCGTGGCTTCGCTAAGACCATTATTTGTGCCTGTGCTGTCAGGAGCAAATGTCGTATTTGCGAACAATTTCTCCGCTAATAAATTGCAGTTGTTCGTCAATACGCTTGTTCAAAATGAAATTACCGTATTGAATGTCACGGCAACACTGTTCAAAATGTTATTGCGCCATATTGAAACAAGTGGATTCATCTCCGCTATGACATCGGTTCGTCTGGCATTATTAAGTGGAGAACCCCTTGATCTTCAAGACATCGATTTATGGTTCGAGCGCATAAAACAGGACACCATTTTTTACAATTTATACGGAGCAACAGAATGCCTGGTTCCATTTTATAAAAAAGTCACCGGATCTCTTTTGGAAAAGGAGCGGCTTCATTTAGGGCAATTGCGGGCAGGGTGTTCCTATAAATTATTACCGAGTGCCAAGGGTTATGAATTGTATGTTGCAGGCGATATATCCACCTCCTATCTGGATCCAGCATTAACCCAAAGCAGATATATTACCGTTGAAAATCAGCGCTTTATTAAAACTGAGGATATTGTCGAACGGTGTGATCGGGAACTGTTTTATATCTCACGAGCACAGCGAATCGTCAAGCGTTATGGTCAGATCGTGAATCTGGACCAGATTGAATACATTTTAAAAAAAAGCCGGAACCATTTAAATTTCATTACGTTTACAAGTGAGGATAAAAATAACATTTATCTGCTCATTTGCGGTGCACCGGAAAGCGATGAATTATTAAGGCATGTGAAGCAGACATTAAAGCAACATCTCCCGGGGTATATGCACCCCTGCGAGTATTTTTTTTCCAGAGAACTCCCGCTTACCTGCAGCGGCAAGATAGATTACTCCACTATTAAAAAAGCGTTTGTTCGCGAACCGATATCCACCATATATGATTATTTCAAACGATTTTTCCGGGACAACAGGGTGAATGCAGAGGCCAGAATAGTTGATCTCGGGCTTGAATCCATAGACTACATGGACATGGCAGAAGCATTCTGGCAGTTAACCGGAAAATGGCTGGATGTGTCAAAAATTACTGATGACATGATCATTGCAAATATCGCTTCTTGTCTTGTGGATCACAATGTCACACCATCCGGTTTTCGTGATGTCGTGCAGCTCAATACGATTCGACGCGGTTTGTATGAACACGAATTACAGGGAGCTCGTCAGGACGGTCATTATATTACCACCTCTTTTGCCCTCAAGGGGGAGATCAATATTAACCGGTTAGAGCTTGCGATTGCCGCAACGATTGCCAATCATTTTATGCTGAGCAGCAAGCTGGTGCTGATTGATGACGATTATTATTTCGCGCGTACCACGATGCAAACAGGCTTCAGGCTTCGAGCACCTGTTTTCCCCGGCCGAAATGCGATTGGTAAATTAAAAACCTGTATCCATGCCGACAGGCTGTTTAATGCCTACATACAAAAGAGAAAAGGGCAGTATTTTTTGATTATGGCTTATCATCATATTGTAATTGACGGTTGGTCAACAATGATGATTCGCGAAGAAATTTTTCGAAGGTATGACGGTGCTTATAAAATAAAATCCTTAAAACAGGTGGAGGAGATTGAGCATTTAAATCAAGCGAATCAAATATGGCCGGCTGATCCAAAAAATATAAACAAATTAAAATCAATGTTGTCGCCTATTGATCCGGAAGAATATAATCGGTTGGATCCTTTTTTTAACGGCAGTTTGTGTAAAAAACATACTATTTTTTGTGTTAATAAAAATAATATGGATGAGTTCGCCCGTAGCAATCAAATTCAGGATTTCCCTTATAGCGTTTTGTTTTCTCTTTTGCTGCATCGGATTATTTCGCAGCGATCAGGTGTTAAAAAGCTGTATTTTTATATGAGTTTTTCCAATCGAAACTTTCCCGTCCCCGATATTAAAGAACTAATCACTAATCTGGCGACAGGATTGCCTGTTTTTTTTGATAGCAAGAATCTGTCAGCACAAGAGCTGGCGAGGCAAATGCAAGATATTCTGACCTGCTATTTTAAAAACATGAGCTATGGCGCTATCACTGAAATTTGGCAAAAAGAATTTATCCAGCAACGCATCCTATTGCCTCGGGATATCCCTTATATCATTGTTTATACATACATAAATAAAATTGTAGACGATGACTACGTCCAAAATCATTATATTGATTGGCTCTCATCGGAACAAGATGTCAATTTTAAAAAGAAGGGTGTCATTTTTTTAAGAGTCTATAATATGGGGTCTTATTTTGTGATTAATATGGATAGTCAAATGAAAAAAGGGTTGCATAACTGTTTGATTGAAGATTTGCAGAAATTTTTGCCCCCAAAGCCTGAATAATTGATGAACTCTGATGATTAACAAAAATAAATGGAGCCGATTGAATGACTGGATGACGCAGCTTCAGATTCATGAGGATGATGTTGTTGAGAAATTTATTATCGGCAGCGGAAAAGGCGGTCAGAATTTACATAAAACAGCCTCTACCGTGTATTTGCATCATCTGCCTTCCGGAATTGAAATAAAATGTCAGGAAAGTCGGAGTCGTGAAGAAAACCGGTATTTTGCTCGCTTACGGCTCTGTGAAAAACGGCATGCGATGATCAGCCATGAACAAAGCAGGGAACAGCAGAGAATTGCCAGATTAAAACGTCAAAAGAAAAGACGCTCCAGACGTGCCAGGCAAAAGATGCTTGATGAAAAATCAAAGCAGGGTCAACGGAAACAGGCTCGTCAAAAGCCGCAATGGGATGAATAAATCCGGGCCAGGAAAGACGTTAAGTTGCTTTCTTGGCCCGATTGCAAGAATTGCGGGTTACTTCCTGTGTCGCTTGAACGCGTAATAGACAACACCCAATACAAAACCATAAACAAGATGGCCAACCAGAGGCGGAATATTTTGTTGTATGGCCGCGATATTCCATTTGGAAAAGAGTGGTTCCCCCGCTGAAAAATACGGCAGGAAGGTCATGGGGCCGGCAACCCACATACCAAAGCCAAACAGCAGTCCCATTATGATAGCCCAAGCCCAGGAGTGGATGAGCCAGCCGAAAATCAGGACAAAGGCGATACCGCTGACAATACTCACTATCGCGTGAACCAGAAAGCCTCCCGTTTTAGTGGGCATGTTGATCATGCTTCCCAGAGTTTCCAGCATGCCACCCATGTATAAAAAGAAAGCAAAAACAATACCGGCAATAATACCGGAAATGGCACCTTGCCAAAGACATCGACTCACACGCATAGTCCGCTCCTTGCTTTAAAAACACGCCCCAGGTTATTCAAACCAGATTTTCCATAATAGCCGAAAGGTTTTTATGGTGAATTTGTCCTGTTTTTTCAAACGCTTCACTATAAATGTTCCGCTTCCGCCCGCGCCATTATATTATCTGCTGTAACCGACAGAAACAAGACGGCGTTCAATTTCTCTGTTTCATTGGAATCATTGCTATCCATTGACTGATTTTTCTGATTCGTTCTTCCCGCGCCCCCCAAAGCTCCATTAATATCGGCGGGTTTTTTATCGACAACAGGCCAAATTTGTTTTCAAAATAAATCTGTTTAAAAAAATCATCCACCTCTCTTCGGTAGGATTCGTCTACAGGTCGTATGCCGTCGTCTTCAATGGCGACGGGATGCTTGTCGTTGATAGACACAAAAACCAGCAAATCAATAAAGGCAAGCGCTTCTTTCACCGGCTCGATGAGGCTTTCCACGAACTTCTTGTCCAGGTCGGTTTTTTGATAGTGTTCGGTGTATAGGGAGTAGGCAATATAGTCAACTGGAGAGCGGTCAAAAATAACCTTGTCCGTGGGCTTGCAATATTGTTTGACACGACTGATGTTTTGATACAATTGAATGCCGTTGCAAAATCGTGTTGAATCCTTGCCAAATTTAATGTCGTAATTGTCTCTTAACGCTCTGTAGGGTTCTTCTTCCCGGATATAGTCCGGATAAGCCTTGATAAAATCCCATACGAAGGTACTTTTCCCTAGGGAATGTGTTCCGGAAACGGCAATACGCATCTCATCTCCCGCGCAGTCTTATTTTAGGTTCTGTGAACAAAAATTTTCACAGCTGCAATTGCCCACATTTTCGTTCTGCGAAAAACTTTGTTCGCAGAACCTAAAGATAAGTATAGACTTAATAATTTAAAAACAGGTTCAGTGACAGGGAATGGCCCGTATAATTACTGGAACCTGATCGGACGATGACTTGATTAAGATAACCTATTTCCATAAGAATATTTTTGCCTGGTTTATAACCCAGGCCGACAAAAAATCGATTTTGATCCATGCCCTGATTGTTGTTGTTATTAAAATTATTAAGATGGATGAAAACCTCGTCGCTGGAGATGAAATTAAATTTTGATTGCGGTTGTAGTGGAATCTCTATTTTGGCGAGCTGTCGGAAACGCCAGGCTGTATGGACGGCATTTTGAATAAACCGTTGCTCCAGACGGGTTCGTCCGATGAATTTCAGGCGCGTAAAATCCCTGCTCCATAAAAATTGTTGCCAGATGCGGTTTTCATCGAAGGAAGAGGACGCAAAAGGGAATGTGGTGTAAATCCAGGCATAACCCAGCCAGAGACTGCTATGCGATGAAAGAACATAACCGATGCCGGGTCTGGCGAGCATTTGCGACAGACGAGAGGCGTTGCTGCCAAATCGTTCCTGAGTCTCCAGCCAGTATTTTATTTTATGGTTCAGGTGTCCTGTTGTCGTGATGTTGCTCCAGATCTGGTAGTCGTGTGTGGGCAACGCGTAAATTGGCCTTATCATGATTAAGGCCAACATCGCCAGGCAGATGCGTTTGAAGAACATATCGTGTTGTTTCCTTTTGTAAATGTAGCCTCAGGTATGCTCTGAAATCAATCGCAGTATTGCACTCGGCAAGACGGTGTCAGGAGAGAGGGGCACGGCTTCCTGACCGGACATGACTTGATTGAAAGATACCGCTATCGCAATTTTCTGATTGGGTAGCCACATCATCAAGGTCTTGTAGCCGGCGGTCCCTCCCGAATGCCACCAGATGGTGTCAAGATTGGCGAAAGTCGTTTTACAGGCTTGAATACCTAACCCATAGCCCGTTGTATCCACGCCGTTGACTTGCGGCAGCGGTTGGCCGCTCTGTATGGATACGAGTTCCGTCAGGCGGGCGAAACTTTGAGGTTGCAGGATTTTTCCGCTGAACAAGGCTCGAATCCAGTTAGTGAGATCGTACGTGTTTGATACCAGGCCGCCGGCGGAGTTCATCCACGACAGACTGTAATCGGTGATATCAAGAGGTTGATCAGGGGAAAAGAAATAATAACCATGGATTATTCTTTGGCGGATCTCCTTTGAGCAGAGGTGCGGCACAAAAAAAGTATTATTGAGCGGCACACGCAAATTATCATGCAACGTGTCATTCAGCAGTATATCCAGGGGCTTTCGGGTTATTTTTTCCAGAATTTTGCCCAGTAACACATACCCTGTATTGCTGTAATGCCATCCTGCACCCGGCGCGAAATAAGGCGAATTTTGTGCAGCGTAATGAATCAGGGTGTCCGGTTTCAGATAAGTGTCAGGGTTGGCAAGGAGAAAATGCCTGAACTCCTCCGAGTCGGTGTAATTATAGATCCCGCTGGTATGGTTTAATAACTGTCTAATGGATACGTCAGCCCAGTCCGGGTATTCGGGAAGCCATGTTCCCAGCTTGTCGTTCAGGGAGAGCGCGCCGCGTTCCTCCTGTTTCAGGATCATGGCGGCTATAAAGGATTTGGTCAGACTGCCAATTTGAACCAGGCTGCCGATATTCGCGGGAATGCCGTTTCCGGTTTCCGTTTCACCGCTGTTAAATAGTCTGGGAGCCGTTTCCCCGGGAAAACTGACCGCCAGGGTGATGGCGCCAATATGGTTGGCAATTCTGAATTCGTCAATCAGGTGCTGAAATTCCCCGTTTTTAACAGGGGAAATAGCGGTGCAGGCGGAAGTATAAAATAAAAACAGTGTGATAAAAGAGAAGAATACAATCTTGTTTCTCATGGACAATCCCTGTTGTTATTTCAATAGCGTGGCAAGGCCATATCGCATCAATCCTGCCGCGATTAAATTGAAAAAAAGCATAAGGCTACAACAGATAACGGTCACTGACAACACGTCATTCAATAACCAGTATGCGCTGTCTCATCAAACGGTATGTTCGAGTCAAAACCGGGCCTGTACGTACGATAAATTGAACACTTAGTTTTGTTATTGTATAGTGTCGCCATGGAAATTTCATTCGTGGTTGTTGTGAATGCCTGGCCCGTCAAACAGATTTAATGTTGTATTTCTTGGTTCACATGAGGCAGGCAAGTCTGCGATTGTCAATAGAATTTGTCGTGATGAATTTCATGAAGAATACGAAACGACCATGGGTGCCATGTACCATACTTCTTTCAGGGAAAATATGCAGTTTTGTATCTGGGATGTCGGTGGTAGTCCGAGATCACAGTTCATGTGGCCGACTTTTTTAAAAGATGCAAAATTATGTATTTATTGCTTCGATTTATCTTCTTATTTGTCGAATCAAGGTGAAATTGCCAGGCATATTGCCCAAATAAAGGCGAGTTTCATTGATAAGGAAACCACGCTTTGGCTGGTGGGAACCAAACGCGACCGGACCACTGATCAAATAAATATTTCCGTAATCTGTGAGCAATTGGCGCATACAGGGCCTGTTTTCCTGGTCTCCGCCAAATCCGGAGAGGGTATCGGGCAACTTGTAAGCAGCATGTGTCAAAAGGCTGTTGCGCCATTGCATCAATCCATCCAGAAATTGCGACGCGCCACTAAAAATCTCCCGGAGGAACAAGCCAGCAATATTTCACACGAGATCGACGAATTAATGCGGAATCTGCAATCCCCGGGCACCCTTGAATCCAGGCAGGATGCCATTGTCTCCTTCCAGGATAATTGTCGTCATCATGTAGCGAACGCTGCCTCTACCGGTCGAAAACAGGTCTTGAAAGCGGTCTCTTTTGTAGCCGTGTCGGCACTGGTGACGCTTATCGCCGCCATGACAGGGTTTGCCATTGGTTTTGCCGCCGGGATCTGGACAGGACCCGGTGCTTTTATCAGTGGTGTGTTAGGCGCTAAAGCGGCGACCGTAGTGGTAATGAGTATCAGTGGTGCTATAGGGGTTGGCGCGGGATTGTTAACAACCCAAAGTTTGTTTAAACCACCATCTGACACAATTATGGCTGTAGAGGATACTGCAAGGAATGCAAGGATCCAGACGGTTATATAGCTACAGCTTGATTGACATCATTAAAGCGCGGATCGCCCGTGTCAGCAATCATGTGCATGCGATAGTCACGACACCCCGCTATAACAGAGAAGGGTATGTTATTGTGAACGCTGCCGTAATTCCTCCATTTTTTGTGCGGTTGCAACGCCTTTTACGGGCAATCCTGTTGGGTCTAATAATCCTACTTGCACAAGAACGCTCGCCTGATCCCAGTAAATATGCTCATGTGTGACCTTGCCATCAGCGAATCCGACGATAACAACCAGAGGAATAGCGACTTTTTTTCCGGTGGGTGGCATATTCGGCAACATCCAGCCTATCTCTGTCGTGTGCGTAAATTTAAAAATGATTTCATCGACCAGTTGATGTTGATCTATGGTCCGTGAAACAGGAATCATTTCTGTATCCGGTGGAAAAAATTTTTCGGCGGGAATGAGGCTGCTGTAAAATTGCCGGACACCTTCCAGCCCTGTCCCTCCTATGGTGGTAGGGATGTTATTGATATGAGGGGACTCGGTCATGGTTGCCAGCGTCGTATCCAAATCCTTTTGCAGTTCGGCATGCACATGCTGGTTAAAGGCATCGAGAAGCGCTTGTTGCTCCGCTGATAATAGGGTCATGCTTCCGGTCCATCGCTATATCCTGTTATTCTCAGGTTAGCGTATATTCTTGCAGTTTGCTGCCGGCTAGTACCCCTTCCATTTAGTTTTGACAGGTTGGCTTGCACAGAGTGTTTGTCTTTTTGTCATCCCCGCGAAGGCGGGGATCCATACTGAATCAAGCACTGAGCTACATCAGGAATGGTTTCCCGCCTTCGCGGGAATGACAGTTAACCTGTCAAAATTAAATAGAAACAGTACTAGTTGATTAGGCGATATATCAACAGGGCCGCACGTTGCGTTTGCATGGTCAACGAGCTCACCTGTAGTTTTTCCTTCACCGAATGTGCCCCCGTGCCAATGGGGCCAAGGCCGGCCAGGCTGGCATCCACCAGGGATGCGACGTAAGAGATATCCCCGGCACCTCGTAAACCCGGATCCAGCGGTTTGACGGGGCCATATCCCAAATCATTACTGATTTGGCTATAGAGATTTAATAATTCCTGATTTTTTGCCGTGGGCGGCATGGCGGGGATCCCTTCTTCAAATTGAATGGACGCCGTGGTTTCCGGTAAGTGGTTGTTGACAATGGCGGCGATGCGTTGTTCCGCTTTGGCTCTCTGCTGATCCGATATAAACCGTAAGTCGCCTTCGGCAATGGCCACTTTGGCGATGATATTTTTTCTTCCTGACGCCGTACCCTGGATACTGTCAAATTTTGTTTTGTCGCCGCCAAGAATCAGGCCGGGGTTAAAAGACAGATAGGTCTCTGTGGATAATTCATTGCGCATGTCGTTCAGGATGCGGTTTATTTCAAAAATAGCACCGTATCCTCCCGAATTTTGGAAGATTTCAGACGAGTGGGCGTCCTTGCCACTCGTTTTAAGCAGCCAGCCGCTGACGCCTCGTCGGGCGATAGTGGCCGTATCCGCAGAGAGCGACCATTCAAAATCCAGGGCGACATCGCTTTGCTTTGCTGCGTCTATCAGAGATTTTCTTGATGTCGCAACGGGTTTGCCGGCGTCTTCTTCGTCACCGCTTAGCACAATCGTGATGGTGGCGTCATCCAGGGCATGGGCCTTATGCAACGCTTTTAAGGCATAGAGCATGACCACGTCCCCGCCTTTGTTATCAATAACGCCGGGGCCGGTGGCCAACTCGTTGTTATGGCGAACGAATTGCTGGAATGGATTATTGGCCGAAAACACCGTATCCAGATGACCAATCAGGAGAATTTTTTTGCCTTTTGAACCCTGGCGGGTGGCGACAAGACTCCCTGCCCGTTTCATGCTGGCCGGTGGATTGACCCATTGTGTGCTAAAGCCCAGTTGTTTTAATTCGGTACGTAATTGTTCGCCAACCTGATGAATACCGGCCTTGTTGTCCGTACCGCTGTTGATATCAACCAGCTGTTCGAGCAGGGATAGTTGCCGGGAAGCCTGTTCTGTAACGGTTTTGGTGATTTCCTGTTCAATGGCAGTCAACTCCGCCGCTTGAGCGGCGGGCAGGAAACCGGGTAACAGGACAGACAGGAAAAGAAAAAGAGCCGGTTTGTTATTTGTCATGTTCATCAAAACCATCGTGAGTAATAAATGGTGGAACTCTATCACAGGTAGCGATTTTTCAACAACCTACATCGAATTATCATCAAATTGTTTCACGCGGAATTTGTTTTTCCACTCCAGATCAACGGTGCCGGAACTTAAGCGGTTTAACTGGTTATCCACGGCTACCCGATTGTCAAATACAAAGCAGCTGCCAACCCACAAGGATTGTTCTTCCGGCATGGATTCCAGATAACTTAATATCCCCCCGTCCAATTGATAGACGTTTTCAAAACCTAATTGTTTCAGATAAGCGGTGGATTTTTCACAACGGACACCGCCTGTGCAGCACATAGCTATTTTTTTGGTTTTTTCACCCATTAAATGGGTGCGAACGTATTCGGGAAAATCCCGGAAGTTAATCGTTTTGGGGTTGGTGGCGCCTTTAAACGTGCCTAACTCAATTTCATAATCGTTGCGTGTGTCTATGACCAGGACGTCTTCCTCGCTAATCAGTTTGTTCCATTCTTCCGGTTTGACATGCACACCGGTGTTTTCCACCGTATCAACACCTTCGACGCCCATGGAGACGATTTCCTTTCGTAATTTGACTTTGGATTTATCAAACGGATTGGAATCATTATCGTTTTCTATAAAACGAATATTAGAGAACGCCGGCTGGACATTTCCCAGCAAAGCCTTGTAGCGATCTATATTTTCTCTTGTGCCGCAAAAGCTGCCGTTGATTCCTTCACTTGCCAGGATCAGGGTGCCTTTGATGTGGCACTGGATCATGCCATCCAATAAAGGTTGCCTCAGTAACTCATAATCCGGAAGCGGGGTGAATTTATAGAAAGAGGCGACAATGTAAGGGTTTGTTTTTTTTTCTGACTGATTCATGACAACGTCTCATCAAATGCTATAGGTACTATGGCCATTATTTTATTACTTTTTGAACAATCAATACATAGGATATGTGCCATTTTTTAAAACAAAGGGACGGAATATGCCGCTTGGGAGACGTTCAGGAATCCTGAAATATGGTTGAATTTTAATGTAAACTATCACCCTGGCCAAATCACTGATTTACCTGGTAGTCCTTGCAATTGGTTTGAAACTTATTGAAAATATCCAACGCCGAAGCGTTCCAACAGCTATGCACAGGTTGACAAGCTGTCTGGGGAGAAAACTACGAGTACAAGGAGATCTGTGTGAAGGATTATAAGCAATTGCGTAAGGAGTTTTCCGACTTGTTACAGCAAAATCTCTGGGATGCACTGAATTGCAAGGCTTTGAACGAACAGGAGCGGTTAAAAAAAATTAAACTGGCTCAGGATGGCGTCAGATTTTTACAGTCGATTGACGAATTGAGAAGCATTTATTACAAGCAAAGCAAGGTGGTCGAGCAACTGCTGGAAGCAGGGGTTCAGACTTTGCAATATCCCACGGAAGATAACCTGGGGTTATTCAGTGCTCATGCCTATCGAGTCACAAACGTCCTGATCGAGCGGCCGCGTGTGGGATTTTTTGCCGCCACCAACCTTGTTGCAGACACGATTGCAGCCGGGGTTGGAGCAGGATTTATGTTCTATGGTCTTGCGGTTTTGGGAGGGCTTTCCGCTCTGGCGCTGGGACCTTTCGGCGGTTTGGCGGTAGCGCTTGTCATGTTGATTGGTGGTGCCGTTATTACCTCGGCGGCCATTGTCGAGGGCCGTAATAATATTCGTTTGTGGCGAGGTAGTCAGGTCAGTGACGTAAACGATTTTGTGGCCGCGGCCAGGGATGTTATTGTGCCTGAAGTCAAGCAGGAGGTAATCATGATGCCTCAGCAATCGGAGGAACTCCCGCCGTATCCGGTTTATCTTGGGTATCCGGTTTATACAGGATATACCTCGTAATAATCGGGCAGGAAGGTTTTTTTTCATGTAAAATACCTCCTTGTTTTCCTATACCCCAATAAAAATGGAGCAGGTAAGCGATGCCATCATTTGATATTGTTTCGGAAATTAATGAAGTAGAACTTAAGAATGCCGTGGACAACGCGGTGCGTGAGATGGGAACCCGTTTTGATTTTCGCGGGGTGCAATCCAGTATTGATATGAAGGAAATGACGATAACGCTTAAGGCGGAATCGGATTTTCAGGTGCGGCAACTGGAGGATTTGTTCCGCAATCACTGCACCAAACGGGGTGTCAGCACGTTTGGTGTGGATATGGAAGATGAGCCCGTGCACAGCGGTAAAACCTTTTCACTGAACATGACGTTTAAACAAGGCATTGATCAGCCGACGGCCAAAGATATTGTCAAGCTTATTAAAGACAGCAAATTGAAAGTACAGACCTCTATTCAAGGTGATAAAGTCAGGATAACCGGTAAGAAAAGGGATGATTTGCAAGATACCATCGCCTTGCTGAAAAAGTCCGATATTAAAATGCCCTTGCAGTTTGAGAACTTCAGGGATTAGTACCAAAAATACTCTTTTTGGTCTATTATAAAACATATAGGTGATGGCTCCTCCTGGCTGAACCAAAATCAAATTTCGGATTCGGAGATTGATTTGCGGGGTGGTGTGCATTCCTGGAATTTTAGGAAAACCTTAAGCCTGGCATAGATCGCCACAATAAGTCTAAGTTACGGCTCAGAGACTCAGGAAGTCGTTGCCTGCCTTGTCACTAGGTTCACAGAGCCTAGGCTCTGTGAACAAAAATTTTCTTCACACCATTTTTTGCGAAAAAGCAGTAGCCCGTAAGGAGGCCTGCGGCCGTATTGCGGGTTTGATGTGCCACTTATGAACGTTTTCCCGCATTACGGCTTCGCCTTCATGACGGGCTACAAGACATTATTATTTGCTTCACGGAACTTAAGTTCTATACCCTTGTCGTATGCAAATAATTCCGGTGCCTGCGTATTGGGTTGCCAGACTGGCAACCCAATACACAAAAAATCAACCAGTCAAACCCTTTTTACAGTCTGAAATAGATAAATACCCGGAACCTCGAGTATGTTGATATTTCAAGTCCATAAAACCATCTATTTGTAAATATAATGATCATATTTTATACTTAATATACCATTTTTTTGCTGGGATGCGATCATGAAAACGTTTCTGTTGTCCATGGCGGTTTTGATATCGGCGTTTATGATGAGCAGCTGCTCGGTCACGACCGCCACCTATTCTCCCGGCTATAATAGTGATTATGTGTATTCAGTCGGTTATTATGGTTACAAGCCTTATTGGAGGAATCGTTATTATTGGGGAGCAGGTTGGGGTAACCCATACGGGTACAGTAACAGCACAACCTATTATGGCAGTTATTTTGGTCCGGGTTGGTAAGTAAACAGAAGTTTCGTCGTAGCGATATGAGCCTCCTGGCCTTGTTGCGGCCAGGAGGCTCTGCGCGAATGAAAAAAAGCCGCTGTTCTGGAATGAACAACAACCATAGTAAACAGAGGCTTATTCCTTTGCACGCGATACGTAGTCTCCGGTACGCGTGTCCACTTTTATCAATTCGCCGGTTTGCACAAAAAGCGGTACACGAACGACAGCTCCTGTTTCCAGGGTGGCCGGTTTGCCGCCGCCACCGGAAGTATCCCCTTTTAATCCGGGATCGGTTTCCGTGATGGCCAATACGACAAAATTAGGCGGAGAAACCTGAATGGGTTCATTATTCCATAAAGTGACGACACAGATGTCCTGTTCTTTTAACCATTGTGCCGAATCGCCAAGCGTTTCGGTGGCGATGGCGTATTGTTCAAACGTGTCAGGCACCATGAAATGCCAGTGTTCGCCATCGTTGTACAGGTATTGCATTTCAGCATCAGCAACATCGGCTGAAGGGAGCGTTTCGCCGGATTTGTAAGTTCGCTCAACGACGCGCCCCGTTTTCAGGTTGCGAATTTTAACGCGTGTGAAAGCCTGCCCTTTTCCGGGTTTGACAAACTCGCAATCGACGATGCTGCAAGGCGCGTTATCGATCATTACTTTCAAACCGTTTTTAAATTCGTTGGTGCTATAGATAGCCATTCGTGCTCCGCAGTTGAGATTTGGTTTTATTTTCGCTAAAGTTCACGCAGTTTACCAATTTTGTACATTTAATGCGAGATGCTTCGGTGAGTTGGCAAAAAATTCTGGCGCAAGGTTTTGCCTCAACGGATGAGCTTCTTAAGTATCTGGATTTACCTGCCGATCCGGCTTGTGCTGCGGCAGAGAGGCAATTTCGGACTCGCGTGCCACGAGGGTTCGCCGCTCGCATGCAACCGGGTGATCCCTGTGATCCTCTGTTGTTACAAGTGCTGGCTGTGAGGGCGGAATTGCAGGATGTCTCCGGGTATGAATCGGATCCCTTGCAAGAGGGAAAAGCCAATCGGGTACAAGGATTAATTCATAAATACCCGGGAAGGGTATTGTTGACGGCGACGGGTGTGTGCGCAATCAATTGCCGTTACTGCTTTCGTCGCCATTTCCCATACCATGATAATAACCCCGGCCGTGAAGGATGGCGCGTGGCGCTGGATTATATTCGCGATAACCCGTCGATTCATGAAGTGATTTTAAGCGGGGGTGATCCGCTATTGGCTTCCGACAGGATGCTGAGCGAATTGACGGCGGCTCTGAGTGATATTGCTCATGTACGCACCATCCGTTTTCATACCCGCATTCCGGTGGTGTTGCCGGAGCGTATTAATTCATCATTTCTTGCATTATTACGGCAAATACCTTTACGCAAAGTCGTGGTTATTCATTGTAATCACGCGCGGGAAATTGATAATTCCGTGCGGGATGTCTGCCTGGCATTGGTGGAGACGGGATGTCACTTGCTGAATCAATCCGTACTTCTTAAAGGCGTTAACGACGATGCGGACGTGTTGGCCGAGTTGAGCGAGGCGCTTTTTGATTGCCGGATATTACCCTATTATTTACATCTTCTGGATAAGGTAGCCGGTGCGGCCCATTTTGATGTCCCCAAAGAGCGTGCCCTGGCAATTTATCGCCGGTTGCAAACCTTGCTCCCCGGTTATCTGGTACCGAAACTGGCCAGGGAAGAACCCGGAAAACACCACAAGACGTTAATGATCTAGGGCGTGTCCTCATTCTGTTTCGCGAGCTAAAAGTTGGGATAATTTAGCGCAAATTGCAGATTGAATGAGGAGAATAGCCAGCCCTGTTTGACGAATTCAAACTGTAATTTGAGCAAATTAGTACAGGTTTTAGTCGTGAAACAGAATGAGGACACGCCCTAGGTTCCGTGAACAAAATTTCTAACGCATCCATATCAGCGCTCCGGCAAAGTGAATAAACCCTAAGAATGCTGAAATGGTTTTATCGAAACGTGAAAAAACCCTGCGGAAATGCTTTATTTTTGAGAAAAAAGTTTCGATTAAGAACCGCTCTTTATAGACCTCGTTATCAATTTTTCTTGGACATTTTACATGCTTTCTCGATGGGATCACCGGACAACAATTATGACTCTTCAGGGAGCTAATGAATGGCTGTGAATCATATCCTTTATCAGCAAGTACTAATGTATTGCGCTGTTCTTTTAGCAATTCAGCCGCTTGAGTAATGTCGTTTCTGTGTCCGCCTGTTAGAGTAAATCGAATAGGGTTACCTAACCCATCAACCACAGCATGTATTTTGGTAGTAAAGCCCCCTTTACTACGGCCCAGTGCCTGAGCTTCGTTTCCTTGTTTGCTATAGCCTGATGCGCAAGCATGAGCACGCACAATCGTTGCATCGATCATAACGGCCTGATCATCAATATCACTGACTGAACACATTAATTCAGACCAAATGCCTCGATCAGACCAAGCTTTATATCGTCTGTGAACCTGGCGCCAATGCCCATAATAATCAGGAAGAAGACGCCATTGACATCCCGTCCGCAATATATACCAAATCCCTTCTATAAATCGGCGCAATCTCTTTTCTTCTTGTGTATGAAGACCTTTTATTCCTCGCAAAAAAGAATAGAGTCGGTTCCATACTTGCTCTGATATGTTATTATTCATTTTGGCAGTTTTTTAGTGATTTTTCGACGGCAAATCGTATTTCACTATAGAAACTGCCTTTTTTTCAACTAATTAGAAATTTTGTTCACGGAACCTAGGTTCTGTGAACCAATTTTTTCCGATCGAAAACAAAGCAACTATTGTTGCGCAACAAATAATAATGTCTTGTAGCCCGTCATGAAGGCGAAGCCGTAATGCGGGAAAACGTTCATAAGTGGCACATCAAACCCGCAATACGGCCGTAGGCCTCCTTACGGGCTACTGTTTTTTCGCAAAAAATGGTGCGAAGAAAATTTTTGTTCACGGAGCCTGGTACTGTTTCCATGTAATTTTGCAAGATGGTGTTGAACATTGTGCTCTATTTTTGTGTCATCTCCGCGAAGGCGGGGGATCCATTTTTATAATGGCACGCGCCACCAGATAGTTGGATTCCCGCCTTCGCGGGAATGACAGAACCTTGCAAAATGAAATGGAAACAGTACTGGGAAAAATCGCTCAGGAAGTTTTGGTTGCGTATTGCTGGATTAATTTTTCCTGCGCGCTGTAGTTACCGCCGGTTAACGCCTTGTAACTGCCGTTGGCCTGCATTTCCCAGGCATTGCTGTTGTCTTTCAGGTAGTTTTTCAGGATTTCATTCTTGATGCGTTTTTGACAATTTTCATCAAGAATAGGAAACATAATTTCAATACGGCTATAGAGATTGCGCTCCATCAGATCCGCACTGGAACAAAAATAAAGTTCTTCCTCATTCTTGCGGAAATAATAGATCCTATGATGTTCCAGAAAACGACCGACAATCGAGATCACGCGAATATTATCGGAAATCTTTGGAATACCGGGTTTCAGACAGCACAGGCTGCGTACCAGCAGGATAATTTTGACGCCTGCCTGGGACGCTCGATACAAGGCTTTGATCATGGTCTTGTCGGTTAAGCCGTTGACTTTGATCTGTATTTCAGCGTCTTTACCGTCTTTTGCGACGTTGATGCAATCTTCAATCTGCTGCAACAGGTTTTTTTGCAAGGTAAAAGGGGAGTGGCATATGGCTTTCAGTTTTACGGTTTTGCCCAGTCCGGTGAGTTGCTGGAAAATAATCTGGGTGTCCCCCGCTATCGCGGCCTCCGAGGTTAATAAACCGATGTCGGTATAGCGTTTCGCTGTTTGTTCATGGTAGTTTCCTGTGCCCAGATGAACATAGCGTTTCAGTTTTCCGTGGGTTTTACGAACGACCAGTGTCATTTTGGCGTGTGTTTTATAACCCATCACCCCATAGAGTACCAGTACGCCGGCTTCATGAAGGGTGTTGGCCAGCTTGAGGTTGGATTCTTCATCAAAACGGGCACGTAGTTCGACGACCGCGGTCACTTCCTTGCCGGAGCGGGCCGCTTCAATCAGGGCCTGTACCATCATTGAATCCGAGCGGGTACGGTACAACGTTTGCTTGATGGCAAGCACATTGGGATCGGCGGCTGCTTGCCGTACGAAATCAACCACCACATCAAAGCTCTGGTAAGGATGGTGCAGCAGGATATCGCGTTCATCAAGGACGTTAAACAGATTGCGTTTTTGCTGTCCCAGAAAGGGGTACTGAACGACAAGAGGCGGATAGTTTAAATCCGGCCTGTCAATGTTGTTGACTACATTATAATAACGTTGCAGATTAACCGGCCCCGCACAATAATAACTGTCCTCATGATGAAGATGGTGTTTCTGGAGAAGAAAACCCACGATAGGAGCCGGACATTGCTTGTCTATTTCAAGACGGACTACATGCCCGTAATGTCGGGAAAATAATTCCCTTTGCATGGCGACGGCCAAATCGTCAATTTCTTCTTCGCGTAAAAACAGATCGCT
Source organism: Legionella spiritensis (assembly GCF_900186965.1). Classification (NCBI taxonomy): domain Bacteria; kingdom Pseudomonadati; phylum Pseudomonadota; class Gammaproteobacteria; order Legionellales; family Legionellaceae; genus Legionella; species Legionella spiritensis. The sequence goes on from NZ_LT906457.1 coordinate 320,114, forward strand.
GTTGCGTGTCAGGCGAAAGGGATAGCAACCGTTAATTTCCATGCCAGGAAACAGGCGGTGAATGTGGGTCTGTATTATGGAGGACAGGTGGACAAAATAGATTTTCCCGTCGGTACATAATTCGGAAGGCAAGTGAATCATCCTCGGCAGGGAGCGTGGTGCGTGTACGACGGCGTAATCGATGCTGCGATCAAACGCGTCCCGGCCTTGCAAGGCGATGATAAAATTTAAGCTTTTGTTAAAAAGACGGGGGAAAGGATGGGCTAAATCCAGGGCGATGGGGCTTAATATGGGTAATATTTCGTTTTTAAAATAGTGTTTGGCCCATAATTGTATATCGTCATTCCATTCGCTGGTGTTGAGGAAATAAATATTTTCCTTGCGCATGGCCGGCAGGAGCTGTTTGTTATAAACCTCGTACAATTCATCGCTAAGCAAATGCGCTTTCTTGCTGAGATGCGACAGGATTTCTTCCGCGCTTAAGCCATCAATATTTACCTGATGGGTGGATAAGGCAATTTTTTCTTTCAGGCCCGCGACCCTTATTTCAAAGAATTCGTCGAGATTGCCGGAACATATGCACAGAAAGCGCATGCGTTCCAATAGTGGGATCCGCTCATTTTTCGCCAGCAGGAATACCCGTTCGTTGAACGCAAGGGCCGAGAATTCCCGGTTAATATAATATTCCGGATTGTCCAGAGCATCACTCACGACGGCTCTCCCTCTTAGGTATTTATTACATTCTGTTTCATTTTACACAAGCAATAGTCTTGCCAGGCACACAGATTCTGTGAACAAAATTTTTTTCGCACCATTTTTTGCGAAAAAGTAGTAGCCCGTAAGGAGGCCTGCGGCCGTATTGCGGGTTTGATGTGCCAATTAGGAACGTTATCCCGCATTACGGCTGCGCCTTCATGGCGGGCTACAAGACATTATTATTTGGTGCGCAACAATAGTTGCCTTGTTTTTGATCGAAGAAAAATTGGTTCACAGAGTCTATCGTACCAGAAAAAAACAGATACCGATAAACCCGATAAACCCCCAAAACGGTGATAATTGCAGATAGACCAGCGCCAGAAAAAATAACAGGGAAGCGACGATCATCGGCAACGACACATAGACCCCGACAACGCCCTGCCCGATGGAAAACGTGGCGGCAGCCAGCAACGCTAGCGCGCCATATTGAACCGAGACCATAATTTTGTGAGTTACCGGACCATGGTGGGTGATAAGAAGCCGATAACCGACCAGAGCCAGTAATAATCCCGGTAAGTTGATGCAGGCAACGGCGAGTAGCAGCCCCGAAATCCCCGCGGCCTTATAGCCGATGAGTGCGGAGAGTTTCACAGCGGTTAAACCCGGGAACAGAAATGTGGAACTGACCATATTAATGAATTCCTCGGGCGCCACCCAATGACGATAGGTAACCGCTTCGTATTCGATTAATTTCAGCATGGAATTACCACCGCCCAGGGAAATCAAACCGATTTTCCCGAAACTGCACATGATGGCGAACAGTGTTTTAATCATGAATAATCTCTTGCTTTAAAAATGGCACATAACCACAGGGTGTTTGTTTGGGAAAAAGATGATTGCTGATTTGCGTGACCAGCGATGCGCAGCGGCCTTCGACGCAGGCGCTGAAAAAAGTGCCGAGATCCGTGTCAAGGCGCGATAATTCCATTTTTATTGTCGGTTTGCTGTCAAATCGATAGATGAGCGCTTCTTTCTCCACGGTGACGGGTCTTGAGTTCTGTTCCAGCAAGGTGAGCAGCTGACCGGCGGATATGTTTGACGCGGCAGGTATTGGCGTGTCGGGGGACAACAGACGCACATTTATTTTTTTACCGAATCCTTGCAGCGATTCGCTCTCTTGCAGGAGGGGTTTATAAAGCCATTCCCCGCGTCTTTGCTTCAGATTAAAATCATAATCGGCGAGCAGGTAATAGGTATCGCTACGATGTTTGCTTTCATAATGGGAAAGATTCAGGTATGTCTCATCCAATCCATGCACGGTAATGATGGCGTCTTCTGGCCAGAAAAAACGTGATTCCCACCGCAGTGACTCCTTGTCGGCATGAGGTAGTGACGGGAATGGGATTTTGCTGCCCGTATCAATTTCAAAATTCCATACCAGACGTGTGCTCATACTAAAACCCTTGTGAAACAAACTATTACGCTAGTCTATTCATGGATGGATGGCAATAGGAGCGGCGACTGTCTAATCTTTCCCATGATTTTTTGTATTTAATACGGGCAAAGTGGTTTTTAATTTTTCTTTCATCATATTCTCTTAATAATTGGTCTTTATACTGGTTATATTTAATTGAACCCTGGGTATGTCCGGCATACCGGTTATGAGAGTTGTGATGTTAATAGCCGATAGCAAAAAAAGCCTTAGTCAGTTTATTCTGGATTTATGTGGTTTCACTCTGGATAACGCTCAAGTTTCTTCCGAAACCTATGCGTTTCATCTGCATATTGCCTTCAGACGACAAACGATTCTGCAGGCTGATAAATGGGATGAATTGTGCCAGGCCGTCAGCAGCAAGCCTTTGTATTGGGAAGATCCGCTCAGTACATCCTTGCAGAGAGAGTTGAACGATTTTGCCCAGAGTATCGTTGATGAGGTGGTGCGGGCGAAAGCGGATCCCTGGGCTATCAAACTGCTCAAAACCGGCTATTTGAGCAATCTGGATAAAGCGCGGAAAAACAGTGAGCTGGCTATCAAGAAGCTGATGAATACGCCGATTGATCAATCCATCTACAGAGGTCCAATTGAGGACCCCTCTCTGGAAAAATACGTTGAGGCCCTTAAAGCGCATATCACCTATCTGGATTCATTACTGGCCCTGCCCTTTGTTCTGGAAAAATTCTGCATCCGGATGGCTGAAAACAAGGGTGTTAATTATTTGCCTAAAAAAAGCACGGAGATGCTCACCGCCATTCTGGACACCATGGATCAGGCGATCGGTGCAGAGGGGGTTGCCTCAGGTATTTCGATTGAGGCGTTAAAAATTGCCGTTCAAATCACCATGCCGGAATTACCGATAGACGGTGAATTAATAGACACTATTTCCAGGGAATTATTACCGTTTCTGAATCAGGTTATTGAAAATAATCAATTACTGGAACGCTGCAAGAAAAACATATTCCCTGCAAAAAATCCTGAGATGAGCCGTGCCCGTCAGGAGTTGCTGGCATCGATGGGCGTGCATTTCGATTCCCTGCAATCCATCGTGGAAAATACCTTGCTGCAACCGATTCAGGAATGTGCCAACCTGGCTGCCGGAGTGGAGGGTTTGGCTTATGAAACCATCGATGTGATTCGGAAAGACAATATTGTCGATCGCATGGAAGGCATCGGAAAAATGTTTTCCAACCTTGAGCAGATAGTCGGCGTTTCAGAGTCGCTTGACAGCGATTTGCTGCCGCCCTGGTTGCTGGAAGCACGAAAATATTACGAACAACTGCGCAAAGTCAATGGCGTAGTGGAAAAAACGGCTGCCGCCGTCAACCAGGGATTCGGGATATTTTACAATGGCGTGGCTTATTTTATTCCCGAATCCGTCCGGCAGTATTTTAATGAACCGGATTCCTACCGAAAAGTATTGTCTACTATTGCACGCGGAAAATCTGAAGTTCGTGTTGAATCGATTTTGGCGTACCTGTCCTTTTTTGAACTCGCTAAAGCCGGTGGTATTTATGATCCCCTCGATTCGTTCGACGCTTTACGGGAACGTTTTTTTTATGCGTACATGGGGGAGTTGCAAAAAACCACCGAAGGACTTTCTGTCGATTATAAAAAGTATAAAAAACTGGAAGAATTTTTTGCTGACATAAAACTGGAAAAGCCATTGGCCGAAAGGATCGAGGCTTTCGCCACCTCGGCGTTCGATTCGGAAGATGCGTTGCCAAAATCCTTGCGTGGGGCGGTGGCGCCTGCACAATTTGACATGCTGGTCATGATTCATCGTTTAAAGGATTTGGAAGCCGCGTTTGATGATGACACAGAGATAGATATTGCCAGGCAGGAACTTGCTTTGAAAGAGTTAACCGCGGCATTGGCGATGGTTAAAGAAGTCGGCAATGAAAGCATCACGGCCTTTGGCAACGAATTTTTACAGCCGGCGGCGGAAAGGGTTTTGCTGCGGTTTATGCAAAGGCAATTTATACCGCTTCTGGAGCAGGTCATTGATCGCCCTGAACCGAAAATCAGAGTTAATAAAGCCTATGTTAAAAATCTGTCTGATATTTACTCAAAATTAAAGTCAGGAGTTTTATTATCATCCAAAGAGTTTCGCCAGCTCAAAGACTGCTTTGGGGACAGTGACGAATTTGTGGCCATCAAACCTCCCTTTGACGTGGCAAAATCCTTGAAAACCGCTTTGAATGGTTTTTCATCCGGCAAGGCAAAAGCACCCGCATGGGAAATTTGCGAAACGCCTCATCAGAAACTAATCGCAACCATCAAACATTCGTTACACACCGTAAAACCGGTGCTTGAACAAATCAGTAGCGGTTTGGAACGACAGTTGGATGCCTGTAAATTGTTGCAGGAGTTGAGTGAAGAGGGATCTGATTTATCTCGCTTGTGTGCTAACAAGATTAAATACATTGAAGTTCTTAAAGCCAAGCTTGATGAACTGAGCTTTAGTATTGAAAATTATCCGGATCAGTTCGCTCAAGGTATAGAGAGCCTGCTCAATGGCGAAGACCTGGAGAAGGCCAGGAAAAATCTGACTGACATGTCTATGTTGTCCTTGCCCGGCAAGCTCGTTCGCTTCGCCTGGCATGTCTGGCCGTCGGAAAGCGACAATTTTGATAGCCATTTTCTGGATAATTTGCTGACTTATTATTTAAAAGACACGGATTTGGGTGTCATTTATGAAGCGCAGCAACAATTTGTTAACGATTTGAATGATCATCCTGTCCCGGAATTAATGCCGGTGTTAAGTGATCCGTTGGCGCTTGCCAATATCATGCCCCGTCAGGAAGAAATCATGGATGAGCTTGTTAACCAGCTCATCGGCCTTGGAACCGGCGGCGAATCCCTGTGGGACTGGAGCCAGAATTTTGTCAACAAAGCCGCTTTGGACCTTATTGGCAATATTGATAAAAATACGGTCGTCAAACTGTTTCCTTACCCTTTTCTGGGAGAAATAGCTTTTCAGGTTTTTCAGAGTGGGCCGTCGAAGGCTTTGCTTGCAGGAGCTTTGGAGTCTCTTCAAAAGAAATACGGCGGCATCGTAGCCGATAAAGCCGAAGAGGTCGTGGAAGCGGCGAGAAACCGTCTCTACCCGCTTCTGGGCATCGAAATTCAAAAATCAGTTGAAGCCGGGGCCTACGAATACGCCATGGCTGAAAACCGGGGTGACGTTGCGCCTGAAAAACGTGATGCCTTTGCCATGTATTATTTGCAGTATCGGGCCATCAAACAACGAAATCCTGAGATGAAGACTGATGAATGCCTGCGCTTCCTGTTTAAGGCATTGCTCGACCATCCTGAGGAAGAAGGCGGTTCCGAGAGCAAAATCGATGATTTGGTGAGGGCTTTTGAGGACTTTGACAAGGAACTGTTTAAAAAGGAACACAAGGCGGATCAACTGGAAGAGACAAACAATCAATTGCAATTTCTGATAAGCAATCTGGATTTCAGTGATCCGGGCAATGACATGGTGATCCGTATGGCGCTTATCAATCGTTTTCTTCTTATGGCGTTTGACGCTTCCGAAAAGCTGGGAACGGGGATGCGAGATGAATTGCAGCAGCAGGGACTGGAATTGTTAAGCCGGGTTCTTCAGCAAATGGAAATGACCAAACCCGAGGATAAGGAAGATGAAACCGTTTCCATTCATGATGCCGGTCTGGATGAAAGCTTTATCGTTCTTCATCCTAAATCAACGACCCCCGCAACGTTGATGCGCAATCTGAAACCGGCGCACGAAACGGCATCCAGGCTTTATTTGCAACGGTTGCAGGAGGTGTTAGGCAGCACTCAAACCAGGATTGGGCAAGCGTTCTCTGAACGTGAGCGCCGGTTAGAAGATAATGAGCAAGAGCGGCAATTAGGGCGTACCGTCGCTGCGGTGGAGTACGACAAATCAAAAAACAATTACCCGCGCCTGATTTATAAAATTGGCGCCATGCTCTATGAGGGAATCAGCCTGGTGGCTTTCTGGGCGTCAGTGATTGCCCCATTGTTAGCGGGCGGCGGTGTGACGCAAGCGCTGTTTACCGCACTTGGCATCGCCGGTGCGGTAGGCAGTGCGGCGAGCGTTTACGGGCTGGTCGCGCTGGCGGTCGTTGCAGCAATCCGTTTCACCGTGAAGCTTGGCTTTGAAATCTGGTATCACCGTAAGGAATTCAATGACATTGCCAATAATCGTGATTATTCCGTGCCCAAAAAAATCGGTCTGATAACGCTGGTGACCTTAAAATGTATAGGGTTGGCAGCCTTAAAAACTGTGTTTACCGATTATCTGGTGGCTAAAGCGACCACCCTGCTGGCCCTGGTGCCTCTCAAACGTATTCGCGAGGCAATCAAGGTTTATCCTTCCGAGGAGGCGATCACGACAGAAAAAGCGGTGCTGGACACATTAAAAACCCGTTTGCAGACCATGAAAAGGTTGGTGGATGAACAATTGAATCATCCGGAGGCAATGCTACCCGAAGATCTGGAACAAGCTTATGCGGAATTGGAAGAAGCCATGGATGACGCTCGCGACGAGCTGGATAGACAGTTGTCTTTCAATGACGTGCGTAATACCGAGGCCTACAGGAATACACGGAACGATTATAAAGCGGCCTATGAGCATATTAAAAACCTGTATCAATCGCTCAAGACGATCAATGAAATCGGGCAGAGTATCCATGAGGATGAACCTGCGCCGGAACGGATTGGGAACCGCGTGGACAAAGGCAAGGGCAAGTTACCGATAGAGGTGCTGCCGGAACAACCTTCCCTCGATGCGAACGGGCGGGTCGACATGGCGGCCTATTATGCCAAAACGCATCCTTCTGTGGCTGCAGAGTCATCCAAGGGGTACGGTACTTATCTGGTCAGTGGTTTCTTCAGGCTGGTGGCTGGCGCAGGCTGCCTGTTCGGGCGTTCATCGCCTGAAGAGGGATCGGCCAAAATGGATATTATGTCGCAATCGGTCGGTAAATCCATTGACCTCATGTCGTCCAGTTTTATCTTGATGGAACGGGAGAGTACTATACCGGTTTCCGACGAGCATGAACGATTGATGGACAGCATGGTGGATTTTGATGAGGCCATCAAATCATTCGTCATGATACCTGGACCTCATGAGTATTCAGGCAGCCTGGCAAGCTCAAGAAACGGCTTCTTTTCCAGACCCGAGAATATTATTCAGTCGAAGCAACCGGTCGTTGAGGCAAGCGATGAGTTGAAAAGGACGAACCCGTCGCAAGAAAACTCATTGTTTTGATGCGTTTTCTCTCTCGCAATATACCTCGTTAACGGTATATACTAGGCTCTGTGAACCAAATTTTCTTCGCACCATTTTTTTGCGGAAAAGCCGTAGCCCGTAAGGAGGCCTGTGGCCTATTGCGGGTTTGATGTGCCAATTAGGAAGGTTATCCCGCATTACGGCTGCGCCTTCATGACGGGCTACAGGAAATTATTATTTGCTGTGCAACAATAGTTGCCTTGTTTTCGATCGGAAAAAAATTGGTTCACGGAGCCTAGGTTCCATGAACCAAATTTTTCGCAAGGCGAAAATGTGGATAATTGAGTGCCATTATGTCTTTGAATGAGGCGAATAGCTGGCTCTATTTAACGAATTCAAAGACATAATGGTGCCAATTAGCCCCATTTGCAGCTGTGAAAATTTTGGTTCACGGAGCCTAAGCTCTATACAACAATTATCTCGCTGTTTTACGCAATACAAAGGAAGAGATTACCATGCTCACATTGTTATTCATTATTTATCTCGCGTTTACTCTTGTGGTGCTCTACCGCGCTATGGAACCTGTCGTATGGGAAATCGGCAGCGTGGTCTATCTTCTGCTGGCTACCGGCTTGCTGGGCATGCACTGGCTGCCTACCTTAAGCATCGCACTGGTTCTGATTGCCATTGATGTGGTTATCCGCGTGGAACAGGTACGTGCCGCCATCAGTAATTTTGCATACGTGCGTGCGGAAAAATCCATTCCCAAACTGACCAAAACCGAAGAGGAAGCGTTAAACGCCGGCGATACATGGATTGAGCAGGATATTTTTACCGGTTCTCCCGATTGGGAGAAGCTCCATGCTATTTCTACGGAACTGACGGAAGAAGAGCAGCGATTCCTCGATAATGAAACCGAGGTGTTGTGCGGCATGCTGGACGAGTGGTCTGTCATGCAGGAAGGGGATTTGCCAGAGAACGTATGGACTTTTTTAAAGGAAAAGGGTTTTTTGGGTCTGGTTATCAGCAAGGAGTTTGGCGGTAAGGGATTTTCGGCGCGTGCGCATTCTGATGTCGTCATGAAAATTGCCAGCCGTTCCGGAGTAGCTGCTGTCACCGTGATGGTACCTAACTCGCTGGGGCCCGGTGAATTGCTGCATTATTATGGTACCGACGAGCAAAAGAAACAGTATCTGCCCAATCTGGCCAAGGGCATTGATATCCCCTGCTTTGCCTTAACCGAGCCGGGCGCGGGCAGTGACGCCACGTCTATCCAGTCTGAAGCCACCGTTATTAAAAAGAAAGTAGATGGTAAAACAACGCTGTGTCTGCGTATTAATAACCTGAACAAACGCTGGATTACCTTAGCCCCGGTTGCCACCCTGATTGGTCTTGCGGTTACCCTGAAAGATCCGGATGGCCTGTTGAAAGGAGAAGGCGAGGAAGGAATCACCTGTTTATTGATTCCCAGAGATACGGAAAATCTTGAAATCGGCAACCGCCATTTGCCGGCGGAGCAACCGTTTATGAATGGAACGTTGCGCGGGGACAATATCGTAGTGCCCATTTCCACCATCATCGGCGGCCAGAAAAATGCCGGTCGCGGCTGGCATATGCTGGTGGAATGTTTATCCATAGGCCGTTCCATTTCTTTACCGGCTTTGGGCGCGGCGTCTTCCACCATCGCTTATTTAACCACTGGAGCCTTTGCGCGCATACGTCGCCAGTTTAATGTGGAGATCGGGCAATTTGAGGGGGTACAGGAAAAGCTTGCTGAAATCGCCGGGTTAAACTATCTGATTAATTCAACCCGCCTGTTGACGGTTGCTGCCGTTAATCAACACAAAAAGCCGTCCGTCGCTTCGGCAATCACCAAATATTTTAACACCGAACTGGCGAGAAAAACGGTCAATGCCGCGATGGATGTTCATGCCGGGCGGGCGGTTGTTGTCGGTCCGCGTAACTACCTCACCTCTTTTTATCTGGGGGTGCCGGTATCTATTACCGTGGAAGGCGCCAACATCATGTCCCGTAATCTCTTGATTTTCGGTCAGGGCTCCATGGCTTGCCATCCTTTCGTGCGTGAGGAGTTTTACGCCATTTCCCGGAAAGACAAGGCCGCGTTTCATACCCTGCTCTGGCAGCATATTCATTATTTTATGCGTAATTTTGCCAAAACGATCTGTTCCGGATGGACTGGCGGCCTTTTTATCAAGGCTCCGGATAATGATTTGAAAAGAGAATACAAACGTCTGGCGCGTTTGAGTCATGCTTACGCCTGGATGGCTGATTTGTCCCTGATAGTTCTTGGCGGTGATTTAAAACGCAAGGAGCGGCTATCGGCGCGTCTGGCCGACGGCATGTCGTACCTTTATATGGCCATGGGGGCGTTGCGTAATTACGAGGAACACGGCAAAAATACGGATGAGAAAGTACATGCCCAGTGGGCGGTGCGTTATTGTTTTTATCATGCGCAACAAGCTTTGCTGGCGTTGTGCGCTAATTTTCCACAACGATTTCTGGGGGTTTGCATGCGCCTGCTGGCCTTCCCTCTGGGACAGACCATGCGCTACCCTTGCGATAAACTTGATCATCGACTGGCGAAAATCATGATGGGGAATAACCATTATCGTAACGCTGTTAAAAAGCGCGTTTACCTGTCCGGCGATCGTCGTCAACCCGTTGATAAAATGGAAAATACCTTGCAAATGTTGATTGAAAAAGGCGATCTCTACAAAAAAATCATTGATCTCAAACGATATAAGTTTCAAGCACTTACTGGAAAATTGGCTGAGAAAGTCAGTAACGGGCAATTGTCGCAGCAGGACATGGATGATTTGGTGGCCATCGAGCATGCTTGCTGGGATGCCATGCAGGTGGATGAATTTACCTTTGAATCCATGCGTAATAAAAAATATGCTTCCGTGGCCGACAAACTGCCCAATCCATTTGATTAGGATCCTGGTTGCCTGAGTAAAACCGGCACCAGGTTACCTTTGTTAATGTTAAGGAAAGCTTGACCGTATATACTTTATTTATATACCAGACGAGGTTTGTAAAATGGCAAAGGCAACAATCTATCTACCGACTAAGGAAGATCTGAGGAAACTTTTCGAACTTGCGAAAAAAACTCCGGAAGTAGCCACCTATTCTCGCGAGCAATTTGAAAATATATTAAAAAAAGCCGGTAAGGGAATTTACGAATCATCCGCGGCTGTTCGCAAGACGGTCCGTGAGTTTGAACAAAACGTTTATTTTCAAATGACGCCGATTGGAGATACCTGGGCCGGCGAAGCACCGGCTGGCAGTGATTTCAGGAACATGCAGGGTAATATTTCCAAAAATGCCCTGACGTCACTGAAAGAGCAGGTTAAAGGCGCGCTCAAAATGGATTTTGCCATTAGTGATATCGCCCAACTGGTTCGAGGCTATAGTGTGGATGGGAAATCACTGGATCCCGAGGAGAATTCGGAAGCGATTGCCTATATGGACAAAATTTTCAACGCCTGGCTTGCGGATAAGGGGTACCTCAGTGAAGGCAGTATCATCTATGAATGCGACAGTAATGGTGAAAAACTGAAAGACAAGGCAGGAAACCCTGTCAAAGCGGATACCAAAAAGGTTTCCCAGCAGATTAATGATCCCAAGGAAGGTTTCCAGAAATTTCTGGAGGGCAAATTGAAAGGCGAGGAAATTACCTTTACCGCTCAGGAGCACAAATTTCCAAAACAAAAGCCTCGGGAAGCGCCCAAAGAGAAAGTGGCGGCATCTACAGCCGCAACAACGGGAACTACCGCCCCGGAGACGAAGAACGAACCGGAAGAACCGTCAGCCGGTACCGGCATGAAAGGGTAATTCGTCCGAACTATTCACCCAGCCCTAGGCTCTGTGAACCAATTTTTTCGCAAAGCAAAAATGTGGATAATTGAGTGCCATTGTGTCTTTGAATGAGGCGAATAGCGGGCTCTATTTAACGAATTCAAAGACACAATGGCGCCAATTAGCCGCATTTGCAGCTGTGAAAATTTTGGTTCACAGAGCCTAGTGCCGCAGTTTGTCCGCGACACAAGGGCGCGATGCTGGTGCAGGCTTTCAAAAGCCGGCCTCTTGCTCTATCGTATACAAAGCCCGAATGTTCACGAAGAGGATGTTCATGACTTGAAACCGTATTCATTAGTCTGATTAAGGCGAGCCATCGATCCAATATCCAGCCAGTGCCCTGCAAACAATTCGCCGCTGACGCTGCCTTCATCCACGAGAGTGCGGAGAGTCGGGGTTACGGAATACCGACCCGGACGACAGCGCGAGAAAGCCTGGGGACGATAACAGGCAATGCCAAGAAACGTGTAACGCCGGTTATTGGTAAGCAGGTTATCATGACCAAAATCAAAATCGCCGCCGGCGTTATGGACAGGATTATTGATTAGTATCAGATGGGCGAGCGATGAGTCCGGAATCGTGAGGGCGCTGAAATCATAATCGGTCAGGATGTCTGCGTTCACCGTCAGGAAAGGTTGATCTCCCAGTAAGGGCAACGCATTATAAATGCCGCCACCGGTTTCCAGCCCACCTGGAGGTTCGGGAGAATAGCAAATATCAATGCCCCACGCTCCTCCGTCTCCCAGATACCTGCGGATCTGATCGCCCAGATAAGCGTGATTGACAATGATGCGCTGAAACCCGCTTTTCGCCAGATTTTTAACATGATATTCAATAAGTGGTATTCCCTGAATGGCGCACATGGCCTTGGGAATGCTGTTTGTCAGTGGTTTTAAGCGTTCTCCGCGACCTGCGGCCAGAATCATGGCGGTTTTCATGGTAATCGGATCCTCGTTTGCATCCATTGATAAAAAGGTTGAAAACCGGGGCGGGATTCCAGGCTGTCCCGAACGTAATGAAGCGTCAGGGGTAAATCCTTTAAATAATCAGGTTTGTTATCACGCAGATACAGGCGTGAAAACACACCTAAAACTTTTAAATGGCGCTGTAATCCGCATAGTTCAAAGGCACTGGTAAACAAAGGCAGGGGCATTTGGTTTGCCTGCGGTGCCTGTTCGTAAAAGTCGGTGATCCAGCGGCTGATCCGTTCGCGCGGCCATTGTATATAGCAATCCTTCAGCAAGGATACCAAATCATAGGTGACTGGACCTAGCATGGCATCCTGAAAATCGATAATGCCCGGAGAACGCTCGTTTTCCAGTATCATGATATTTCGTGAATGATAGTCACGATGGATAAAAACTTGCGGTTGCCGGGCAATGTCCTGGCTTATCGTTTGAAACGTTTGGGTGATCAGTGCCTCTTCCTGCTGATCCAGAGTTAATTGCAGATAACCTTTCACAAACCATGTTCTGAATAATTCCATTTCAGCCATCATGAATGGTTGATCAAAAACAGGCAGCGTGTTGTGGTCGTCGCTTGTCGGGCAGGCTTGCAGCAGGGTCAGAGTATCCATGGCTTTACCATACAAGGCATCGGCGGTATCGGAGTTTAGACAGCTCAGCAAAAGTGTGTCGCCAAAATCCTCCTGCAATGCGAATCCCGCCTGATTGTCATACGCGTAAATTTCAGGGGTATGTACACCGGCTTGACGCAGCAGGTCGGCAATATAAACAAAAGGGCGCAAAGGTTCCTTGTCCGGCGGCGCGTCCATAACAATCCGGCTGACTCCGGAATAACGCAGGCGTAGATAGCGTCTGAAGCTGGCGTCGCCGGTTAACGGTGTCAATGAAAAATGGTCAACATGGAGGTTTTCCTTAAGCCATTTGTTCAGTGCGTTTTGTCGATTTTGCATGTTATACTCCCGAGCTTGACTACGTAACATGCCTGTTTAGGGCTGTTGGTATTTGCTTTCATTACCGTAATTCGGCATCATTTTCGTTGCGAAAAAGCAAATGTCAACAGACGGTTGGCCAAACCAGGCTAATGATTTGAATTCCGTGCACGTTGTGCTCCAGGATCATAAGGTATTTTGGTGACGGTGAACATCAGGGTTTGTCGACAATTCGTTTTACGGCTGCCAATGCGGTTGAAGGGCGTTATTTTGAGATTGAATTCGGTCATTAAACGGCAATGGCTCCCGGCTATTGGTATTGTTGCCGTTTGTTTTTCCACCATGCTGTACCACCAATCCTTGCGCGCAGGTGCTACGGTCATCGAACCGGTGCAAGCCTGCGTTATTCCTCGCAATATCGATCTGGATGACGATCGTCGCGCTAAAATTGCCCAATGTTTAGGCTGGCAGCCCAATCCGGATCAGTCGTTATGTCTGGGCACATATCAACCGCTGGATGTTGCACCGCTCAGCGATGAGGATGAGGTGAATATCCTGGCTGATGACGTGTCATTATACCAGCAGGGACGCTCCAGACTGGCCGGCAATGTGGAGGTGCGTCAGACCGGGCGGGTGGTGAATGCCCAGACCGCTTATGTCTATCGTGACGCCCAATCCAATAAGGTGACCAAAATTGAACTGTTGGGGGAAGTGACATATCTGGAGCCCGGACGGCTCATGATAGCCAGAAAAGCCAGTATTAATCCGCAGGATCGCTCGGGACATGTGGAAGATGTGTTGTATCGGTTTACCTCGCTAAAACCAGGTGCCGTACTGCCTGCCTGGGGGAGAGCCAGCTTGATTGAGCGGTTTGCCAATAAGGATTATTTATTGCAACAAGCCACTTATACCACGTGCGCTCCACAGGATAGAGCCTGGCATATTGAAGCGAAGTCCATCAAACTGGATCAGGCCAGCGCGACGGGAGTTGCTCGTGATGCTAAATTGCTGATCGGAAATGTTCCTGTTTTTTATACGCCGTACTTAAGTTTTCCCACATCCAGGGAGCGTAAATCCGGGTTTTTAATGCCGGTGGTTGGATCATCGAACGTGGGAGGGGTAGATTTTTCCCTGCCATATTACTGGAATATTGCCCCTAATTATGACGCGACTCTGATACCGCATGTCTACACTCGTCGTGGTTTGATGATGGGAGGGCAGTTCCGCTTTCTAACCGAGCAGTCGGCCGGTGTTATAAGCGGCAATTTTTTGCCTGACGATCGCGCCTATCAGAAATTTCTGAACGATAATAGCCTGGAATTTCCGCAGTTGCAGGGCAATTCAAACAACCGGTGGTCTTTTCAGGTGCAGAACGCGACACAGTTTTATCCTGGTTTGCGGATGAATATTAACGTCCAGCAGGTATCTGATGATTATTATCTGCAGGATTTCAGTACGAACCTAGCGCTTCTCACCGAACGGCAATTGCTGCGTCAGGGTGATATCTCCTATACTACGGATCATTGGTTATTTCGCAGCATGGTGCAAAGTTATCAAACGTTGCAGCCTGTGAATTTATCGCCGATTAGCGATATTTACGAGCGCTTGCCGCAATTATTGGCTATCGGCAGTTATGATGATTTGCCGTTCAACGGTAATTTGACTCTCCATGGCCAATTTGATTATTTCAATTGGCCAAACCATGTTCTTCTTCAACCCCAGGGGCCCCGATATTATTTCAATCCCGTCTTGTCGTTACCACAGAATAAACCCTGGGGTTACATAACACCGTCGGTCGAGCTGGTGCAAAATTATTATGATGTCCGAAGTGCGGGGCGCAATATTGCCGGCACAACGATGCTTACCGGAAGTTATTATAATGCGCTTGACATGGGCAGCATAGCCAATGAACATTTCAGCCGAACCATTCCAAGAGTCAGTTTGGACAGCGGACTATTTTTTGAACGTTATACCCGATTTTTGAATCATGGCTTGATCCAGACACTGGAACCACGACTGTATTATCTGTATGTGCCGTTTAAAAATCAGACAAACATACCGGTTTATGACTCGGCGTATATGATTTTTAATACGGATCAGTTGTTCCGAACCAACCGGTTTTCCGGTTACGATCGTATTGGTGATGCTAATCAACTTGCTTATGCGGTGACCACAAGATGGATTTCTGAGGAAAGCGGTGTGGAAAAAGCGAGCCTGGCGGTGGGTCAGATTCGTTATTTCGCGGACAGAAACGTGTTGCTTTGTCAGAGTGCCTCGGGTTATTGCGTTGAAAACCCGGATACACTGGGCTTTTTATCGCCGCTGGCCAAATCCTCACCCATTGCTTCCCGAGCTGTCTATCGCTTCAATTCGGCCTGGTCGGTGATCGGTGATTATATTTGGGATCCCTACACTCATAGCACCAACAATGCTCATCTGAATTTTCATTATCAGCCCGAAATCAATCATATTATCAGCCTGGGATATAATTATCTGGTCAATGGCGATATCACTCAGGTCGCTTCGAGTAATAATATACAGGATAATTCCCTGAACCAGATAACGCTGGCTTACGCATGGCCTTTTAATGAGCAGTGGAGCAGCTTGGGAGCGTATAGTTACAATGTCAGCAAGCAGTATGAAATGATGTCTTTTCTCGGATTGCAATACGACAGCTGTTGTTGGGCTGTCCGGTTAATGGGAGGACGAACTTTTCGAAGCTTAAACAATCAATTGCGTCCGCAATATAATAACAACGTTTATTTGCAATTTCTTTTGAAAGGATTGGGATCGGTAGGTAACAATGATCCGGCGAGCAGGATACAAACCTATATACCAGGTTATCTCGATGGTTTTCATCACTGACAGACGGTAATTGTGCTAGATTAGGCAAGCCATCAACAGGTTTGTTGGCGTAAGATGGAGTTATTTGGAATCATTTTGATTGTAAATAATGCAGTTGATGACGTACTATGAACAAAGTTGCTTGTATTATGAGTAGAATTAACCCAAAATGCGGGCAAAAAGACAAATTAGAGGAATAGTAGATGCTGAAGCGAATGGTAATGTTGGCTTTATTAATACCGACAATGGTCTTTTCGCAACCGTTGGACAGCGTGGTAGCCTTAGTCAATGATGGTGTTATTACGAAAAGTGAACTGGATTCGCAGGTGGATTTGTTACGCAAGCAAATGATCGCCAAAAAAATGGAGATGCCTCCGGAGAATACACTTCGTAAACAAGTGCTGCAGCATTTAATTGACGTTGATTTGCAATTACAGCTGGCGAAACAGAATAATTTGGCTATCGACAGCACCGAGCTTAATGAGGCTATTGATAAAATTGCCGCAGCCAATCATCTTTCCGTATCGGAACTGCGTCAGGAAATCAGCAAGACCGGCATGGACTGGCAACAGTATCGCGAGAGCCTTCGTAAGGAAATATTAATCAGCCGGCTGCAGCAAAAGGCTGTGGGCAAGGATATCACTATTTCCTCGCAACAGGTCGAGGATTTCCTGAAATCTTCCAAGTACCAGGACAAGGCGCAATATACTTATCAGTTGCAGAATATTGTTATCCCTTTGCCCGAGGAGCCTACTACGGAGCAGTTAAACAAAGCGAAGCAAAAAGCCCGTGAATTACTGGCTAAAATAAAAAAAGGCGAGGATTTCAGCCGTCTGGCCATTGCCGAATCCAGTGGTGAATTTGCTTTGGAAGGCGGTGATCTGGGTATGCGCAACCTCGCGGAATTGCCGGAAATTTTTGCCAGCCAGGTCGTTAAAATGAAAAAAGGCGACGTGGCTGGACCGTTGCGTACCGGAAACGGTTTTCAATTGATCAAGTTGATAGAAATTGGCGGCGCACCGCAAAAACACGAAGTCACTAAAACCCATGTACGGCATATACTGCTCAAGCAAGATGCAAGTATGACGTCTGCCGAGGCTGAAAAACAGGCTTTTAATGTGTATCAGCAATTAAAAGCCGGGAAGGATTTTGCCCGTATGGCGAAACAATATTCTCTGGATGCCGCAAGCGCCATTAAAGGCGGTGATCTGGGTTGGGTAAACTCCGGCGAACTGGTGCCCGAATTTGAGAAGGCTATGGATGAATTGGCCGTCAATAAAATCAGCAAGCCGGTAAAATCGGGTTTCGGCTGGCATATCATCCAGGTTTTGGAACGTAAAAAGGTGGATGATTCC